>DASRCB010000127.1:0-9091 GCA_035653295.1 Bryobacteraceae bacterium
GCGCCGGCGCGCAGCGATTTCAGGATCGCGTCCGGATCGTCCTTCCAGTGCAGTCCCACGACCAGCGGAGGTTCCGGCCCGGCCACGGCCCAGCGGACGATCTCACATGCCGCGTTGAGATCGGTGGCGGTATCGAGAAGAACGACGTCCGGCTGGATCTGACGCAGCCGTACTTCGAGTGCCTGCTGCGTCGGATAGGACTTCAGCTCCGCGCTGACCTGAAAGGCCATGGTCTGCCGCACGGACTCCGCGAACTGGCTGGCCAGCTCGCGGTCCGGCGCGATCATGACTGCAATCAGCTCGGGCGCCCTGCCGTTCATCGCTCTGCCTTTCGTGCGTTCTACTTTCTGGCGTGCGAGGCGGCCTTTGCCGTGTCCACGCTGGTGGGCAGGGCCGAGCCCATGAACTCGCGCGGCATCACGGGAATGGGCGCCGGCTGGCCGGGCTGGAGCGGGTGCGTGATCTCGGGCGTCACCATCACCAGCAGCTCGTTCTTCGACTTGGTCAGCGAACGGCTCTTAAAGAACTCGCCGAGGATCGGAATGCTGGCCAGCCCGGGGATTTTGGCGAACGACTCCGTCACTTCGTTGTCGATCAGGCCGGCGATGACGAAGGTCTGTCCCTCGCCCAGCTCGACATTCGTCTCCATCTTGCGCGAGGACAGGGCCGGAATCACGAAACCGCTGATCGAGACGGCATGGGTATAGTCGAGGCTCGAAACTTCCGGCCGCACGTGCATGCGGATGGTGTGGTTGCCGGTGATTTCCGGAGTGAAGTTGAGCCGGATGCCGAACTCGCGGAACTGGATGGTGACGGCGCCGGAGTTGCCGCCGCCCTGCAGCACCGGGATTGGGAACTCGCCACCGACAAGAAAGCTTGCTTCCTTGCCGTCGCTGGTGACCAGATTCGGCTCGGCGAGGATCTGGAGCAGATTGCGGGACTGCAGCGCCTGAATGGTGGCCGCGAGATTGAGGTCCGGGCGAAAGGCGAATATGTTCAGGGCATCGCTGATGCTGAACGTGCTCTGCCCGCCGCCGATGGATCCGGGGGTCGGCGCCACCGCGCCGCCGGTGGTGATGCGGCCGATGGTGTTGGTCGCGCCGGTCGAAATGAGGTTAAAGGCCCACTGCGAAGCGGCGGTCCGATCCACATCGGCGAATTTGACGTGTAAGAGCACCTGCTGCTGCACGGGGGCCGCATCGACAACCAGATTGTTAACGATCTGCTTGCCGAAAGACGTGGCCATGGCTACGACGCGATCGGCCACATCCTTGTCGGGGACGCGTCCGGTCAGCGCCAGGGTGTCGTGCGAGGATTCCACATGGATCTCCGCCGCGGGGAAAGTATCTTTCAGCAGATGGCGCAGAGGCTCGAGGTTCTGCTCCACGGAGATGTTGTAGAACGTCCGCTCGCCGGCCTTACTCCACACGATGACCGTGACTGTGCCGGAAGACTTCCCGTGCAGCAGCAGTTCTCGCGTGGTCACGGGCGAGGCGTCGACGACGTCCGGGTTGCTGGTCGAAATGCGGCCGATTTCCACCGGGTAATCGATGACCACGCTTTTGCCAATGGTCAGGTGCAGGTCCTGCTGCGTGGATTCCGGAGAACCGCCGGCAACAGCAAGCGCCGAGACAAAAAGGAGCGCTCCGAATGTACGTGAAATATTCATGGCCTTGTTCCTCATTCCCTTACTGACTGATGCGCGCCGGACCTACGGTCTCGACCGAGCGCTGTGTTCCGCGAATGACCACGATCTGATCAGGCGGAGGTGGAGGCGGCGGAACCGGCGCGGCCGCGGCGACAGGAGCGGGACGCGGCCGGGGCTTCGCCTCGGCGGGCGGATGGATGGGCTTGCGCGGCATGCCGTACAGCTCGGCGACTTCCTTGGCCTGCGCCTTGGCCACCAGCTGATCGCTGCCGTTCCGCAGCACCAGCTGCAGACGTCCCTGATTGTTGGCGAGGGTGAGAATCTCGGCCTGCTCCGGAGTGGCCAGCAACGTTACGGTCGGCGCCGGCATGGCCTGGCCCTTGGCGTCGGGCTGCACCACGGTTCCAGCGGAGAGGACCGTGAGATTCTGCAGACAGGTTGCGGTCATGGTCGTGTCGCCGGCCGGCGGCTGGCCGGTAACCAGGACATCGACTCTCATGCCCGGCATCACGAAGCCGGCCACACCGGCCACGTCGTTCACTCGCACGGAGACCGCGCGCATGCCCACCGGGATGATGGGCGCGAGGCCGAGACCGCTCCCACGGGCGGCGAGCCGCCCTTCAAGAACGGGCTCGTCCAGCAGGATGTTGCTGATCACCGGCCGGTCGACCACTTCCTCGACCTTGGAGAAGCCGCCCTTGGGGAACGCGGCGGCAACGATATGGCCGACCTTGACGTCGGTAGGCTTCACCATGGTTCCGACGGTGAGCGGCCTTGCGGCAAGGACGATCTCTTTTGTGTCCATTTGACCTTCGGCCCGTTTGCCACCGCTGGCGCGGGCCGTGATCTGGTAGAAGATGCTGGCGATGATCAGCGCACCCACGAGGCTGACACCCAAAACCGTGATAAATCTGCGATCCATATTTGTTCTCCAGGCCCGGCGGCGTCACCCGCACCGCTTCAGGCAATCAGACTGAGCCACACCCCTGCCGCAATCGCCGGCGCATAAGGGATGGAGGCCGACTCGCCGCCGGCGCCCTCCCGCGAAGGTTCGCGGCGCCGGCGCCATGCGCGCCGGCATAAAACGAACACAGCCAGTACCGCTCCACATATGGCCGCGGCGTAAGCAGCGGCGAGAATATGCGCGATTCCGATGACCGCGCCGAATCCGCTCATCAGCTTGATATCGCCGCCGCCCATGCCGCCGAGCAGGTAGAAAATCAAAAAGACGCCGAAGCCCGCCACGGCGCCCAGCAGCGAAGCGCCGACCCCGCGCCAGCCGTACACTGCCAGGTGCCAGACCACGCCGGCCGCCAGCGCCGACACCGGAATCCAGTTCGGTATCTGGCGCGACCTCAAATCCTCAACAGTGGCCGCCATGCCGAATGCCACGGCCATGCCGGCCTGAACAACAGACATCAGTGCGCCGCCCTCTCCGGGTTGCTGCTTCGCCTGGGGCCGCGCAGGCCGGAGAAGAATCCGGTTCCGAAACCGGGCCGTCCTTCCAGCAGCAGGGGGGCGAGAAATCCCGCCTGGAGGGCGAACTCCGCCAGCGCTTTCCCCGAGGGCAGCCGCCACGGTCCGCCACCCAGCCATTCCACCGGCACAGGACGAAGATTTACATCCAGCGGCGCATTGCCGCGGCCTGCATGCTTCATGATGGTCTGGTCTCCTGCGATATACTTCGGTCGGCTGGGAGCTTTTCATTAGGCTTCTGAGCGTGCTCGGTACCAGCGGGAGAGGACGATAAACCAGGGCTTTTCAGCGGGTTAACGGGGGAAACACCTGAGGCGCTCGACGGGGGAACACCCTGGCCCCCGCTGCGCACAAACAGCACCGCTCGCTTGTCCTGGGCCACCACACGCCAGCCCGCATCCTGCCGCAGAAGCGCCGCCGCGGGCAGATCCGGCGGAACCAGGGCAGCAGTGAATTGGTACTTGTCCAGCACGCGGCGCCACTGTGGCTGGCCATTCAGGAACTGGACATACTCGGTTCCCAGGGCGCGCCCGTAGAAATCGGTCCGGCCATCGAGGAACACGCGCATGCGCGGCCAGTAGTGAAAGATCAGGTAATCGCCCCATTGGTCGGTGGTAAAGAGGCGGCCGCTCTGGAGAAGCTCACCGTTCGAACGAACCAGATGCACCGGGAACAGCTCTTCAGGAAAATCATCCGGCCAGGCGATGCCGAGCGGTGCAAACAAGAGGATGGCGATCACTGCCGGAGCGAGCAAGCCAGCGCGGCGCAGCTTCGGCGTGGTGTCGGACGCGATCTGATGCAGGATGCCGCTGATGGAGGCGCGTGAAGCGCGGGCGGTGAAACGCTCCCAAGCGCGCGTCAGCTCCAGCGCCAAGACGGGAGTAGCCACGACCGCAAACAGGGGAATATGCCGGGCGCTGGTGAGCGCCATATGCGCGAAGAGGCCAACCGCGATCGCGCTGGTGAATTCGCGGCGGGCAAGAGCAAGCCCGGCGCACGCGATGGCGGCGATCAGCAGAATCTCGAACTGAAGCTGACTCTCGCCACGAAACGTGGGGGCCTGGAATTCCTGAACGACCTCGCGAATCCAGCCCGAGCCGAGATAAGAGAACAAGTGCTGGTGCAGGCGATAACCGAAAGGATTGACGAAGGTCGCGGCGCAGCAGGACAGCAGCAGCGCGGCATAGCGACGGACCGAAGGAGCGCTCCAGAACCGCGTTACGCCCGACATCAACGCGGACACCGCGGCTCCGCAAAGCAGCACGCCGAGCCAGACCAGCAGAATGACGAAGCCGCCGTGCAGATTCGTCCACAGCACGGTGGCGAACGGCAGAACCCACACCGCCCGCGTGGGTCGAACGCGGTCGAAATCGAGAAGCCACACCGCCCCGACAAACAACACCAGCGTGAACAGGTGCGGCCGCGCGAGGAAGTGGATGGTGGATGCCCCCGCCGCGAGCAGGGTGACGCCGATCGCCGCCAGACCGTTGGCCCCGCGCCAGACGGTGTACTGCAGCAGCAATGTCGTGAATACGGCAATGATGGCGCCGGCCAGCAGCACGATGCCCTTCATTCCGAAGGCGGAGAAGACCACGGCGAAAGCGACGTCGGAGAGCCATTCCCATGCGAACCACGGCTGCCCGGATTTCGAAAACGAGAACAGATCCTGCTGCGGCACATGGCCGTGCTGAAGGATGTACTGGCCGGTGCGAATGTGCCACCCGGTATCGGCGTCGGCAAGCAGCGAGCTCCAGCCATGGTGGCCGGCCATGAACAGCCAGAGCAGCACGGCCAGAAAGAAGAAATCGCACAGCGAGGGCGTGAGCAGCGCCGCCGCGCCGCGCAACGGAGCATGCGGGCGCCCCGCGGAAGTCGGGGCAATGACGTGGATATCGCTCGCTGTTCCGGCCAAGTGGACACTCCGCCCGTAGATCAGGCTCTGCGTACCAATCGGCCCCGCGGCGCTGCGCCTTTAACGGAATCGCGCCGGGACGCGGCTCAGGTTTCCATTCTTGTAAGGAAGTACAGGCCGGCGAGCGCGAAGAGGGCGTCGGGCGCCCATGCGGCGGCGGCGGCGGGGAGCAGGCTGACATCGCCCACCTGCTCGAAAAGCGAGCTCACGGCGAAGTAGGTGAAAGCGATCGCCAGGCTAACGCCGACACCCGCCATGGCCCCGCGGTTCCCGGTGAGAAACGCGAAGGGAATGGAAATCAGGGCCATGATGAGCGCAAACAGAGGAACGGAGAACTTGCGATAGAACTGCACCTGCAGCGGACCGGTATCGAATCCGCTCTGCTGGAGCTCGGCGATGTAGGCCTCCAGCTGACGGAAATTCATCTGCCGCGAGGGGACCTCTTCTTTCAGGAAGTAGTCCGGTCCCTCGTCCAGTTCGGCGAACGTCGTGGCTCGGCCGCGGAAATCATTGAGACGCTCCAGGCCGTTGACGAGGTCGCGGCTCCAGCCGTTCTCGTAAACCCAGGCGTGCAGGGCCGGCTCCCAGTAGGCGCGCTCGGCGGAGATATGCCGGATGAGACGGAACGTGCTCGGATCCAGCTCGTAGACGTGCACGCCGGCCATGACGTGTTTCACGGGATCGAAGTACAGGTAGTAGTAGATACGCGAGCCTTTGCCGAGCATCCACTTTTTGTCGGGCCGGAGCCAGGTCTGCACGGGCCGGCCCTTGATCTCGTTACGCAGCGCGTCCTGGCGGCGGTTCGCGCCGGGAATGTAGTAGTGATCGAAGGCAAACAGGGCGCCGCTCAGAACGATGCCCGCCAGCAGCAGCGGAATCGCGAGGCGATAGAGGCTGACGCCGCAGGCCTTGAATGCGGTCACCTCGTTGTGCTTGGCGAGAATGCCAAGAGTGATCAGTACCGCGACCAGAACACTCACCGGGGCCGAGTCATAGATGAGCTTGGGGCCAAGATAGAACAGATACTCGAGCACGTGCGACATGGGCACGTGGTTTTTGAGAATATCGCTGAGCAGCTCGAAGAATGTGAAGACCTCGACCATGGCTACAAAGCCGGCCAGCACCACGACGAGGTAGAACACGAACGCGCTCAGGACATACGTGTCCACAAGCTGGGGCATCAGCGGAAGCCGAACCATGCCGGGGCGGAAACGTCCGCCGGCAATCGGGACGGCGCCGCGCAAGGAATCGATGAAGGACGCGAACCAGTTGCGCACCACGGCGATCCAGTCGCGATCTCCGGGCCGCTCGAGGCGAGCCAGCAGGATGGCGCCAAGCAGCGCAAAGGCAACGTCGGGAGCCCAGACGGCAAGCGGAACAGGAATGGTGCGCTGGCGCGCCAGACCGACCAGCGTAATGAGCGCCATGTAATAAAGGAAGGCGAGCGCGATGGTCAGCACGAAGGCGGTCGACTTGCCGCCCTTCCGTGAGGACACGCCCAGCGGGATCCCGAGCAGCGCCAGAAGAATGCAGGCCGGCGGCAGAGCCAGGCGCTGATGAAACTCGATGCGCGCATCGGTGCGTTGATCGATATCGATTCCGCGCTTCACGTAGGCGAGGCGATAGAGCGGAATGGTGTCCATCTCCTTGATCTCTTTGGCGATGCGCACGTCCCCGGGCTTCTGGGCGTCCAGCTGCTGCTCGCTGTGACGGAACCGATCCCAGGTGTAATCATTGATGTCCCTGCCGACGACGTGCGTGCTGCCATCCTGCATGGACAGCTGGATGCGGTTGTGCACCGTGTCGGGAACGGCGAGCGCCGAGGCGGCCACGGTGATGCGGGGCGCATCGCCGCGTTCGATGACTTTGGAGCGGTCGGCGGAGGCCGGGGAGAGATCGGCGATGAAGACGTTGCGCCAGCGCGGAACGGTCCCAGGAGTTACCTCGCCGACGTAGAGGACTCGATTGGGGAAGTCCTCGTCGAAGACGCGCGGCATCACGTCGGCGGTGACCTGGGCGGCAACAAGGTCGTGCAGAGTGCGATCGGTTTCCCACAGCGACCATGGCGTGAGCCACAGCGTGGATGTCGCGGTGATGGTGAAACCGATGACCGCAAGCAGCAGAATGGGCGCGGTGACAATACGGGCGGGCACGCCCGACGCGCGCATGGCCGTGATTTCGCCGTCGCTCGCCATGCGGCTGAGGGCGATCAGAATTCCCACCAGCACGCCCAGCGGAATGGTGAACGGGAAGGTGAATGGAATCGCCAGCACAAACAGGCGGCCGACCTCGAATGGCGTGGCCGAGCTGTGCACCAGGATGTCGAACAGCTTCTCGATCTGCCGCAGGAACAGAACGAAGGTGAACAGCACGGTTCCCAGCACCGTGGTGGAGATGGCTTCCAGAAATGTGGAGCGGCTCAGCAGGCGCATGGGGCTACCCGGCGGGCTGGAGCGGCGGGGGAGGAACGAGGGGCACGCGCGGAGTCTGTTCGCGCGCCGGTTCGAGTTCCAGCTCATCGAACAGGACGGCGGGCGCGACCACGCTGGTGGGGGCGACAAAGCCGCTGGCGTCCATCAGGGCGAAGGTCACGGGCGCATCCAGGTAATTGAAAACGTAGCTGTCATCGGAAGCGGCGACGATATCGCGCAGGGAGCGGATGTCGAGCTCACGAAAATGAACGCCGCGGATCAGCTCTTCGTGGCCATCCGGATAGATGCGGTAGACCAGAATCGGGGGTACAGGAGGCCGGCCGCCTCCGCCGGAGCGCATGTTCTCGGCGGTGATCTGGCGCACTTCGGCGGCCCCTCCTGAAGAGGGATAGTCAAGCTTTCGCACGATGATGCCCCACGGTTTTCCGCGCTGCTTGCAGAGATCCAGAAGCTGCTTCTTCAGGTCGTCCAGGGGCACGGTCTTCGTGGCGCGGACAAAGAGGTTGCCCATTCCCGGCAACTCCTGGCCGAACGGTCCGGGAAAGCGGGCGTGGCCGTTGGAACCGGCGGTAAGATCGGGTCTCGGCGGCGTACGGGTCAGCAGGAAGCCCCTGAGCACGCCCTTTTCCACCAACACGGTTGGCCGGGGCCGAACGCCCTCATCGTCCACTTCGTAATGACCGAGTAGCGCGGCGCCGCGGTAATCGGCCTGAGTGGCGTCGTCCACCACGTCCATCCACTCCGGCAGGATTCTTGACCCGATCCTTCCTTCCAGCTCACTGCCCAGCCAGGGGACGGTCTGGCCGGGCTGGAGCACGGGCTTGCGCACGAGTTTCAGGTTGCCGCCCAGGAGCTGGCCGAAAAGCTGCGCGGCGGCAATCGGCTCGAACAGTACCGGGCCCGACCAGGTATCGCCGACCGGAGCTTTCGCCAGAGCGGAAACCTCGCGCGCCACGGTTTGCGCGCTGCGGGCCATATCGGCCTCCGGCGGCAGCGCCGAGGCCTCGAACGCATGCAGGGTAATCGCGTCGTGCATGAGCATCCCGTCCGGCGCCTGGGCGACTGCACTCACCCGAACAAACGCCAGATTGTCGGGGCGGCGGATCATGGCGCCCTCGGTGCTGGCCAGGTACGACATGGTCTGGATGATCTGCACCGTTGCCTCGGAAGCCAGGATGTCGGGGAAGCTCAGGAACTCGCTGGAAACCCTGCGCATGCGTGATTTCCAGGCCTCTTCGTCCACCGCGTGTCGGACGATGGGCTGCAGCAGCGTCAGCGGCGGCGCGGCGGTGTAGTCCGGCATTTTTTCGGTGACGTTTACATTTTCCAGCGCGGCCCGTTTGCGTGCAATGGCGTCGATCGCGGTCTTGTACGCGCGGTCCGTGGAGAGCCACAGGCGGTTGCGGAGGACGCCGTAGTCTTCTTCCATCGGAAGGCGGTCGGAGTCATAGCGAACGCCGGCGTGATAGTCGGAAGCGATGTAGTTGGCGTTGTCGAATTCGGGGCTGCCCACGCGGACGCGCGTCAGCAGCAGGCGAACGGCGTTGTCATTGGAGCTGAGTAAACCGCCCAGCGTCGCCGAGGCGCTGAAGATATCGCCTTGTTCGGCGGAGTACGAGATCA
>DASRCB010000128.1:0-5188 GCA_035653295.1 Bryobacteraceae bacterium
CACGCCGTTGCCGTTGCCGCGGCCCTCGGTGACGGTTCGCTGAACGGAGCCGCCGCCGCCCTGGTTGCCTTTCTGGCGGAACACGGACAAGGTCACTGTGCGGCCGTCCAGGATCTCGACCGCGAGTGGAGGCGGGATAACACTCGGCTCGATCAGTACGTCGATGTCGCGCAGTTGCTGCGCACGGCCCTCGCAGGCGAGCGTGACCTCGATTCGGGCCGGTGCATAATAGCCCGCGCCGGCCACGAATGTTGCCGCGAGGCGGTCGGAGAGGTCGACCGTTTCGCCCGGACCGAGCAGCGGTACGCGCGCCGCCTCCGCGGGCAGTTGTACAGTCGCGTAATCGCTGCGAACCGAGACGGTGAGCTTCGTGATGGCCTTCAGGCCGGGGTTGTAGACACGGATCGGCAGATTCACGCGCACACCTGGGGAGACTCGAAGGACATCGGAGTTCGTGACGGGCAGAAGAACCGGCAGGCGCTCAGTCGCGCCTGGACCAATGATACTGATTTCATGGCCGGAGCCGTCGGTGGCGACCGTCAAGCGGCCCTCCGCGTCGGCGTTGATCGTATGGCGCCGCAGCTCGTTATTCGATAGGCCGCGGTCGACAATGGTATACGTTGCTCCCGGTTCATAGCGCGATGGCGTGGTAACCGTAATTTCGCGGGAGGACGGCGGACCGTCGGGCGCCCATTTGCGCGTGGTAAGGCGGAACCCGTTCTGCGTAACATCGCCGAGATAAGTAATGCCGGGGCCTGGGCCGGTCGATTCCACGTCGTAGTTCCAGACCCGGAAGTGCGCGTAGGGGTCGTCGTGGCTCCATTCGACCGGGACGTTGTCGAGGCTGGCGGTCGCAAACGCGCGCATGTGGAAATCGAAGGTCTCGGCGACGCTGGTTGCCCAGTGGCGGTGGTATTCGTCCTGGCGGTATTCGAAGCTGACCTTTGGCGCGCGGGCGTACGCCATCCGGGTCTCTTCCGTGTACTGGCTGATGTAATCGCCGCTGGCTCGAACCAGACGGATCATCACCTGTTCGTGGTTGGCGACGTGGTCCTTCGGGCGCCACAGAACGCGATGGTCCCTATCTCCGGCGAAGAACTCCGGTCCGGGATTGAAGGAGGAGGCGCTCCCAATCAGGTCCGGATAACGCGCGCTCAGCCACAGGCTCATATAGCCGCCCATGCTCAGACCGGAGGTGGCGCGGTGGCGGCGGTCAGTCAGGGTGCGATACGAGCCATCAATGTGAGCGACGAGTTCCCGAAAGTATTCGCCGAAGTCGTACTCGACATCGCGCTGCTGGATGTCCCAGGGCGAGCCGCCGTAAAAAGCGGAATAACTGCGGGCCACATAGCCATCGGGCGCGACGACGATCACGTCATGGGTTGCCACAAAATCCGCGATTTTGGGGACCGTATCGGCGCCGTTATCGTAACGCTCCAGCGTATATCGGTCGCTGTGACCGTGGAAATAGTAGATGACCGGGTACGCTTTGGCGGAACTCTCGTAGCCGCGCGGCAGGAAGATGCGGTAGTGCCGCGGGCCGTTAAATATCCGGGATGGATGCACCCGATCGTAAAACGGCTGGTCGGAAAGCAGGGTTGTCGGGGCGAGCAGGATGGCTGCCACGGCAAGCAAAACTCGCATGGATCAAATGTATCGCGTGCGACACCGGTGTTGCCGGAATCGGTGGCAGGCGCGACAGGGTCCTACTGATGTAAGTTAACGGTAAGCAAAAAGTAAGTCGGGTCTCATGATGTAAGACAGCATTCTGAATGCGCTTACAACCGGCTTGACATACGTCGCGTAACAGGTCTAGTCTGTTTACGTTAGTTCGCTGGCTCGGCGAACCGGCTGCAGTTCAGGGGCACATCGGTTTCGCGCGTCTATCGCGCTCGTGCAGGCGCCAGCGAGAAGTGTGCGCATCCACGTTCCATGCTGAAGGTGACTCCCATGTCGAAGAGCTTTCCCCTTGTTAAAGTTCTGATTATCGCCGGCTGCGTTCTTTCCGCCGCCGCCCTGGCGCAAACCAGTCAGGGCTCGATTGCAGGCACCGTCGTTGACGCTACGGGAGCGGTCATCGGGGGCGCTCAGATTACGGCCAAGAATACTGCCACGGGAGCGGTGAGTCAGACGGAGTCCAGTTCGGCGGGCGATTACCGGCTGCCAAACCTTAACGCGGGAACCTACGATGTGACCGCGAACTTCGCGGGGTTCAAGGCGGCTCAGCAGACCGGAGTGGTGGTGCAGGTAGCGACTACCACGTCCCTCAACATCACCATGCAACCAGGCGAGGTCACCGAGACTGTAACCGTTACAGGCGGGGCGCCGACGGTCGAGGCGGAGACGGCGGATGTTGGGACTGTGGTTACGACGAAACAGGTGCTGGACCTTCCCCTCGCGCTGGGCAGCACGGTGCAATCCATGCGCTCGCCTGAGGCCTTCGTGTTCCTGACACCGGGAACCGTCGGACCGGGCACCAACGGCGGCGGGAGTAACGGGGCGACAACCGGCGGCCCGTTCGAATCGAAGATCACCGGCGGCCAGAACTACTCGACGGAAGTGCTGCTGGACGGCGCCAGCATGTACCGGTCGGAAAACGGCTCATCCTTCGACGAAGCGGCGCCCTCGGTGGAGGCGCTCGGAGAGTTTCGAGTGGAGACATCGACCATGCCGGCCGAGTACGGCCGGACGACGGGTGGGATCGAGATCTTCAGCACCAAAGCGGGCACGAACAATTTCCACGGGGATGCCTACGATCTTTTCCGCAACGAAGATCTGGACGCCAACAGCTTTTACAACAATTACCTTGGCCTGCCGCGCGTGCTCGATAAGCAAAACGATTACGGCGGCACCTTTGGCGGCCCGGTGTGGATCCCTAAGCTGTACAACGGCCGGGACAAGACGTTCTTCTTCTTCTCGTGGGAGCAGTACCGCCAGAATCAGGGCGGTTCATCAACCACCACGGTGCCGACGGCGCTGGCGCGCACCGGCGACTTTTCGGAAACGCTGGACCGGTCCAGAGTGGTCGGGACGAATCCGTGTGAAAACAACGCGCCGATCTATTTCGGCGAGATTTTCGATCCCACGACGACGCGGACGGTCGATGGCGTGCAGTGCCGGACTTCGTTCCTGAGTGAGACCGGCAAGAACGCGATCCCTTCCAATCTGATTTCGCCGATCGGGCAAAAACTGCTGTCCTACTATCCCGCTCCGCTTACCGGGGGGCTGGTCAACAACTACACACTGAACTGGAGCTTCCCGCTGCTCGATACCACGATGACCTTCCGTATCGATCAGAACATCGGGCAGAACGACAAAATCTACTTCACGTACAGCTCACGTGATAACAGCCGGTTCTCGACCAATCCGATCTTTCCCAACGTGGCCGGCGCCGGACGCTCGCAGGACTTCTTCACCCATTACATGCGGCTGGCGAACGATTACACGATTTCGCCGACCATGCTGGATCATTTGAACCTGGGCTTCAATCGCACCAACAGCAAGAACGTCGGCGCGGGGGTACGGCTGGGCAACGGCCAGAACTGGAACCAGACCCTCGGTATTCCGGGCGCGAGCGGTCCCACGTTCCCTGGCATCTCACCGGGCGAAAGCACAATCACGGGCTTCGGCGATACGGTGGACAACGACACCATCGATTACGGCTATCGCATCAACGACACGCTTGACTGGGTGAAGGGCAAGCACAGCATGAGATTCGGCATTGACGTCCGGCCTCAGATCTACGAGCCCGGCGTGCTGAACAACACTACCGGAAGCATTAACTTCGCGCGCGCCGAAACAGCAGGCACGGTGCTCACCAACGGTTTGAGCGGCAACGGGATCGCGAGCATGCTGCTGGGTCTGGCCGACAGCGGAAACGTGAATGCTTACGCGAGCCAGGCGCGCTGGCGCGAAAACTACTGGGCGTTGTTCGCTCAGGACAGCTTCAAGATTACGCCAACTCTGACACTGAATTATGGGCTGCGCTGGGATGTCGAGATACCGCGTTGGGAAGTGCACGGCAACACGTCGAACATCAGTCTTACGGCTCCAAACCCGGCGGCGGGCGGACGGCCCGGCGCACTTGTATTCGCCGGCAAGGGACCCGGGCGGAACGGCAATGTGGATGAGAAGTGGGCGAATACTTACTGGAAGGATTTCGCCCCACGGCTTGGCTTTGCCTGGGCGCCAGGCCGGCTGGGTGGTAAGACGGTATTGCGCGGCGGCTACGGCATCTACTACGCCGCGCTTCAGTATGCCGATTTCGGCGCCGACCTGCAAACCGGCTTCCAGGCGAATCCGCAGTTCAACAGCCCCAACGGGTTTACTCCCGCGTTCACACTCGCATCGGGCTTCCCCGGTTATGCGCACCCGCCATTCCTGGATCCTTCCCAGGTGAACTTCCAGGGCAACCCCGCGAATGCCTACATCGACCCGTCCTATGGCCGTCCGGCGATGGTGCAGAACTGGAGCATGGAAGTGCAGCATCAACTCGCCACCGACCTGATTCTCGATGTTGCTTACGTGGGCGAGCATTCCACGCACCTGCGCTCCAATTTCGACCCGATTAACCGGCTGCCGCTGCAGTATCTATCGCTCGGCGGGCTTCTGACGCAGCCCATGAGTTCATCGCAGGTGCAGGCGGCCGGTTTTGGCCTGCCTTACGCCGGCTTCCCGACGGATCGGCCCCTGTTCCAGGCGCTGCAGCCGTATCCCCAGTACTTCGTGCTCAACACCGACTGTTGTCTGGAGAACCTGGGCCAGTCATCGTTTAACGCGCTGGAAGTCCAGCTTCGGCGGCGCTTCCACGCCGGGCTGAACCTACTGGTTTCGTACACCTATTCCAAGACCATGACCGACGCCGACAGCGCCATGCCGTTTTTCGCCACGCTGGCCGGCGGCGGCAGCGCCCAGAACCCATTCGACCTGAAGAACGAGAAAGCGGTAAGTAACCAAGACATCCCACACAATCTGGTGATCAGTTATATTTATGAACTGCCTGTTGGAAAGGGGAAGAAGTTCCTGAATCACGGCGGATTCGTAAACGCTGTTCTTGGGGGCTGGGCAGTGAGCGGGATCCATACATACCACAGCGGGCAACCGTTCTCGTTCTGCTGTGCAACGGGTGCGCCGACGTACGGCAGCACGCGTTTCGATTACGTGCTGGGCCAGCCATTCTTTACCGAAG
>DASRCB010000129.1:0-14267 GCA_035653295.1 Bryobacteraceae bacterium
TCGGGCCGATTTGCGTTCGACCCGGCGGCGCTCGAGTATACCCCGCCCGTGGAATCGCGGCTGGGATCGGAGACCCTGCGCGCGCGTTATCCGCTGGAGCTGGTCTCGTCGAAAAACGACGACAGCATGAACTCGACGTTCGGCAACCGGGCCGAGACGGATCGCGATACGGCCGTGTTGTGGATGAACGGAGTGGATGCCGAACCGCGCGGGATTCGCAATGGCGACCGCGTCCGCATTTTCAACGACCGCGGCAGCTGCCTGCTCGTCGCCGAAGTCGACGGCAAGGTGCGCCCCGGCGTTGTGCGCGCGCCCTCGGTTCGCTGGAACAAGAAGTTCCCCGATGGCCGCGGTGTCAACACTCTGACCTCAGACCGGCTGACTGACATCGGCGGCGGACCGACGTTCTACAGCTGCCTGGTCCAGGCGGAAAAGTGCGGAGACTGATCTGAATTTATGAGCTACTACCAGGAGCACCAGCAGGAGTCCCTCGAGCAATTGAAGGACTTCCTGAGAATCCCCAGCATCAGCACCGACCCTGAGCACAAATCGGACGTCCGCCGCGCCGCCGAATTCGCGCGCTCACTGCTGATCAAAGCGGGAATGCAGAACGCGCATCTCATCGAAGGTGAAGGCAATCCCCTGGTCTATGCCGAATGGACCGGCGCACCGGGGAAGCCCACGCTGCTGCTGTACGGCCATTACGACGTGCAGCCGGCCGATCCGCTGGACGAATGGAAATCGCCGCCTTTCGAGCCCGATATCCGCGATAACAATATCTACGCGCGGGGCGCCGTGGACGACAAAGGCCAGACGCTCATCCTCATCAAAGCCGCCGAAGCCCTCATGAAGCAGCACGGAAAGCTGCCCGTGAATGTGAAGTTTCTGCTCGAAGGCGAAGAGGAAGTCGGCGGCGAACACATCGAGTCCTACGTGCAGAGCAAGCCGGCGCTGATCAAATGCGACGCGGCGGTGATCTGCGACACGGAGATGTTCGCGCCGGAGATGCCGACCATTTGCACCGGTCTGCGCGGCATCGTCTATGGCGAGATTCACGTCCAGGGCGCGCGCCAGGATCTCCACTCCGGCGTGTACGGCGGCGCGGCTCCGAATCCCATGCAGGCAATCGCGGAGATCATTACGAAGCTGAAGGACGCCGACGGCCACATCCGCATTCCGGGCTTTTACGACCGCGTACAGAAGCCCAGCAAAAAGGAGTACGACGCGTGGTCGCAGCTTCCCTTCAATGAGAAGGAGTACCTCGATAAGGAGATCGGCGCGCCGTCGCTGACCGGCGAACCGGGACTGAACGTGTTCGAGCGCACCTGGGCGCGGCCGACCTTCGAGGTGCACGGCATTCGCGGCGGCTTCACCGGCGAAGGCGCCAAGACCGTGATTCCGGCCCGCGCCGTAGCCAAGGTGAGCACGCGCCTTGTCGCCGATCAGCGGCCCGAAGAAGTGATCGAGCAAATCAAAGCCGCGGTCAAGGCCGCTACGCCGAAGGGCGTCACCGCCGAGTTCAGGCTGATCCATTCGGCGGCGCCGTCGCTGGTGGACACGGACAACAAGTTCATCGAAAAATCCGCCGAGGCGATGAAGCAGGTCTTCGGCAGGGAAACGGTCTACATCCGTTCCGGCGGCTCGATCCCGATCGTGGGCACGTTCAAGGATGCGCTCGGCGTTCCCAGCGTCATGATGGGCTTCGGCCTGCCGGACGACAACCTGCACGCGCCCAACGAAAAGTTCCATCTGCCGAATTTCTATCGAGGAATTGAGGCGGTAGCGCGCTATTTCGAGCTGCTGGGGGAATAACGGTCGGCGCCGGGTTGCCGGCTGCGCTATGCCTTTGCCGCAGGCAGAGACAGGTGTCCGAGTTGCCTCAGCACAGCAAGATTGTCCCACGTAACCCATAACTCCGTGACCTTTGCGTGCTCCAGGCGAAAGATACCGCTGACGTCCACCTCGAACCGCCGGTCGGATGCCGGGAAAGGGCCCCATGGCCCCCTCTGCGTCCCCGCATAGGTCCAGTAAAGCGCGACGAACTCTCGTTGGGCGACGATGAACCGAACCTTCGATTCGCCATCGGGAGTACCCACCCACTCTTCCTGAAGAAAACGTTTGAAGTCATCGAGGCTCCGAACCTGGACCGCAGGCGTCGCCTGGCAGTGCCGTACGAAATCGGGCGCTACCAGGCGATCCAGCAAGTCTAAGCGGTGGCCGTTCAGAGCCTCCCCCAGTTGTTGCACCACGGACGTGTTTTGGTCTTCGAGGGCTCCCACAGCGCCATCCTACTCCAGCTGGGTTGGTGGCGGGAGAACAATTTGTTACGTCGCGGGCGGCGCCGGCCAGGTCACGTCACGAGGCATGAGGGAGATCTTCTTCCACGTTCCCAATGACGCGACACTTCCCGCCTGAATGCGCACCGTTGTCGCGACGAGCGTTGCGCTGTAGATGTCATAGATAAACTGGTCGATCTCGGTTGGTGGGCCGCCCGCGGCGCCCAGGCTCAAAGTGCCCGTGCAGTCCGGGTTAATAACCGCCTTGCCGGAGGTCGGAATAAAGATCGGCGTGGGGCCAAGGCCTGTAACAGTCACCGCGCCACCAATGTTCTGTTCCTTTCCGGGATCGATCCACACCACGCCGAACAGGGTGACGTAAGCCGACACGGGCCCGCTTGTGATAAAGCCAGCGTATGAGGCGATGTACGTGCCGCGGAGTATGTCCGCCGTGCATCGTCCGTAAAACATCTGAGGTTGCGCCATCATCATCGTGCATGTCGCGAAAAACGCCAGGACCAGTCGTTTCATGTCTGCCTCCACCCAAGGCTATGGCCGGTGTTCTGGCCGGGACAAGCGACAAACAGCGCCACGGCCGCGTTGACGTCTGTTGTCGCATGTGCCATTTCCTGTGCCGTATTGGAGTTACAATCGCAGCAGAATGGACGCCTCGGCCACTGGGCTGGAGCGGTTGAACTCCTGGAAAGAGATCGCCGCGCACCTCCGTGTCTCGGTGCGAACGGTCCAGCGCTGGGAAAAAACAGAAGACCTGCCAGCGCACCGGCATCGGCACGCCGCCGCGGATTCTGTTTTCGCCTACCGATCGGAACTCGACGCTTGGTGGAACAGTCGCCCGCAATTGCGAGAGCCGGCTGTCGAGAACCTTTCGCCAGCTTCCATCGCCGTGCTGCCGTTCGTCAACCTGGACCAGGACCAGCAGGGGGAAATCTTCGCCGATGGGCTTACTGAGGAGCTGATCAACGCCCTCACCCTGGTGCAGGGGCTGCAAGTGGCTGCCCGGACGTCAAGTTTCCACTTCAAAGGAAAAACGGGCGATGTCCGCGCAATCGGAGCGCGCCTCGGCGTGCGTGCGCTTCTGGAAGGAAGTGTGCGGCGCGACCACGACCGCCTGCGCATCACCACCCAACTGATCAACGCCAGTGACGGATGCCATCTCTGGTCGCAACGTTTTGATAGGCATAACGAGGACCTCTTCGAGATTCAGGAGGAGATTGCCAATTCCATTGCGGCAGCGTTCCGAGGCACGGCCGTGGGCAGCCGGACTGAACGGTTTCATGGCAGTGACTTTGAGAGTTACGCGCTCTATCTCGAGGGACGTCACCACTGGAACAAGAGAACCCGCTCCGGAATCTATACCGCGGTTGAATGTTTCGAGCGTGTCCTCGCGAAGCAGCCTGGCATGGCGCCGGCATGGGCGGGACTGGCGGATTGCTATTTGATGGGCGAGTACGCCGGCATCACGGTAGAGGAGGCGATCCGGAAGGGCCGCGCTGCTGCGCAAAAGGCGCTCGAGATAGATGATGCCCTGGCCGAAGCGCACGCCTCCCTGGCCTTCGCGTCGGCCGCGTACGACTATGACTGGGAAGCCGCCGAGGCCCGCTTCCGTCACGCCCTGCGGTTGAATCCCAATTGCGCCCAAGCGCACCTGCTTTATGCCGCGCTGGTTCTGGGACCCGCCGGTCGCCTGGAAGAAGCGATCCATCATCAGCAACTGGCTTGTCAGTTAGATCCGCTGTCAGCCGTGATGACAAGTGCGATCGGTACGCTGGCGCTCATGTTGCGGCACTTCGATGAGGCAATCGCCGCCTGCCGGCGTGCGCTCGAGCTCGATCCGGGTTATCCGTGGGCCCACCGCTGGATGGGCGAGGCTTACCTCTTCAAAAAGATGTATGAACAGGCAGAGGACGCTTTTTCGAAAATCGAGGGGCCGGTGTTCGCGGCAGGATTCATGGGTTATTGTTACGCGCGGACGAATCGACAGATGCAGGCGAGACAACTGCTGAGCATGGACGCGATGAGCGATCCAATGCTTTCCCTGCAGGTGGCTGTCCTTCATCTCGGGCTGGGCGAACACGATTTGGCGCTCGAGTCACTGCAAAGGGCCTGCAATGCGTCCGCAGTGCCGGGCATCCATTGGCTGAAGATTGAACCTGTTTGGGACGTTCTGCGGACCGAACCCCAATTTACAAGGCTGCTTCAGCGTTTGCGCCTGTCGGCCTGATACTCGCATTGTCGATGAAGCCGTCACGCGTCTACTGTTCTTCGTGGAGCAGGACGGTGGCTGAGGTGATCCATCCGAGCCTACACACGTTCGCGACTTAACTCTCCCGCAGCGCCGTAATTGGATCCACTCTGCTCGCGGCCCACGCCGGCGCCCAGCAGGCCAGCATGGCCACCGCCAGCAGTACGCCGAGAGCCGACGCCAGGCTTGCCGGATCGCCGGCGCTCACGCCGTAGAGGTGTGACGACAAAACGCGCCCCAGCAGCAGGGAAACAACGATGCCGATCGCCAGGCCGACGCCCACCAGCGTCATACCCTGGCGCAGAACCAGCGCCAGTACGCTGCGCCGCTCGGCGCCCATGGCCATGCGCACACCGATCTCGCGGCGCCGCCGAATCACCGAGTACGCCAGCACGCCGTACAGTCCAATGCTCGCCAGCCCGAGCGCCAGCAGCCCGAATACGCCGAGCAGCGTCGCGCCGATCTTCGGTCCCCACAGGCCCTGGTCGATGATCGTCCGCCCGGTGCGCACATCGGTGACCGAAATCTGCGGATCTACCGCGCGGATCTCATGCTGCACCGCGGTCATGATGCTCGAAGCCTCCCGAGCGCTGCGCACATACAGGGTCATACCGCTGGAGTAGTTCTGCCGCAGCGGCACGTAAACACAGGGCTGCGGCGGCTCGCCGATGGTCGAGTAATTGGCGGTCCGCACCACGCCGACCACCTGTCGGAAACGCGCGTCGCCGGGGAACTTCAGGCGCTTTCCGATGGCTTCCTGATTCGGCCAGTACCGTTTCGCCAGAGTATCGTTCACGATTGCCACCGGAAGCGCGCCGTCGCGATCATCCGCGGTGAAGTCGCGGCCTTCCAGCATGGCGATGCGCATGGTGCGGAAGTAATCCGTGTCCACGGTATTGGTAATGGTCGTGATCGCATCCGCTTTGCTGCGCTGTTCGCGGCCTTCAATCTGGATGATCCCCACGCGGCCCCAGAGCGGCATATTCTGCGACCAGGTGTCGGAGCTGACGCCGGGCAGGGCGGCCACTCGCGCCCGCACTTCGCGATAAAACTGTTCGGTGCGCGCCTGCCCGTAGCCGAGCTCGCCCGGATTCACCATGAATACGGCGAGATGTCCTGCGTCGAACCCGGGATCGATACCGTAAGCCCGGCGCAGGCTCTGCACGAAGAGCGCCGCCGTTACCAGCGCCACCAGCGATACCGCGACCTGACCCACGATCAGCGTATTGGCGAAGGAAACAGCACGGCGGCTCCGCCCGGCGCTCCGGCTCTCTTCCTTCAACGCCTCGACCACATCGGCGCGCGATGCGCTCAGAGCGGGCGCCAGCCCGAATACGAGACCGGTAATCAGCGCTACTGCCACCGTGAATGCGAAGACCCTGAAGTCGAGCTTCGGGTCGGGGAGGTTCGCCGCCACTTCGGCGGGGCGGAACGCCCATACTAAGCGGTTGCCAAGTACTCCGGCCGCCAGACCCACCAGCCCGCTCAGCAAACCGAGCAGAATGCTTTCCGTAAGGAGCTGACGGATCAGGCGCCCGCGGTTCGCGCCCATGGCCAGCCGCACTGCGACCTCCTGCCGCCGCGATGCCGCACGCGCCAGCAGCAGATTGGCGACGTTGCAGCAGGCCATCAGCAGCACCACCGCGACTACCACCATCAGCCCGATGCTGCCGAACAGCATGGGCGCCTGCGAGCCGCCGAACAGCGCTTCCCGGATCGGCCGGACCTCCAGCGTTCGCCCGGCGTTCACGTCCGGATACTCGCTCTCCAGCGCGGCCCCGACTGCTTTCAGATTGCCGTCGGCCTGCGCTTCGGTAACCCCGG
Source organism: Bryobacteraceae bacterium (assembly GCA_035653295.1). Lineage (GTDB taxonomy): Bacteria > Acidobacteriota > Terriglobia > Bryobacterales > Bryobacteraceae > DASRCB01. The sequence continues at coordinate 6,364 of DASRCB010000129.1, forward strand.
GCCTGAGCCGGCCCACGCCGTGGAACAACGCCGCGCCACGACTGTTGAGTGAAGCGCGAAGCTCACTGTCCAGCAGCTCACGAGCAGTTCCCGCGGGAATCCAGACATCGGGCCCGAAAATCGCGTTCACGCCCATGAACCCTTTCGGCGCGATGCCGATCACCGCGAAGTTCACGTTATTGATGCGCAGCGTGCGGCGCAGCAGGTCCGCGGCGCCGCCGAACTTCACCTTCCATGCCGCGTAGCTCACAACGATTTCCGGCGGACCGCTCGCGCCGGGACTGAAAAAACGCCCCGCCGCCGGGGAAAGCCCAAGCGTGTCGAAGTAATTCGCCGTGACCACTTCGGCGAAGAGCCGCCGCGAACCGGCGCCATCGGCGAGGGTCATGGTGGTGGGCGAGGTGTATCCCGCGACACCGCTGAATACCGCGTTCCTGCGCTGCAGGTCGCGCAGGTTCAGGAATGAGACAGGCAGCAGATCGGCGCTGGGCGCGCCCGTTTTCGTTTCCGCCGAAGCCACGGCGACGAGTTCCGAGGCGTTGCGCACCGGAAGTGGATTCAACAGAAACGTATTGATGATGGTGAACACCGTGGTGTTCGCGCCGATCCCCACCGCGACGGTTGCGACAATGAATGCCGTAATGGCGGGGCTGCGGCGCACCGCGCGGGCGCCGTAACGGAGATCGCGCATCAGGTCCAGCAGCGGATTGGCCGTCTTCGGGGCCCCGGGCTCAGTCGCCGTCCGCCGAGGCTCGCCCGCGCGCTGGAACGACTCTGCCGTGACGATGTCCGCATTGTGAAGCTCGCGGAGTACTTCCTCGCGCGCCTCGTTCTCGGCGATCCCCGCCGACCGGAGTTCGTCGTAGCGGTCGCCGAGATGAGCCGCCAGCTCTTCCGCCAGCTCGAGTTCCCGCGCGGGCGCGAGCTTCAGCGGCGCCAGCCGGCGCAGGACCTCCTCTTTCCAGTCAGGCATAATCGATCCCCGTTACCCGGCCAATCGCCGCCACGAACTCGCGCCAGCTGCGCCGCTGTGCCGCGAGCACCTTCTGTCCATCGCGCGTCAGGCTGTAATAACGTCTGCGCCGCTGTCCCGCCTTTTCCACCCAGCGGCCCTGGATCCAGCCGCGCTCCTCCAGCCGGTACAGCAGCGGATAAAGCGAAGTTACGTGGAACCGCAGCGCGCCATGGGACCGCGCGTCGATCAGCTTGCAGATGTCGTACCCGTGGCGGGCCTGATCTTCAAGCAGCGAGAGGATCAGCAGCTCGGCGCTGCCTTTCTTCCATTCGCGGTCGGGAGCTTCGGGGTCCATATATATGCTGGTCCCATATATACGGCACTCCCACACATGATGTCAAGCGCCGGCCCGACCCTTGTGGTGCGAGCCTTTGGCTTGCACGGCGGGCTCTCAGCCCGCCTCGTGCGACCCTTAGCCCTGCACGAGCAGGGCGGCTTACTCCAGCCGATCGGCGACGAACAGGTCGGAAAACACCCGCATGAAACAGTACGCGTAGCGCTCGCCATCGGCCGAAACGCCGGCGCCGTACATCTCCGTGATGCCGGCGGGATCGGACGGGCGCAGAAGCTGCCATGTTTCGCGATAGCCGTCCCGGATGCGAATGCGGTCGATCTGCACCGGCCCTGCGCCGCGGCGCACGAACAGGTATGCGCCATCGCCGCCCCAGCGCAGAGGAGCATCTCCGGGCCGCAGCACGGTCATCGGCCGTGCCGCGCCTCCCGAAACGGGCCAGTAACTCCACTGCATGGCGGCATCATGCGCCAGCACGTACGCGCCATCCGGACTCAGCACCTGGCCCGCAATGCCCTCCGGCGTGACCGGTTCGGGAGCCCCTCCCAGGCGATCCACGCGCCAGCAGCGCACAGGACGGCCCCTGGTGTTCCCGACCGCGAGGAAGTGCCGATTATCCGGGAACCAGGTTCCTTCCTCCCGGAAGTCGATTCCCCCCGGTTCGAGCTGACGCGATTCGCCCGGCCCAACCGGGAAGACAACCAGGCGCGGCGGGTCCGCCTGCCGCCACCGGCCCAGAACCCATTTCGCATCGGGCGAGAGCGCGATCGCCCATCCGTCTCCCAAACGCACTGCTGCCGACCCATCGCTCGATCGCGTGTAGATTCCGGCGGCGGTTCGCCCCGCTTCGCCCTCTTCGTCGAACAGCAGCGTGCTTCCGTCACTCGACATGCCGCGGAAGAACGTGCCGTCGAACCAGGAAAGCTCGCGCTCGCCTGCGCCGCGGGCCCCGTACATGAGGCGCACGCGGCCCGTATCCTGCGTGAGCAGAACCCGTCCGTCCGCCGCGGCGTCGTGCAGCGTATAACGCCCCGGCATGGACCGGAGCACGCGCGATTTGCCGCTCAGCGTGACCGCGCGAGGAACGGCGTTCATTCCGCTTTCCGAGGCCGTGAACCACATCTCCCGTCCCGAAGGCGCCCAGGCGAGACCGGAAGCGGAGATCCAGCGGCCCGCGAGATCGGTTTTGCGGCCGTGCAGATCGACCATGCTGACCCAGCCCTCATCATCGCCGAGCGTGGTGCGATGTTCCAGGAAAGCGATGCGATCGCCGCCGGGCGCGATGCGCAGGTGACTCAGCCAGACCGGCGGCGCGGGATCGTAAATGACGTGACCGATGGGAAATTCGATGCGCGTGTGGCCGCCGACCCAGTGGATCACCGCCAGGCTTCGGCCGTCAGCCGAAAAATCCGCGTCGGAAACTTCATCGAGCACTTCGCGGGGCGCCGCGCCGGCCAGATTCGTAATCGCCAGAGTTCCCACCCACGGCATCTCGCGCACCGTCGCGCGCAGGGCCACCGCAACCTGACCTGTGGAAGCCGAAACCGCGAGCAGGTGTGAGCCCGGCGGAGCGCCGAAGGGCCGGCTGTCGGGCTGGTCCGGCCGCGCGACATAGATGGCCGACGGCTGCCCTTCCCAGGCGGCGGAATAAAGCACCGACCCGTCCGCCAGAAACCGCGCTGCAGTCACGGGGCCGCGCCGGAACGTGAGCTGCTGGAACCGTGGCTGCGCCGGCCGTGATCGCAGGCCGAAAACGAGCATCGCGGCCGCCACGACCACGCCCGCGGCCACCCACCCGTACGCCGAACGTCGCGTACGGCGCGGCGGGGGCGGTGACTCATGGATAAACCGGAACTCCGGGATGTAGGTGCCGCGCGGCAGCTCGATTCGTACCGCGCTCTCGCGGCCTTCCGTCAGGTAGTAATGATCGAGGCGGTCGCGCAGCTTGCCAATGTGCACGCGAACCGTGGAATCGGTGCGGGTGTCGTAAGCCGGCCGCCGATCGAACACCTCGATCCCGATGGTGTACTCTTTGACGTCGATGCTGCGCCCGGAAAGCGCGCTCTCAACCAGGAACTGCAGGAGCCGGCGCAGGCGCTCCGATCCGGCCAGCGCCGTACTCGCCAAAACTTGCTCCAGATGGGCGCGAATCCGCTGTTCGTGCGTTGACGCCGTAGCCGGCCCGTTCCTGTCCATCCCGCTGATCCTGCTACGTTAACAACCGGCGCGAGGCAGGTCAACAACCGGTTAACCACCGCATCTGACTTCACGCCACGCGCCAGGGACGGCGAAACTGAACGGCGATGTATCTAACGCGTCTAACCCTGAGTCTCGCGGTAACCGCCGCGGTCCTGCACGGAGGCGAAATCGCCATCAGCGACTTCGCGAATAATACGGTCAGCCTCTTCACGCCCGCGGGCAGTCCCATTGGCAACCCCATCGATGTGTCAGCCAATGTGAGCGGGGCCAGCGGCGTGACCATCGGCGGCGATGGCGATATCTACGTCACCGGGCAGAACACGAACAACGTGGCCCGGTACACGCCGTCCGGCACGTTCCTGAACAACTTTGTCGCGCCCGGCAGCGGAGGGCTGAGCTCGGCACAGGACGTGAAGTTCGGGCCGGACGGCAATCTGTATGTGGTCAGCTCGGCGAACGACCAGATCCTGAAATATAACGGCGCGACCGGCGCTTTCATAAGCGTCTTCGCGACGCTGAACAAGCCGTCGCACAACGGCCCGATCGATCTCCTGTTCGCGCCCGACGGCTTCCTCTACGTGACGGCGTTCGACGGTAGCAAAATTCTGCGCCTGAACGAGCAGAACGGCGCTGTCGTGGATACCTTCTCACCGCCCGCGGGCGCCGATACGGCATTCGTCGGCGTGGCAGTGACGGGAAACGACGTCTACGCCTCGGTTATCAATCCGAATGACGGTACCGGTTCGGTGCTGCTCTACAACGAGACCACGCGCGCGCTGGTGAAGACCATCGTGTCCTCCGGCCAGGACGGCCTCGGCGGTCCCGCGGACCTCGGGCTGCTGAATGGCCAACTTCTGGTGGAGGACGATTTCAACGGCCAGGTGCTCCAGTTCAATGCAGCCACGGGCAGCTTTACGGGTACGCTGCTGCAGTCATCGAGCTTGGCCGCCCCTCTGTTTCTCGACGTCAGCAGCATACCCGAGCCAGGGACATGGACGCTGCTCGCGCTGGGGCTGATGCTGATTTTCGCGAGGCGGCTCTGGTCAGCCGTCCACGAGCGTGTGGATCTGCTGTAGCTTTTGCCACAGCTCCGCGACGCCGTCCAGGCGCAGCGCGTTTGGCCCGTCGGACAGTGCGCGCTCCGGGGCTTCATGCACTTCAAAGAACACGCCGTCGACACCCGCCGCCACTGCCGCCCGTGAAAGCGGCGCGATGAATTCCGGCTGACCGCCCGAGGCCGTGCCCGTGGACCCCGGCGTTTGCACGCTGTGCGTGGCGTCGAACACTACCGGCCAGCCGAACCCGCGCATTGTCGCAAGGCCGCGCATATCCACCACCAGGTTGTTGTACCCGAAGGTCGTCCCACGCTCCGTGAGAAGAATTCGATCGTTGCCGGTGGAGGCGACCTTATCGGCCGCGTTCCGGAAATCGTGCGGCGCGACGAACTGGCCCTTCTTGATATTCACTGCGCGGCCACTGCGGCCGGCTGCGAGCAGCAGGTCCGTCTGGCGGCACAGAAACGCGGGGATTTGGATCACGTCCACTGCTTCGGCCACCGCGTCCACCTGCGCGGGTTCGTGAACGTCGGTGAGCACGGGAACGCCGTGCGCCTGCCGGACGCCGGCGAGAATGCGCACGCCCTCGGCGAGCCCTGGCCCGCGGTATGAGGTCAGGCTGCTGCGATTGGCTTTGTCGAAGGATGCTTTGAAAACGAACGCGCCGAGGATCCGCTTCAGCTCGCCGGCCAGGAAATGGACGTGGTCCTCGTTCTCGATGACGCAGGGCCCGGCGATGGCCACCAGAGGACAACGCCTGCCGAAAACCAGCTCGCCGACACGCACGCTCATTCGGCGTGAGTGAGTTCGCCCGCGGGCTCCTGCTCGGCCATTCTCCGCCGCTGCCGTTTGTGCCGATACGCGGCGCCGATGAACGAAGCGAACAGCGGATGCGGCTCCAGCGGCTTGGATTTGAACTCTGGGTGGAACTGGCAGCCGAGATACCAGGGGTGATCCTCGATCTCGCAGATCTCCACGTAAATACCGTCGGGCGTCTGGCCGGTGATCCGCAGCCCGTTGCTGGTGAGCCGTTCCTCGAACTCGCGATTGAATTCGTAGCGGTGGCGGTGGCGCTCGCTGATCTGCGGCGCCCCGTACGCCTGGCGCGCGAAACTGCCCTCGGCCAGGCAGCACGGATATGCGCCGAGCCGCATGGTGCCGCCCAGCTCATCCACGCCCTTTAACTCGCGCAGCTTGTAAATGACCCGGAACGGCGAGCCGGCGTCGAACTCTGTGGAGTTGGCGCGCTCCATGCCGCACACATTGCGCGCGAACTCAATCACCATCGTTTGCATCCCGAGACAGATGCCGAAATAGGGCGTACGGTTCTCGCGCGCGAAGCGTATGGCGTTGATCATGCCTTCGATGCCCCGCTTGCCGAAGCCGCCGGGAACCAGAATGCCATCGAAGTGCCGCAGCTGTTCGGCGCAGTCCGGCCACGTGAGCTGCTCGGACTCGATCCAGTCGATGTCCACCTTTACGCGGTGCGCCAGACCGCCGTGCAGCAGCGCCTCCTTCAGGCTCTTGTAGGAATCCTCGTACTCGACGTATTTCCCGACCAGGCCGATAGTCACCTTGTCAGCCGGGTTCTGCATGCGCTCGATCATGCCCGTCCAGCGGCCGAGGTTGCGCGGCGCGGCCTGGATCCGCAGCAGATCGAGCAGGATCTCATCCACCCGCTGCTCGGCGAAGACCAGCGGCACTTCGTAGACGGAATCCACGTCGGCGGCGGTGATCACGGCGTCCACGTTGACGTCACAGAATAAGGCGATCTTCTCTTTGAGGTCCTGGGAAAGCGGATGGTCGGAGCGGCACATCAGCATATCCGGCTGAATACCGATAGCGCGCAGTTCCTTGACACTGTGCTGCGTGGGCTTGGTTTTGAGCTCCTGCGCGGCATTGATCCAGGGGACGAGCGTGACGTGAACGAAAGCGGCGTTGTCGCGGCCCACTTCATGCCGGAGCTGGCGGATGGCTTCGAGGAACGGCAGCGACTCGATATCGCCCACCGTGCCGCCGATCTCGATGATCACCACGTCCACATCCGCGGCCACCTTGCGCGCCGCGTCCTTGATTTCATTGGTGACGTGCGGAATCACCTGCACCGTTTTGCCCAGATAATCTCCGCGGCGCTCGCGGGAGATGATGCGTTCGTAAATGCGGCCGGAGGTGAGGTTGTTGGTTTGCGTGAGCGGGGCGTGGGTGAAGCGCTCGTAGTGGCCGAGGTCGAGGTCAGTCTCTGCGCCGTCGTCGGTGACGAAGACTTCCCCGTGCTGGAACGGGCTCATCGTCCCGGGATCGACGTTGAGATAAGGATCGAATTTCTGCAGCGTCACCTTCAGCCCGCGGCTCTCCAGCAGACAGCCGATGGAAGCGGCGGCGATGCCCTTGCCCAGGGACGAAACCACGCCGCCGGTTACGAAGATGTATTTGGCCATTTACCCGCTCACCTCAGTACACTCGCTTCAAAAAGGCTGGACACTCGTTCCAGGTCCTCGGGCGTGTCCACCCCGAGGGAATCGTAGTCGGTTTCTTCCACGCGAATGGAGAATCCATTCTCCAGTGCTCGCAGCTGTTCCAGTTTCTCGGCCTGTTCCAGCGGTCCCACGGGCAGACTCGAGTAGCCGAGCAGAAAATTTCGCCGATACACGTAGAGGCCGATATGTTTGTAGTGCGCCGCCGCGGTTCCGCGAGTAAAGGGAATGCCGTGCCGCGAGAAATAGATCGCGTTGCCGGCCAGATCGGTGACCACCTTCACCACGTTGGGGTTGTCGACCTCGGCGGGATCGCTGATGCGGCGCCTCAGCGTGCTCATCTGCACTTCGTTGTTATGAACGAGCGCCAGCGCGGCGGCGTCGATCGCGGCGGGGTCGATGAGCGGTTCGTCGCCCTGAATATTGACCACAATCTCGGCCGAATCGGCCGAAGCCACCTCGGCCACGCGGTCCGTGCCGGAGGCGTGATCGGCGCGGGTCATGCGCACCGGCGCGCCGAACGAGCGTGCGGCCTCCTCGATCCGCTCGTCATCGGTGGCGACCACGAGCCTGCTCAGATAGCGCGCCTGCGATGCTCGCTCGTACACGTGCTGGAGCATCGGTTTTCCGGCGATAACGGCGAGGGCTTTTCCAGGAAAGCGGGAGGAAGCAAATCTGGCAGGGATGACGCCCAGGATTCTGGTCGGCACAATCGAGTATAGCACGCTACCGTAAAACGTGAACCCAAAAGGATCGTAGAGTGGGCCTTTGGCCCGCTCGTCCAGTTTGGACATTCTCCCGAATGCCGATTGTAGTGCAAGCCTTGGGCTTGCACGCGAGTGGGCCTTTGGCCCGCTCGGCATCTGGTC
>DASRCB010000130.1:0-2170 GCA_035653295.1 Bryobacteraceae bacterium
CGACATACGGCCAGATCCGCCCGATCCTGGCAAAGGGAAGTTTCCGGTCCAGCACCTTTACGCTGGTATCGTCGGTACCGATCACCTTGGAACTCAACAGTTCCTTCTTCATCAACTGGTACAAAGGATCGAGCAACTCCGCGCACTGCGCCATCCAGCCGCCCCTGGTTTTGCGCGAGATCTCGATGCCATGCCGCTCGAACATCTTCTCCTGCCGGTGGAGCGGCTGGTGATCGGCCCATTTGGCCACGATCACTTGCGCCAATAAGCTCGCTCCCGCCGTGCTCTTCTCGATCGGTTGCGGCGGCTTAGTGGCGGTCCACACCGTGCAGTCGCAGGCGTACTTCAGACAAACGTCCTGAATCACCTTCATCGCGGCGGGAATGTATTCGTAGCGTTCGCTGGTCTCTTCCGCAATCAGCCGCAGATCCTTGCCGCAGCCGGCGCAGTGCTTCTCCGCCTCGGCCAGGTCGTGAACCATGCGTTCGCGCTTCAGATGCCGGGCCAGAGGTTGCCGCCCCCCGCGTTTCGGGTTTGGCGTTTCGTTCGGCTTCGGCCCGGTTCCCGCATCGCCATCCAAGTCATCGTCGTCGTTGCCGGCAGCGGTTTCGGCATCTGCACTCCGTGCCTGCCAGGCCGCCTCGAACAGCGCCAGCTGCTGTTTCGACAACTGCTCACTCTTGCGGTTGCGCTGCGCTTCCAGCAGTTCGCGCAGCAGACTCTGATACTTATTCTGTTCCGCCAGGGAGCGATCCAGTTGTTCGGCCAGATCCACGACGATCTTTCGCAGCGTCTCTGCATCCCGCGGCAAGCTGTTCGGATCGAGGGCCACCCTGCCTATAGATTACGCGGAAATCAGCCCACTTCCAAGTAAAAACAGAAGTAAGTTGAAATGTTTTATGAGTCGGCGCGCCGGTACCGTTTTCGCCGTTTCGCTGTGCTCAGATCGATGCCGCTCAGCAGCGCTCCTAATTCCTGCGCCGTGATCTCACGCCGGTGTTCTGCGCCGTCGCCAAACGGAACCGCGTACGTCCCCTCCTCCAGTCGCTTGCTCCAGACGGCGAAACCGTCGCGATCCCAATACAGAATTTTCACCCGGTCCTTGCGCCGGCTCGTAAATACAAACAGGTGTCCGGCGAAGGCGTCCAGTTCCAGGTGCTCGCGGACCAGCGCCTGCAGACTGTCGAAGCTCTTGCGCATATCGCACGGCGTGAGGCAGAGGTACACGCGCACGCTGGCGGGCAAGTGGATCATGCCCGCAAAGCATCCAGCACTGTCCGCAACGTCGCGGCGTCCACGCCGCTGCCAATACGCAGCCGCGCGCCGGTTGCCAACACCAACTCCAATACCGCTTCGGTCGTGCGATCCTGCCGTCGCGCGCTCCTTTCCACCAGAGCGAACCGCACCGGCCCTCTTTCCTGGAGCCGTTTACGCCAACCGTAAAAGGACCACTCCGTCAGCCCCTGTTCCCTGCAGAACTGCTTGACGGACATCCCGCTGCGCCCTTGCGCCGCGATTCGTTCGGCCCACTCGTCTGCTTTCGGGTTGAGAGGCTTCGCCTCCATGACGCTGTCGCTCATGACACCACAATGCACCGCCGACCGGTGCGTCAGAAAGAGCGGTTTACGAGACGCTTACCCAAGCTTCGCAATTTTCCGTAATGCAGCGCGCGTTGCCGCGGGAGACATGAAGACCACACCAAAACGGAGCCAACGCTCGCTTGCCGGCGAGGACGTGAAGACCTCGGGAACGGCCAACAGCCTTTCAATTTCCACAATGTGAGCTTAGGCTGGAGGAACTAAAGAAGTCATAGAGAAAGCATAAAAAAGTGATGAAGATGACACAGCCTGTCGCTTCGAAGAGGTCAGGCTCGTTCGGGCGTGCCGTTGAAACGGTAACCGAACCAGGGCTCGGTAGTAATGTATTCAGGATTTTCCGGGTCCAGTTCGACCTTTTTGCGCAGATTCTTGATGAAAACCCGAAGATAGTCCACCTGGTCTCCATACTCCGGCCCCCAATATCGCCTGCAAGAGTTTCCGATGGGAAACTGCCTGATCGGCATGTTGGACCAAATAGCGGAGAAGCTCAAGTTCTTTTGGGGTGAGATGAGCACGCTTATTCCCGTTCGAGACGGTTCGGGCCATGAAGTCGATCTCGAGCTTACCCGCGC
>DASRCB010000131.1:0-6636 GCA_035653295.1 Bryobacteraceae bacterium
ATGACCTTTCGAACCAAGCTGCTGGTCGTGTCGTCGCTCACCGTCGCGGGCGCCGTCGCGCTGGTTACCGGCGCCGTGTCCATCGTTACCCGCCGCTCGTTCGAACGCATCGCGCAGGATGAGCGGAAAGGCATCCTCAACCAGTTCCAGCGCGAACTGCAGTCGCAGAGTCGCGAAGTTGAAGGCAAAGTGGCGCGCGTTGTCGCCTCCGACGCGGTGCTCAGGATCGCGGTGGAGGCGAACCGGCCCGAACCCGACTTCTCCGAATTCCTCGACGAAGCACGCCAGCAGGCGGAGGCGCAGGCGCTCGATTTTCTGGACATCCTCCAGCAGGACGACTCCATCATCTCCTCCGCCCACACGCCCGCGCGGTTTGGGTATCGCAATGACTGGCTCGTCTCCTCCGAAGACCGCGCCGGGGGGCGCGCATTCCTTACGCGCATTCCGCTGCAGGACGGCAGCGCCGCGGCGCTCGCCGCCATTCGCCCGGTCACCGCCGGCGACCGGAGTATCTACGTCATCGGCGCACGTCGTCTCGATCCGTCGTTTCTCGCCTCGGTGACAGTGATACCGGGAATGCGCGCGCTGCTCTGGCTCTCCACGGGCGAGCTCATCGGCGCGAACGGACCGGTCATGGGCGCCCACAGGCTCGATCCGCTGCTGGAGCGTGTCAGGTATACGCGGCAGAATGTCTCGTATACATTACAGTGGACCTCCGACCGCAACAGCGCGGAGTCCATCGTCGCTCTCCCGCTGCTGCATGGTCCGACGCTGCTCGGCGCTTTTCTGGTGGGGACGTCTCTGGCGGAGCAGGTCTGGCTGGAGCGGTCGATTCTCTGGACCGGGCTGCTGGTCGGCGGTACGGGGATACTGCTCGGCGTCCTCATGGGCTTCTGGACGACCGCGCGCGTTACCCGGCCGGTGGCATCGCTCGTCGTCGGCGCGAATGCGGTCGCCGCCGGCGATTGGTCGGCACGCGTTTCGGTATCATCGGGCGACGAGATCGGCCAGCTCGCCGCCGCCTTCAATAAAATGACGGAGCAGCTTATCGAACAGCGCGACCGCGCCATTCAGGCCGAGCGCGTCGCGGCATGGCGCGAACTGGCGCGCCGGCTCGCGCACGAGCTCAACAATCCGCTGTTTCCATTGCAGATCACCATCGAGAATCTCCAGCGCGCGCGTGAGCAGCATCCCGATCAGTTCGACGAAGTGTTTCGCGAAAGCACGACGACGCTGCTGGCCGAACTGCAGAATCTGAAGCTGATTGTCGGCCAGTTCAGCGATTTCGCGAAGATGCCGAAACCGGAGATGGAGAGCATCGACGCCAACGCGCTGGTGCGTGATGTCGTCCGTCTGTTCGAGCCGCAGTTTCACGCCAACGGCAGGCCGGCCATCGAGCCGCGGCTGGAGTTGTCCGGCGCAGATACGCGCATCTCCGCCGATCCGCTGCAGCTCACCCGCGCGCTGCGCAACCTGGTGCTGAACGCCATGGATGCAATGCCCGACGGCGGAACGCTGCGCCTGCGCACGGAGCGCCTGGAGGACATGGTCCGCATCGAGGTGAGCGACACGGGCCAGGGTCTGACCGAGGAAGAAGCGGCGCGCCTGTTCACGCCGTACTACACGACGAAGAAACACGGCACCGGACTCGGGCTTGCCATCGTGCAGTCGGTCGTGAGCGATCACGACGGGCGTATCAGCGTGACCAGCGAGCCAGGCCGCGGGGCCACCTTCACCATCGACCTGCCGGCGCGGAGGTCCGCATGAGCCGGCTGCTCATTGTCGACGATGACCCCAACACGCTGGCGTCGCTGTCGCGCGCGTTCCGCCTGAACGGGCATGAGGCGGCCGTCGCCGATAACGCCGCGCGCGCTCTCGACCTCATTCGCGGGCAGCGTTTCGATCTGATCTTCTCCGACGTGGTCATGCCGGACAAGGACGGCATCGCCCTGCTGGAAGAAATTCGCGCGCTCGGCGTCACCACGCCGGTGGTCATGATTTCCGGCCAGGCGACGGTGGACATGGCCGTGCGCGCGACGAAGCTGGGCGCGGCCGATTTCCTCGAAAAGCCGCTTTCCACGGAAAAACTGCTCCTCAGTGTCGACAACGCCCTGCGGCTTGCGCGTCTGGAGCAGGAGAACCGCGAGCTGAGACAGAGGGTCGGCCGGCACGAAATCGTGTGGGCCAGCGATGCGATGCGCGCGGTGATGAAGCTGGTGGAGCGCGTGGCCGCGGGCGAATCGCGGGTCTGCATTCTTGGCGAAACCGGGGCCGGAAAGGAACTGGTGGCGCGCGCGGTGCACGAGAACAGCCCGCGCGCGAAGGGCCCGTTTGTGACCGTCAATTGCGCCGCGGTGCCGCAGGAGCTGATCGAATCGGAGTTGTTCGGCCACGAGAAGGGCGCATTCACCGGCGCCGCGGTCCGCCATGCGGGCAAGTTCGAGCAGGCCAGCGGCGGCACGCTGTTCCTCGACGAGATCGGCGACATGCCCGCGGTGATGCAGGCCAAGCTGCTGCGGGTGCTGGAAGAGGGCGAGATCGAGCGCGTTGGCGGAACGCAGCCGGTTCGCGTCGATGTTCGCGTGGTCGTGGCCACTCACCGCAACCTGGAGGAGCAGGTAGAGGCTGGAACATTTCGGCAGGATTTGTATCACCGCGTCTTTGTTTTTCCCATCAGGCTGCCCCCGCTGCGCGAGCGCCGCGGCGACATTCCGGTGCTCGTGGAGCACTTCGCCCGCCGCATCAGCGAGCAGAACGGCTGGAGGCCGAAAAGCTTCACGCCGGAAGCGATCCGGCGCCTCGAAGCGCACCGCTGGCCGGGGAACGTGCGCGAGCTCCGCAACTGCGTGGAGCGCCTGCTGCTGCTCGCCGACAGCGAAGTCGATGAGCAAACGGTCGGGCTGGCGCTGCCTCATGCCGCGCCCGCCTCCAGCGCATCGGGCGTTTTGTCCGCGCGCGTCGAGGCCTTCGAGCGCGAGGCCATCCTCGGCGAACTGAAGAGCCGCCGCCGCAACATGACCGAAACGGCCCGCGCGCTGGGCCTCGAGCGCAGCCACCTGTATAAGAAGTGCGCGCAGCTGGGCATCGATCTGCAAAGCCTGCGCGACAGCGATTAGCGGAGTGAAGGTGTTCTGAAGCCGGCGTTTCAGGGCTTCCTCTTACGCCGGTTCGCCACGATACAGCCGAACGTAAGCTCAGAATGCCGGAAACTGCCGTCGCGTTCCTGTCCAGCCGAAAGCTGCATGTCCGCCGGGATGGCGCGACGCGCGTCATCGAGAGCGAGTTCGAGCGCAGCGTACGCGAGCGGGCCGCTTCCATCGCGCGCCGCAACGACTGGAAAATGCACGGGCTCAGCGCTATGGTCACGGGCGAAGCTGCCGCCGGACTGGCGAACGCGCGGCCCGTGCCTGTGATGCTCACGGGCCTGACTGCCGGCCCCGAACATGGGCTGCTCTACTCGATGGAAACGGACGCCATCAGCGGCGTGTTCCTGTTGGATGCCGAGGGCTGCGAAACGCGCCTGTTTCACACAGCCGATTTCCGAATTCGCCACGTGGCGTTCGATTCGGGTAGCGCGATGGTCGCCGCCAGCGCCTTCCATAAAGATCAGGCGCGCTCGAATATCGCGGTGCTGCCGATGCGTGGGACGGACATCACCGAAGTGACCGAAGGAGACTCGTTCGATCAGCTTCCCCAGTGGGTCCCCGGGCCGCGGCGGCAGATCGTATTTCAAAGCGCCGGTATCGGCCGTGACGCAGCCGGCCGCATTGCCGGAATCGCACCCAGCACCATTCAGCGGCTTGACCTCGATTCCGGCGACCTGGAAGAGATTGCTTCCGAAACGGGCCGCGACTTGTTCCAGCCGCGGCAAACGGAAGATGGCGCCCTCTGGTACATTCGCAAACCTCATCAGCAATCGGGCGTGGTGCGGCCAACCTTCATCGGCTGCCTGAGGGATGTCGCGCTTTTACCTTTCCGCATGGCGCGCGCGGTTTTTCAATACTTCAACGTTTTCTCGATCATGTACACCGGAAAGCCGCTGGTCAGCGGCCGAGGCGCGCTGCAGCGCCGGGTCGATCCGCGCCAACTGTTCATCCATTCCAACATCGCGCTCGCCGGTATGGCTCAGGGCGCCGATGAGGAGGGCGAAACTGTAGTGCCTGCAAGCTGGGAACTCGTGCGCCGCGCACCGTCAGGCCACATCGAAACCGTCGCCAAACACGTAGTCGCATACGATGTCGCGGCTGATGGCAGCGTTCTCTATTCCGATGGCGCCGGCATCACGCGTGTGAGCGCGGCGGGCGAATCCGAGCGCGTGCTTCGCGCCCCGCTTATTGAGCGGGTGCTGGCGCTTTAGCGGCGGCGCGCTTTTTCTGTTGCGCCTCCTCCTGCATCTTTCGAAAGCGCTCCGTCACATCATCCATGACCTTCTGCATGTGGTCCGGGTGATTGATTACCTCGCGGAACACGACCCGCACCTCCACCGGGAAATTCAGGAACAGGCGGCGCGCCGCCGGCGGCGGCGGTCCTCCCGGGGTCCCGGCCCGCGGGATTGAAGCCGGGAGTTGGACCGCGTACATGGCGCCGGCGGCCAGCGGCTGATGTGGATATTGCATGATCCAGCCGCAGTCGTGCGAGTCGAGAATCATATTTGAGGAGAGGAAGACCCAGCGCCCGGCATCGGTGTCCGCGGGGGCCTGGCAATCCCAGAGGCGCGATTTCGGCACGAACACTGTCGCGTCGGCGAAGCCGTAGTTATCCAGCGGGACGTCCGTCAACCCGTGCTGCTGCGCGAACTGGTCGACTTCCGGGAGGGCCTGGTTCCAGTCGGCATTGGAATCGCTCACGAGCCAGTACAGCGGGCGCCCCATGGCCACCGGACTCGTGTAGGTGAAGTAGTACGGGTACAGGTGCACGGCGGTAATCAGGCAGGAAGCCACGGCGATCGCGGTTGCCGCGGACACAGCCCAGCGCACTCCGGGGGTCAGCGACTGAATGAGCCGAGGCAGCGGCGCCAGCAGCATCGTCAGCAGCACCAGCGGGACACTGAAATGGCGGATGCTGATGTCCATCGGCCCGATGAGGCAGACGCCGACCCACACCAGCAGCGCGACCCGGATGGCGCGCCATTGTGCAGCAAGGTCCGGCGGTATCACCCCCACGCCAGGCGATCTGAATCGCAGCCATGCCGCGAGCCCAGCCGCCAGCGCCAGCAGCGCGATGAAGGCCGGCGGCGATTTCAAGACCAGCAGCACCGGGAAATAGAACCAGACCCCGTGCGGATACGCCTGCCCCAGCAGGAAGGAGGGCCGCACCGCGGTCAATAACACCCAGGACAGTCCGCGGAGGAACAGCCACGGCGGCATGAGCAGCCGGCCCGCGATGGCGAGAGCCGCGCCGTGTTCCGCGAATCCGGGAATGTCCATGGGCTGATTCCAGGAGAACAGGAAATAGACGGCATACACGACGGCCGCGGCGAGCAGTGTGCCCCTGCGCAGGGCGCGCCAGCGACGTTTGCGCCACGCCCGGCGCGCATCCACATCGCGGGGCTGATCCGCAACGGGCCAGCGGCGCGTACTCAGCACAAACGCCACCAGCGCGATCAGGAGAATGCCCGAAGAGAATTTCGAGAGCAGCGCTCCGGCGAACGCCAGCCCGAACCAGACGGTGTTCCTTGCATCCGGCTCACGCCATAATCGGCCCGCGGCCCACACGCTGAGCAGCGCGAACAGCGCGATGGCAACGTCGGTGAGCACGAGCGGGCCGAACGCAAGGAAAGCCGGCATGGTCGCGTAGACGGCCACAGGGAGCAGCCCGCCCCAGGGGCCACCGAGACGCCGGCCGAGAAGGAAGATCGCCGCGCCCAGCAACACGGTCAGCAGCAGCATGGGCAGGCGCGCCCACATGAGCGTGCCGCGGGCCTCGTTCCACCGGCTCAGCACCCAATCGCCGAATACCCATTGCCCCATGTACGCGGGGAAGAAGGTGCGTCCGATGGTCCACTGGATGCTGGAATAATCGGCGCGCGCTCCACGCAGCGCCAGCGGCGCTCCGGCCAGCAGCTTGGCCAGTGGCGGGTGCTCTTCGTTGTAGCGCAGGTCCAGCTTCTGGATATAGCTCAGACCGGCGCCGATATGCGCCACTTCATCGATAGTGACGGATTCGCGGAGCGCTGCCCCGCCCGCCAGGACAAACATCATGACCAGCAGCGCCGAAGCGCCGATTGCCGAAATGCGATCAGACACAGGAGGGCCTTTCGAGAATGATACGCGAATCCCCGTGCCGCAGTTCGATAGCAGCTCAGTGCGGCGATGCCTAAGGACACACTTGTGCCTTAAAGTGGTGGGTCGAAGTTTTTGATTGGCAGGCCCGGGGCCCGCGCCGCCCGCGGCGCGGACCGGACCCGGCTGCTCTATCGTCGTCACTGATTGACCGGACGCGTTGTTATTAGAACGCGGCGCCCGGTGGACCACAATTCAACGCACTCGCCGCAACCCGGAACGCGATGTCCGGACTACAGCTCACTGCCCGTACGCTGTCCTCGTCGTTTAATTGGATGCGCATCGTTATCCCTTGCGGTACCGATCCGGAGAGGAGCCCCGTTTAGCGCCGATTAAGACGCCCAGCGGTTGCAAA
>DASRCB010000132.1:0-17468 GCA_035653295.1 Bryobacteraceae bacterium
CCTCGATGCCATTCCGGCGCGCCCGCTCGGGTATCCCGAGCACCGGGAATTGTTCGCGCGCACCACCGGCGGCGCATTCGACCCGCTCAGCCCGGCTACGGTTGCAAGCGATGTCACCATCGGCTTCGTCCTGCAGCTGGACCGCGCGGCACGCGTTGTGGCTCAGCACGCCCTCGATCCTTCGCTGCCTGGTCTGGAAGAAGTCATCGATCGTCTCGAGAAGGCGACGTTCGAGGGCACGGTGAACACGCCGTATGAAGCGGAGGTGCGCCGCGCCGAGGAGCGCGTGCTTACGGATCGGCTGACCTGGCTTGCCGCAGGTTCCCCGAACCCGCAGGTGCGCGCGATCGCATCGCTGCGGCTGGACCGGCTGGCGGGCCGGCTCCGGACGGAGGTGGTGAGCGATCAGGCCGAGCAGGCGCAGCGCATGCTGCTCGCCGCGGACATCCGGCGATTCCTCGAGAGGCCGGCGGAGCCGTTCAAGCCCATCGTCGCTCCGGATGCGCCCCCGGGGGCTCCGATTGGCGGCGAACCGGAGGAAGGCTGGCTCGACGCACCGCCGGCTTATTCCGGCTACGTACACTGAATGAAAGAGCGCCCATGCCCGAGAACACCTTCGACATCGTCTCCAAAATCGACCTCGCTGAAGTGAACAATGCCGTGCAGCAGGCTAAAAAAGAGCTGATCACCCGCTTCGATCTCAAGAACACGAAATCCGACATCGAGGTGAACGAGAAGGACCACAAGATCCTGCTGGCCAGCTCCGACGAGTTCAAGCTGAAGGCGGTGAACGAGATCCTGCAGCAGAAGCTGGTGAAGCGCAATGTGCCGCTGAAGGGCCTCACCTATGGGACCGTTACGCCCGCGGCGGGCTCTACCGTGCGACAGGAGATTTCATTACAGCAGGGCATCCCGATCGAGAAGGCGCGCGAAATCGTGAAGACGATCAAGGACAGTAAGAAGAAGGTGCAGGCGTCCATTCAGGGTGACCTCGTGCGGGTCAGCGGCAAAGACCGCGATACCCTGCAGGACATCATCTCCCTGCTGCGAAATCACGATTTCGGAATCGACATGCAGTTCACTAATTACCGCTCCAACTGACCCTTGCCTCGCCGCATCGAATCGCTGTTCATTGCCGGGCCCGCGGGGAAGCTGGAAGCGCTTCTGGAAGAGCCCGAAGAAGGCGAGCCGCGCGAAGCCGTACTGGTGTGCCATCCACATCCGCAGCACGGCGGCACGATGCATAACAAGGTGGTGTATCGCATCGCCCGCGGGCTGCGCCATGCCGGGGCGGTGGTGCTGCGCTTCAACTATCGCGGCGTGAACCTGAGCGAAGGGGCCTACGACAAGGGCGTCGGCGAATTGGAGGACGCACGCGCGGCGCTGGCGCTGCTGCGAGAACGTTATCCGGCGCTGCCTTTTTCGCTCGCGGGGTTTTCATTCGGCGCGCGGATTATCCTGCGCCTGGGCTGCGAGATCGAAGGCGCGCGGCAACTGGTCGCGGCCGGCTTCCCGTCATCGTACTGGGAGAGCCAGCGGCTGGGCCGCTGCGGCGTGCCCCGGATCTACATCCAAAGCACGCACGACCAGTTCGGACCGCGCGACGACATGCAGGCCTACTTCGACTCGCTCGACGGTCCGAAGCGGCTGATCTGGGTGGAGGCGCGGGATCATTTCTTCGCCGGCGCGCTGGACGAGTTCGAGGAAGCGGTGTTCGAAGCCGCGGTTGACTAATCCACTTGCATTCCGCAACCGATCTCCGGTAATCTCGATTGTGCCGAAGCAGCATCGGTCCGCGTGTCCGGTCAGCATCGCTCTCGAAATCGTGGGCGATCGCTGGTCGTTGCTGATCGTGCGCGATCTGATGGTGCGCGGCTACCGAACGTTCCGGGAGTTCCAGCAGGCAGGTGAAGGCATTGCGACCAACATTCTGGCTAACCGGCTGCGCCGGCTGCAGTCCGCCGGGATCATCGTCGCCGAGGCGGAGGAGACGGATGCACGAAAGCTCAATTACCGCCTCACGAAAAAGGGCATCGATCTGGCGCCGGTGATGCTGGAAATGCTGATCTGGAGCGCGCGCCACGAGAACACCGCGGCGCCGGCGGCTTTGATTACTCAGATGGAAAACAATCGGGCGCAGGTCCTGTGCGAGGTTCGGCGGCGGTGGCGCGAACGGGACCAGACGCCGTTGATTCCGAAATTCGACGAACCGAGGAGAACACGATGAGCAGGGTACGAGTGCTGGTGGGCACGCGCAAGGGCGCATTCATTCTGGAGGCCGATGGCAAGCGCGAGAACTGGACCGTCAGCGGACCACATTTCGCCGGCTGGGAGATCTATCACCTGAAGGGATCCCCGGCCGATCCGAATCGCATCTACGCTTCGCAATCGAGCGGCTGGTCCGGGCAGGTAGTGCAGCGCTCCAATGACGGGGGCACGACCTGGGAGGTGGTGGGCAACAAGTTCATCTACGACGGCACGCCCGGCACGCATCAGTGGTACGACGGGACGCCGCATCCATGGGAGTTCAAGCGTGTGTGGCATTTCGAGCCGTCGCTGAACGATCCGGACACGGTCTACGCCGGGGTGGAAGACGCGGCCATTTTCCGATCGACCGACGGCGGGCAGAACTGGGCCGAGATGCCCGGCCTGCGCGGCCACGGCACCGGGCCGAAATGGCAGCCCGGCGCGGGCGGGCTGTGCCTGCACACCATCCTGCTCGATCCCGCCGAAGCGAAACGAATGTACATCGCCATCTCCGCCGCGGGCGCCTTCCGGACCGACGATGGCGGCGCAAGCTGGAAGCCCATCAATAAGGGCCTGCGCTCGCAGTACATTCCCGACCCCAATGCGGAGGTCGGCCATTGCGTGCATCGCATCGCCATGCACCGCTCGCGGCCCAATACCCTTTTCATGCAGAAGCACTGGGACGTGATGCGCACCGATAACGCCGGCGACGAATGGACGGAGGTCAGCGGTAACCTGCCGACCGATTTCGGATTCGTCATTGATGTGCATGCGCACGAGCCGGAGACGATCTATGTGGTCCCGATCAAGAGCGATGCAGAGCATTTTCCGCTGGAAGGCAAGCTGCGCGTTTATCGCAGCCGCGCGGGCGGCAACGAGTGGGAGGCGCTGACCAACGGCCTGCCGCAGAGCGATTGTTACGTGAACGTGCTGCGCGATTCGATGTCCATTGATTCGCTCGATTCCTGCGGCGTATATTTCGGCACCACCGGTGGCCAGGTTTACGCGTCGGCGGATGCGGGCGACACCTGGAAGGCGATCGTTCACGATCTTCCGGCGGTGCTGTCGGTGGAGGTCCAGACGCTGCAATGATTCGTGTGGTGCTGCCGGCGCACTTGCGGACGCTGGCGAAGATCCAGGGCGAGGTGTTGCTGGAGGTCGCGCCGCCGGTGACGCTGCGTTCGGTGCTGGATGCGCTGGAGGCCCGGTACCCGACGCTGTCCGGCACCATTCGCGATCACGTCACGCAGCAGCGGCGTCCCTTCGTGCGGTTTTTCGCCTGCGAGCAGGACCTGTCGCACGACTCGCCGGATTCGCCGTTGCCCGAGGCGGTGGCTGCCGGGTCGGAGCCGCTGTTGATTGTGGGCGCAATCGCCGGCGGCTGAGATCGCCTGGCTGCCGGCGCAGGCCGCCGGCCCGGACTCGGTCGTCCAGTAAACGGTGCGGGGACGGGTGAAGATCACCCCCAAAAAGAACCGCGTCACTTTTGGCTGCTCGATCCGTAATATGGATCAAATGCGACGGGACCTGCACTTTGCCGCGAGAATGCTGCTCAAGCAGCCGGGGTTCGCGATTATCGCCGTGCTTACGCTGGGGCTCGGGATTGGGGCGACCTCGGCAGTTTTTAGCCTGATTCAGGGCGTGCTGCTCACGCCGCCAGCGTATCGGGACCCCAGCCGGCTGGTTCTTATTCCAGCGGTCCGCTCAGGGCAAACCACCGTGGAATCGCGCGGGTGGGCGCCGCTGCAATGGCTGGAGTGGCAGAAGAAGGCGAAGTCATTCGAGGGCATCGCCGCCTACGACTGGGGCTTCAACTTTCTGGTTCTCTTGAGCGGCAGCGAATCGCTGGAAGGGATGGTGGTGAGCCGTGATTATTTTCGTGTCACGGGTCTGCAGCCCATCCTGGGTCGTACGTTTCTCCCCTCGGAGACGGACGGCGCGCACCCGGCGCCGGTAATCATCCTTGGCTATGATGTCTGGCAGCACAAGTTCAATGGCGACCCGGGAATCATTGGCCGCAAAATTCATTTAAGCCGCCGCGATACCCCTCCCGTGGTGGTTGGCGTGATGCCGCCCGGCGTCCGCTTTCTACCCTCGCCGACGAGCGCCCGGGAACCGAATTACAACCCCAACGCTCAGGTGGGCTTCTGGCTGCCCGCCGCTCCGGATCCGCAGCATTTGAAGGACGCCTGGTGGAATGTGGTCGGACGGTTGCGGCCTGGGGCCACGCCGGAGCAAGCGCAGGCGGAGCTTGGCGTTCTGGTGGCGCAGGAAGGTCGTTCGGAGCGTGATTTTCAGGGCTTCGCGCCGCGGTTGGATCCACTCACGGACGAGGTGAATCGCGATGGCCGCCACATCCTGCTTCCACTTCTGGGCGCCGCTGCGCTCGTGCTGCTGATCGCCTGCGGTAACGTCGCGGCGCTGTTACTGGTGCGCGGGCTGCAACGGCAGCAGGAGTACGCGGTCCGCACGGCTCTGGGCATTGGGCGGCTCGAGCTGGTCCGGCAGGTGTCGACGGAGAACCTGCTGCTGCGCTGGCCGGGGGCAGCTTCGGCATTGCGATCGCGATCGCCGTAGTCCGCGTGTTCAAGCTCATTGGCGGGCACGCGATCCCGCGGCTCGACTCCGTAAGCGCGGGATGGCCGGTACTGGCAAGCGGCCTTGCCTGCGCGCTGGTCTCCGCGTTTCTGGCGGGCATCTTTCCGGCGCTCCGCGCGTCCCGCCTCGATCCGATGCCGGTGCTGAAGAGCGCGGGACCGAAGAGCAGTGCCGGGGCCGGCGAGCGGCGGCTGCTGGGCGCGGTCACGATGGTCCAGACCGCGCTGACGCTGGCGCTGCTGGTGGGCGCCGGCGTGCTGATTCGGACCATGATCAACGTTTCGCGGGTGCAGTCGGGCTTCGATATGGAGCACATTCTGGCCATGAGCGTCACCGCCGTGCAGGGAAACCGGGAATCGTTTCATCATCGGGCGCTGGAGCGCGTGTCGGCTCTGCCGGGCGTGCAGGGCGCCGCGTTCGCATGGGGCGTTCCGCTGACGGGGAACAACTGGCCGGGGACGGTCGATATCGAAGGCCAGCCGCCGGCCAACAAAGCGAGCGATCAGACGACGTTTCCGCTTCGATCGGTCACGCCGGGTTACTTCGGGCTGTTGGGCCAGAAGATTCTCGAGGGGCGCGATTTCCGTTCGAGCGACAAGGATAAGGCGCCGGAGGTCGCCGTCGTCAATGAGGCGTTCGCGCGCCGCTACTTCGGGCGCTCCGATCCGCTGGGGAACCGGTTCTGGATGAATGGGCGGGATAAGCCGGCGCACACGATCGTGGGCGTGGTGTCAAACGGCCGCACGGACGATCTCACCACGGCGGCCAAACCGGAGATTTATCTTTCCATGTGGCAGGCGGGTCCGTTCTCCAAGCACCTGGTCGTCCGCACTGCCGGCGATCCACGCTCGCTCATCGCCGCGGTTCAGCGTGAATTGCGGTCCATCGATCCGACCGTAGCGATCGAAAACGTGAAGACCCTCGATCACATTCGCGGCGATTCGCTGGCCTCGCGCAGCTTCGCGATGCGGTTGCTGGTGGGGTTCGCGGTCGTGGGCAGCGTGCTGACGCTGGTGGGCATTTACGGCGTGCTGTCGTTATCGGAGGCAACGCGGCGGCGTGAAATCGCCATTCGCACGGCGGTGGGCGCCGAGCGCCGAGACATCTGGAATCTTATCTATTCCGAGGGTTTTCGCCTGATTGCCGGCGGCGTGATTTGCGGCATCGCGGGGGCGTTGGTTCTGACGCGCGCCCTGCGGTCGTTCCTGTTCGAAGTGGAGCCGGCCGATCCGGCAACGCTGATCGCAGTGGGAGTGCTGTTCGCGGCCGTGGCGCTGCTGGCCTGCTGGGCGCCCGCGCGGCGCGCCGTGCGTGTCGATCCCGTGGAAGTGCTGCGGTACGAATAGTACCCGGTCAAAGGCTGGAGTCGCCATCGTAGAGCGAGGGACGCCAGACGGCCGGATCCTTCAGCGCTTCGGCGAGCCGACCGTTCGCCTTGTAGTGGAACAGCCAGGAAGGTAGTTCGCGGTGGTGCGGCGGTTCGATTACTTCGATCGCGCAACCGAGGTCTTCGAGCATGTGAACGCGTTCGCTGCGGCATCGCCGGAGCGCCTGCGCAAGCATGGGAACGAAGGCCTGCTGCGCTCCTTCGAGGTGCTGGTGATCGACTAGGCGCACGCGCTTCAGACCGTAGTCGCGTTTGTCCTTGCGATAGAAGATGGAGTACGCCAGCATGCGGCCGTTGCGGGATGCGGTGAGGATCCACACCTTATCGCGCTGGAGATGATACTGGAAGTGCCACGCCAGAGTGGCACGGTTCCGAACCGCCAGCAGCAGGCCTCGGTTCTCCCGCCGTAATTCGTGCCAGAACGCATCGAAGCGCTCGTCGAATCCCGATTCGAAGCGCACCTCATAGTCGCGGGTTGTCGAGCGCAACGCATTCGCTCTGCCAGCCAGATCGCGGAGGCGCAGCGCAACGGCGGCCGGCCAGGCCAGCGCCGACGCGAATCGCCACCCGCGCGCGGTGAGCGCGCTCCGGGCAAAGCCCGGGTAACTGGTGATCCAGAATGCGGACTCGTTCCAGCGGCCGGCGGGCACTCGCGGCGAATCGAAGGCCGCATAGGCCGGACCGGCGTGGCGGTTCACGGTCGTATTCAGGATCAGATCAACATTCTTTTGCTGCAGCAGCTCGTTGAGCAGGAACGCGGCGTACCCGCGATAGCGCGGATCTGCAACCCAGCCGCGGCCGGACGCGGCGACGATCGGACGTCCTTCGAATTCGTACCCGAGCGGGACATTAGCCATGGAGCCGACGATTTCGCCGGCCGACGTTTCGAGCACCCAGCCCGGAGTCCAGCCCGGCCGGTATGCGGGGTTGCCGATCCAAACATGCCGCCATTCCTCAGCAGACCTGGCGCCGAGGCCATGACGCGCTGTCAGGGCTGTGACCTGTTCGTGATCGTTAAAGGACATTTCGCGCAGGCTTACGGCCGCACCGCGCGAAACTGCTGCTCCAGCCATGGCTCAGGCCTGTGGGGCGCCGAAGCTGACCGGCAGGGCCGTGAGCCCGCGGAGTCCGAGATTGTGCCGCCACACCAGGGCGGCCGGCTCGAGGCGCAGATCCGGCAGGCGGCGCAGCATGGTTTCAAAGGCAATCTGCCCTTCCATGCGGGCCAGGGCGGCGCCAAAACAGAAATGGGCTGCCCAGCCGAAGGCCAGATGGCGCCGGTCGTTCCGGCCGACATCCAGCCGGTCGGGCTCGGGGAACTGGGCCGGATCACGATTGCCAGCGGCCATGACGGCGATCACTGCCTGGCGGCGCCGAATCTTCTTTCCGCCGAGTTCGGTGTCTTCGGGCGCCAGCCGTGCCGTGTGCTGGCTGGGGCTTTCGTAGCGGAGCAGTTCCTCTACCGCGGACGGTATGAGAGATGGGTCATCGAGCAGCCGGCGCATTTCAGATGGATACCGGAGCAGGGTGAGAATCCCGTTGCCGATGAGGTTGGTAGTGGTTTCCAGACCTCCGACCATGGTGAGGATGGAGTTGGCTACCACCTCCTCGTCGGTGAGGCGCTCGCCGTTCACTTCGGCGGTCATCAGCGAATGGATGAGGCCGGGCCGCGGATTGCGGCGAAATTCCGACATGCGCATGTAGAAATACATGGTCATTTCTTCGACGGTGCGCAACACGGCAGGAATGCGGTCCGGGTTGTGTTGAAAATTGCCGAGCATTTCGGCGAACGTTTCCGACCAGTTCTTCAGCCGTTCGCAATCCTCCGTGGGTACCCCCAGCATTTCGGCGGTTACGATGGCAGGCAGCGGGTAAGCGAGATCGGCGATGACGTCCATGCGGCCGGTGGGCTGAACGGCGTCGATCAGAGCGTCGACGATGCCCTGGATGTGCGCCCGCATCGATTCGACGCGCGCCGGAGTGAATGCGGCCGCGGCGAGCGAGCGCAGGCGCGTATGCGCACCGGGGTCCATGAAGAGCATCTGCTTGACCATCACCTGCGCGATGGGCGTCATAGCGGTCAGCCCCATTTCGTCGAGCTGCTGTGGCGTGGGCGTGCGATCGGCGGAGTAGCGGTGCAGGACGTGAATGACATCCTGATATCGCGTGACAACCCACGCGCTGAGGAACGCATCCCAGTGGACGGGATCCTCGGTCCGGAGGCGGCGATACAGCGGGTAGGGGTTGGCCAGGACCTCGGGATCGAGCAGCTGATACAGACTCAGTTCCGGGCAAACCGCGGCGGCGCTCATCGGGATCCTCCTGCCGCGGCCGCGCACGCGCGTTTGGCGTCGATCGCTGCCACGAGCGTGGCGACGGTGGGAGACTCGAACAGCGTTCGCAGCGAAAGCTCGACTCCAAACGCATCTCGAATTCGAGCGATCATCTGCGCGCCCAGCATGGAATGGCCGCCGAGAAGGAAGAAGTTGTCATCGGGGCCGACGCTTTGGGACCGCAGGAGCGCGGCAACGATGGCCGCCAGACGCTCCTGAAGCGAATCATCGCCGCCGTTCGCAGGAAGGGTAACCCCTTCAGACACGGGTTCGGGCAGCGCCGCGCGGTCGATCTTGCCGTTCGGTGTCAGGGGAAATGATCCGAGCCACACGATATCGCTGGGAATCATGTACTCCGGCAGATGCGCGCGCAGGCTGTCCTGCAAAGCGCCGTTCTCCGGACGCGCGCCGCCGCGGGCCACCACGTACGCGGTGAGGCGGCTTTCGCTGCTTCCATGTCCGTTCCCGGCCGTGACAAGGGCGGATGCGACAGCCGGATGGCGAGAGAGCGCAGCCGCGATCTCCTCCGGTTCGATGCGGAATCCTCGAATCTTGATCTGATTGTCCGCACGTCCCAGGAAGACGATCTGGCCATCAGGGAGTTGCCGGGCCAGATCGCCGCTCCGGTACATTCGGGCGCCGGGCTCGGAGCTGAATGGATCGCGAACGAACTTCTGCGCGGTCAGGTCGGGGCGGTTGAGATACCCGCGCGCAACGCCGGCGCCGCCGATACAGAGTTCCCCTGTCTCGCCGGGCGCCACGGGAATCAGGTTCTGGTCAAGGATGTGGATCTGCGTGTTGCGGATTCCCCTGCCGATGGGCGGCAGTTGCTCGGAGCTCGCCGCCGCGGACATCGTCCCCGAGGTGGCCACCACGGTGCACTCCGTCGGGCCGTAATTATTGACCAGGCGGAAGGGCAGGGAGCCAGCCGGGTATCGATGCAGGGTGTCGGCGCCGGTGAGCAGAGTGCGCAGCGACGCGTCCGAGGGCCAGTCGAGGCTGATCATGTGCTCGGCCATGACCGTCGGCGCGAAGGCGATGGTGATGCGGTGTGCGCACACCCAGTCGCGCAGCGCTTCCGGCTCGGTGCGCGATTCGTCGTCGACGAAGTGCACTGACGCACCCGCGGCCAGATACGGCCACAGCTCCCACACCGCGGCGTCGAATCCGAAGCTGGAGACGTGACTCGCCCGGTCGGATGTGCTCACGCCGAAAGTCTCGTTGTGCCAGGCAATAAGGTTGTCGAGGCTGCGGTGCTCTATCAGGACGCCTTTGGGCTGGCCTGTGGAGCCCGATGTGTAGATGACGTAGGCCAGGTCGTGTTCGGCGGTATCGGACTCGGGCGCGTGATCGGCCTCGCTGTCATCGAGGGCAACGAGCGCCCAGGGACCACAGGAAATCCGGCAGGAACAGGCATCTTCCGTTATCACGACCCGTGCGCTCGCGTCCTGAGCCATGAAGGCCAGGCGCTCCGCCGGGAACGCGGGATCGAGCGGCAGGTAGGCTCCGCCGGCCTTCAGGATTCCCAGCGCGCCAACGACGATGGATGGCGTGCGCCGCATCAGCAGCCCGACTGGCTGATCGCGGCCGACGCCCAGAGCGCGCAGCTTATGGGCCAGTGCGTTCGATCGCCGGTCCAGCTCGCCGTAACTCATCTGCCGGCCGTTGCCGCTCACGGCGAGGGCATCGGGGTGATTCCCAATCGCGAATTTCACGTGTCCTCCTCGGTAGCCCGCGCCGGATCCAGGCGGCGCGAGCTGATGTCATGTTGTTCCTGAGGGGCGCTTTAGCAGCGAACAGCATTCAGCACTCCCCCGTTTGTCAAATGCACTGCGTTGTCCAGGCCCCCCAGCCAGGCGGCAATGCGATCGAACTGCCTCCACAGCCCCAGCTGCTCCAACTCCCACGAATGTCCCCAGAGATGAAACACGCCGCCCTTCGGCTGCAGCGCAGCCGTTATTCCGGCGGCCAGACGCTCCGGGTCGGTTTCCCCGCGAAACCGCCTGCGCCAGTTCAGCAGCCCGCTCCAGTTTCCGTACCGCAGGGTATGCAGGTAATACGTGGCCGCCGGATGCGGAAAAAGCTGCAGCGAAACGGGCATCCGCAGCGGATCGAATACGGGACGGGTCTGAAAGTCCACAGTCGTTCTGCACAGGCGATAGCCTGCCAGCGCCGCGCGCTCGGTCACCGCTCGGTTGAATTTGCCGCCCGGGTAGCAGAACGAGCTCACCTCGACCCCCAGCAGATCTTCGAGGGCGCGGCGGCTGTCGCGGAGCTCGCGGTCGAGATCGGCCGTACGCAGTCGCGTGAGGTTGGGATGCGTCACGGTGTGGGAGCCGATTTCCATTCCCATGGCAATCAGCTCCTTCATCTCCGAGCGGCTCACCAGGCCGTCGCCGACAGCTCGCAGCGGCACGTAGAAGGTGCCGCGCAGGCCGTGGCGCGCCAGCGTCGAGGCGACCCGCAGGTCGAGTGGATGCCCGTCGTCCCAGCTGGTGGTCACCAGAGTCACAGGACCTCGTTCCTCCGCCATCCGGCGAGTTGCAGAAACCACAGCGGCAGGAATACAGGCGTCTGCAGCAGGTACCGCCGCCACAGACGCCGTGGTTCCGCGAACAGCCGGAAAAGCCACTCCAGGCCGTGCGATTGCATCCAGCCGGGCGCCTGCCGCACGGCCCCGGCATGGAAGTTAAACGCCGCTCCGACCCCGAACATGACCACGCCAGGTAGGCTCGTCCGATGCGCGGACATCCACGCCTCCTGCTTCGGCGTGGAGATCCCGACGAAGACGATATCGGCCCGGGAAGCGCGGATGCTGCTGACGATGCCGGCATCCTCCTCGGCCGTGAGCGGGCGGAAGGGAGGTGCATACATGCCGGCGATCTGCAACTCGGGGAACCGCGCGGTCAGGTTGGAAGCCAGCTTTGCGAGGACATCAGGCGTGGCCCCGTACAGGAACACGCGATGCCGGCGCCGCGCCGCCTGCTCGCATAGGCGCAGCATCAGGGTCGGTCCGTACACGCGCTGCTGGCCGCGCCATCCGAACGAGCGCATGGCCCAGACAACGGGCATGCCGTCCGGGGTGGCGAGATCCGCTTCGTTGAGGATGCGGCTGAACCGCGGATCCTGGCGCGCGGAGACGATGCCGTGGACGGAAGTCACGCAGACGTATCTGCCGCTCGGCTCACCGCCGCGCTCCATGGCTTCGCGCGCGGCATCGATCCACTGAGCCGTCTGCTCGCAGACATCGCCGTAATTGACGGCGCTGATGGCGGTGCAGATCACCAGCTGCTTTGGCGCGGCGCTCATGCGGTAGCTCCGAGGGAGCAGTGCTCCTGCCGCCCCATGGCGAAATCGTAGATTTTCATCAGAGCTTCGAAGTTGTGTTCGGGTGTATAGCGCTCCAGATAGCGAGCTCGCGCGGCGCGGCCGAACCGGTCGGCCTGGCCGGGGTCGCGCCACAGACGGCGAATCGCCTCGGCCATGCGTTCCGGATCCCCGGCCTCGAACTGCAGGCCGATGTCGGATTCGACGAGTTCATCCAGAGCCCCGACATTGGAGGCGATCAAAGGTCTGCCGGCGCTCATGCTCTCCACAAGCACGCGCGGAAAACACTCATGAAAGAGCGAGGGAATGATAATTGCCCGCGCATCGCCGAGCAGCGAAAGAACGCGATCGCGCGCAAGGAAGCCGGTGAAGGAAACCGAGTCCTGGATGCCGATCCGGACTGCTTCCCGTTCGAGCTCCGAACGCAGTGGACCGTCGCCGGCGATCAGCAGCCGCGCCTCGCCGTTCAGATCCGCCGCTTTCCACGCCTGAAGCAGGCTGCTCACGCCCTTTTCGGCGGAGAGCCTGCCCACGAGCAGGAACACGTTTGACGCCGATGGCGGGGTGCGCGGCAATCCCCGGTCCTCAACGAAATTCGGTTTTACCTGGATTCGCTCCTCGGGAATGCCGCCGGCCACTGACAGGCGGCGGGCATGTTCGCTGACGCAGATGAATGCGCTCACCTGCTCGGTCCAGGTTTTGCGCGCACGATTGGTGGCGATCATACGCACCACGGACGCGGAGGCGAGAAACGAATGGCGATAACAGCGCAGCCATACGCCGCGCCACGGCGTGCGTCCCAGACAGTCCTGGCACTTGTGTCCGTTCCGCTGAAACTGCGCGTTCGCGCAGAAGAGGCGGAAATTGTGCAGCGTCTGGACTGTCGGTACATTCTCGTCACGACAGGCGGCATGGACGGCCGGCGTCAGGCGCATCCAGAAATTGTGGACGTGCGCGACGTGCGGGCGGAACTCGCGGCATAGTGCGCGAATCGAATCGTACTGGCGCCGCGACCAGTGCGAATCGAAGGCCAGGGCGAGCGCCCCGCGGAGGTCGACGCGCGGGTCGGCCTCGTTGCCCGGATTGATGAAGCGCACCTCGACGCCGTTGCGGCGCAGCAGTTGGACCTCCGAGTTGGCGACCGCATCCTCGCCCCCGAGCTCGCGATACCGGTTGTGCAGCACCAGCACTCTCATACGTCCGCGCGCCGCCATTCGCGCCGCAGCAGCTCGCCGAAGCCGAGGATCAGCAGCCAGGGCAAAGCGGGATGCCAGATGATGTCGGTGGTGAACATGGAACGAATCGTCAGGACTGCGAGCACGCCCACCGCTTCCAGCGCCAGGCCGCTTTCGACGGCGCTCATGGCGCGTGACAGGAATGCCCGCAGGAGCCGAAGCCAGGTTCCGGCAAGGCAGATCAGGAGCGGCACGACCGCGAAGATGCCCATGCCCAGCATGGCTTCCAGATAGGTGTTGTGCAGGCTGGATGTGGACTGGTCGCCCATCTGCTCCAGCGCCGCGAAGCGGCCGCCCGCGAACGCGCCGTAGCCGCTCAGCGGCCGCTCCATGAGGCGCTGCCATGCGAAGCCCCACCAGTCCGTCCGGCCGCTCAGCGAATCGAACATTTGCGCATCCTGTCCGCGGCGGAAGTATTCGAGGAACGTGGATTGGGCCGAGGTGGCAATGAGGAGAATGGCCGCGGCGATCAGGCCGGTGAAGAGCACCACGGCGCGCCGCGACAACAGCACCACGAGCGCGGCTCCGACCATAAACGCCGTGAGCGCGCTTCGCGTCTGTGAGAGAACCAGCGTGACCATGCTGCTCACGAAGACAAGCCAGTACAGCAGTGCCGGCCGGCCGCCGCGGGCGCGGTCGAGGAGACGGCTCAGGGCTACCACCGACAGCACCGCGGCGATGTGGCCCACGCCGTTCGAGGCCATGCTGGGAAGCACGCCTGCCAACTGGAACGAGAGCATCCCCGGGGCGGGTTCGAGGGCGACCTGTGGAGCGACGAGCGCGCCAACCCAGACGCTGCACTGAAGCAGCGCGAAGAGCAGCCATGTCCAGTCGAACAGGCTTCTTAAGTCCTCCGGTCCGGAAGCTTCGGAGACAACAGCCGCAATTACGGCGATGTCGATCAACAGCTCGACGGACTTATATAACGTCCACGCGGGGAAGACGCTCCATGCGGTGGAGATCAGCCCCGCAAGCGGAAAGAGCGCCATCACAAGAATGAGGCCCGAGAGCAGTGAGTTCACCCATTCTCCACGGCGCAGGGCCACACGCCAGAGGAGGACGAGGCCTACCGCGCTCACGAGAGCGACGCGATAAAGCGCCCACAGGTCGAGCGGATTATCCTTGATCGTTTGTGCGTCGCGGATGCGGAATACAAAATCGCTGCAAAGCAGCATGGCCCACAGAGCGTGCCACCAGCGGAGACTCGCGAATAGCACGCGGATTCGCGCGACGGAACCGAGCACGGCGCCCGGCAGGACGATTCCCGCGGCTGTGGTGGCGACCACGATCACGGCCGCCGACACAGCACTGAACCTGCTGCTCAGCCACACCATGGCGGCCGCCTGAAGCAGGGCGAAGGCGATGAAAATCAGCCACTCGCGGCGCAGGATCGTGGTCATTGCCGGACCCCCTCCCGCGATGCATCACCGCAGAGCGCCAGCAGCCGGGCCGGCCTGGTGCTCCAGCAGAAATCGCGGAGCACCCTCGCGCGGCCCGCCTCGCCCATACGGGCCCGCAGCTCTGGGTTCAAAGCGAGGGTCTCGAAAGCGACCGCAAGGTCCGCGACGGCCTGTTCGGGCGTGTTCGGCGGAACCCTGATGCCCGTTTCGGGCGTGACCTGCTCGGCAGGTCCGCCGCACTCCATGCACACAACCGGCTTGCCCGCGGCCATCCCCTCCAGGCACGTCCATCCGCCGGAATCGTGAAGACTGGGGTGCGCCAGGATGTCCGCCTGCCGGAGTAAATCGATTGCCTGCGGCCGCGGCATCATGCCGCAGAAACGGACTCGGTCCGCGACCCCGAGTGAGGCAGCGAGTGCTTCGAGCCGGCGGCGCTCCGGCCCATCTCCGACCAGCCAGTACTCCCCGGCGCCCCCGTCATTGATGAAACGGGCAAACGCCCGCAGGGACAGGTCGTATGCTTTCAGGTGCAGCAGACCTCCGAGACTCACGATTCGCACCGGGCCAGGCCGCGGCTCGCGGGGCCGTCCGAGTTCCGCCAGGTCTTCGTTGCTGAGCGCCGCCTCGGGCAGGACGCGGACGTCGCGGCACCCGAGCGCGCGCATGCGGGCGGCCGTGTCAGCGGTGGTGGCGAAGCCGATGGCCGCGCGGCGCGCCGTGAGCGCCACGAATGGGTCGGCGCTTCCCAGGGCGCGCGCAATGCCGCGCGCAGCCTCATAAATTCGCCCGCGCAGACTGTATGCCGAGCGGAACGCGCGCGGCGTGGATTCGCCGCCCCCGACAGGCCCCCAGATGAAAGGCGGTCCGAGCAACGCGAGAAAGCTCGGCATCCAGTACTTTACGAAAGTGACGTGATGCACCAGGTCGAAGCTGACGCGGCGGGAAAGCCGCCGGGCAGTGAACAACGCCCCCGCCTGCCACACGTAGTAATAGGTCCGCAGGCCGAAGGAGCCGCGCTTCCAGAAGCGGGCCCATCGCGGAAGATCGAAGTAAACGAAGTGCGCGTTTGGCAGGGGCTCGCGGCGGAGCGCCGCCTCGATGGGCGCCCGATTGTTCGCGCGGGTGATGACCCACACCTCGTGTTCCCGCGACAGGTGACGCGCCCAGTTCCAGCCGACCCCCGGCTCCGAGCCTCGGCCCGGCTCGCAGGCGTAAGCAGACAGCAGGATGGTAAGTTGCCTGCTCACGATGCCTCCGCTGCGAGTGCCGGTTCGGGCGCCGGATGCGCTTCCGGCTTCGCGCCCGCGCCCCGGACCTTGTGCAAATAGAGGAGAAGTGTTGCCACAAAGGCGAACAACATGACTCCGGAGAAGGAGGCAACCGCGCCCGGGAGTCCCCACAATCGAGTTGCGGGAATGCCGCCCAGCAGGCATGCGCCAGCGGCGATCGAGTAGGCGGCGAACACCGTGGAGGGCGACTGCAGCGCGCGCAGGCCGACCGCAGGGGCGTAAGCCGCAACCTGGAACACTGCGCCCGCCAGGGCCAGAACAGCGAGCCCGGAGGCGTCCTGATAATGGCCACCGTAAAGCAGCTGCCAGATGCGGTGGGTCGCGGCGGCGACGATGCCGAGCCAGAGCAGCGCTCCGCAGGCGTACAGCGCGGCGATGCGCATCACCGGTTTCACCGTCGCGCCGGCGCCCAGGTCGGAAGCACGCCGCGACAGCTGCGGCTGGAACAACAGCGAGAGCGCATTGGAGCTGTGGGTCACGGGAAAAGTCAGATTCATGAGGGCACGAAACGCGCCCGCGCTGCCGATGCCCAGAAACGCGCTCGTGATCGCGTAGAAGGCATTGCCGGGCGCCCAGATGACCAGCGATGAGCCGAGCGCCCAGCGGCCGTAGCGCCAGTGGCGGCCGAGCGCATCGCGAAGCAGCGCCTTCGAGCACAGCACTGCGGGACGCAGCGAGGCGAGCAGACTCACCGCAACCACGAGGGCCGCTCCGCCCATCACCAGGAACACACGGAAGGGCGAGATTGCGTGCGCGCCCGACAGCGCCGCCGCGCCGCCAAGCAGGAGCACGCTGTAAAGGACCGCGCCCGCCGCCGCCCGCGCGGGCGAGAACTCGACGTAGCAGGCCATCCGGGCCAGCCAGAACAGCAGGATTCCAGGCGCCGCGACGGCGAGACCAAACAGCGCCATGCCGATATTGGCGTTGCCCACGGCAATTGTCACTGAGGCGGCCGCCGCCACTACGGCGAGCAGCACCAGCGAGAAAGCGCCCTGCAGCCAGAGCAGCGCGCCGGTGTACTCGCGGCGGCGATCCCGATACTGCGCCGTACCCAGCACGCTCATGGGTTCGAGCAACAGCGCCTGATGAGCCGCGGAGAGGAAGAAGAAAATCGAGAACGCGAGCGCGTAACTGCCGTACTGCTCGGCGCTGAGCCATCGCGCCAGAACAATGCTGAGCACGAAGTTGGACCCGGACATGAGCCCCTGGTCGGTGATGGCCAGCAGGCCCCGCCGCAACCATAGCCTCCAGCCGCGGGCATCAATGCGCATGGCGTCCACCTTGCCGGCGCAGTTGCCGCAGCCGCCATTCGACATCCCTGCCAAGCACTCCCTGTTCAAGCAGCAAACGGGCCGAGGAATGGATCAGGTAAAGGAGCGCCGCGGGATTGGCGCTCCAGTCAGTTGTCAGACTTCGCTGCCGGGTTCGCAGCAGGCTGGCGGTTTGCGCCTCGAAGTGCAGCGCGTCCCAGGCGCACGGCTTTCCGGACTCCGCGGCTTCCCAGTCGAACACCGCAAGACCTGCGGCGGAGATGCGCGTGTTCCATGGCGCGAAATCGCCGTGTGATAACCCGCACTCGATGATCGTGTTTACGTGCTCCCGTGAGGTGAATGTCAGTGCCTTTTCCACCAGATCGCGGCTGCCCGAATCCA
>DASRCB010000133.1:0-6886 GCA_035653295.1 Bryobacteraceae bacterium
CGACCCCCACCTCCAGCACCATGAAACAGGCCGTTGAACTGTCATGTTGTCGGGGAGCCGTATCCTCCTTGCCACAGTTGCCGCCAGCGACGGAATAGACCTCCTCCGCCAGTGTCACCGTCTCATTTACTACGAGATCCCGTGGTCGTGCGGCAGATGCATTCGCCGGCGCCGATCTGTTCAGGTCGTGCACAAGCCAATCCGGCCGCCTCGACGAATCCGTTCGGCAAGGGCCACCAACCCGTGCCGTAACCAATGAGTTTCAGTTTCGCTCTCGCTCGACGGAGGCAATGGAGCAGATCCTGTCAGCGCCACCGCTTCGTTTGACCAGTCCCTCGCCTTCCATAATTGCGACCAGGCGCTCAGGCACGCCGATGCGAGAGGCAACGGCGGTGGCGGCCACTGGATCGGCCGCTGGTCACGGCCGATAAGGACACTCGATCGAATTACACGAATGCACTGTGGTAACCCGCGTGGCTGCCGTTCCGCCCCGCCCCGAGGCAGGTCCGCTGTCACTCACCAGTTCTCGCCCTATTGCACCGTCCAGTTGCCCAGCACCTTCCATTTCCCGGGATCAAACGCGCCCGCCCAGTCCTGCACGCAGCCGAAAATTGTCGTGGCGCCGGCGAATGACGAACTGAAAACCAGATTGAGGGTGATGGTGATCTCGTTTGCGGACTGCGCTGCCACCACTCTTGAGGTCAGCGTACACTGGCTGTTATTCACCGGCGGCCCTCCCGGCTGCACCGGACCAATCCAGCCGCCGCCGTCATCAGAAAGCAGGTACAGCCGAGTTCCTGACGCAACATACAACACCTCGCACGCATTAGCTGTGGAGCCGGTGCGGCTGAACAGCATCCAGCTTCGCATGATGTCTGCATTGCCATTGGCATCGGAGAACTCGAACTGGAACTGTCCCGAAATCCCCTGACCCCCTGCGGGCGCAATGAGTGTCCCCACGCTTGGCGCCTGTTCAACGCCGGAGCCCACTATCCATTGCCCCACGTTCGTCCATCCGGCGTGCTGCCCTGTCGTGTCCTGGACGTATGCCAGCGCCTGCTTCTGACCAATGAATGCCTGCGCAAACGTCAGATTGAGAGTGATCGTGAGATTATTGCCCGACAGCCCGACCAACGAGGTCGCCCCATTCAGCGTGCATTGGCTGTTGGACAACGTGCCGGCCGCGCCCGGAGCAAGCCCGCCGATCCAGCTGTGCATGTCGTCGGAGCCGAGATAAAACCGTCCCGTAGACGCCAGGTATGTCACGTCACACGCCTGGGCCGTAGATTGCGTTGCGCTCAACATCATCCAGGTGCGCGCGATGTCACCAGCGCCATTCAGATCGGAGAAGTGAAACGTGAACTGTCCCGACAGCCCGTACCCGGAAGCTGGGGCGGCGGCCATGCTGCCTATCGCCGGCAACGCTTCAGTACTGATCGTCGCCTCGAATGCCGTGCTGTCGAAGTCGTAGGCGCCGTCCGAGCCATAGCCGACCGAGAAATCGATTCGATCGCCGGTGTTCACGTGGACGTGCAGCTGAAATGACCTGGTGTCTCCGAGGCCGTTGATGTTTCCGGAAAACAGGCCATTCGAGGAATTGAGCAGGACAGCGACGTCCGTAGTCGTGTTATCCGCGCCCTGGAACTTTCCACTGATTACGATATCTCCAGTTGCGGCCGCGGTCCACCGGGCCACGCCGTTTTCCCCGTTCGGTCCAGGATGCAGCACCATCATCTGTGCCGGCGCCGTTATCGATCCGCACTTGTTCACCGCGCCGGTCGTATTCGCCAGGGCTGACGGCACGGCGTCCCCGAGGTTTTCGTACCAGCCGCCCAGTCCGGCGCAGCCGAACCATGGATTTGTGATCGACGTATGGGTGAAAAGAATCAACGGAGAGCCACGCGTGAGAGTGTACCCGTACGCCCACTGACCGTTGGGGTTGGAGGCCATGGAGAAATCCCAAAACGCGTCCGCCAGTTGTGTTTGTCCGTTGGGCAGCGTGCTGATCGTTGCCTCGAACGCTGTGCTGTCGAAATCGTACGCGCCGTCCGAGCCATAACCGACGGAGAAATCGATTCGATCGCCGGCGTTGACGTGAACCCGCAGCGGGAATGCCCTCATGTCGCCGAGACCATTAATGTTTCCTGAGAAGAGGACAGTAGAAGAATTGAGCAGGACGGCGACATCCGTAGTGGTATTATCCGCACCCTGGAAGTTTCCAACGATTCCGATATCTCCCGTCGCGGGGGCGGTCCACCGGGCCACGCCGTTTTCCCCGTTCGGTCCGGGATGGAGCACCATCATTCCTGGCGGCGCGGTTATTGATCCGCATCTGTTCACCGTGCTAGTCGTATTCGCCAGGGCTGACGGAACGGCATCCCCGAGGTTCTCGTACCAGCCGCCCAGTCCGGCGCAGCCGAACCAGGGATTCGTGACCGACGTATGGGTGAAAAGAATCAGAGGCGAGCCGCGCGTAAGCGTATATCCGTACGACCACTGGCCGTTCGGGTTGGAGGCCATTGAGAAATCCGCAAATGCGTCCGCCAGCGGTGTTTGTCCGAAAACAACGCCCGCAGAGAATAGTGACTGAAGCACGATGACGAAGACGTTCAGGTTCCTAAGCGCCGCGAAAAGACGCCCCGGAACGATTGGGGGTTCTCGCATAAGCTTCTCCTTATTACGTAAAATTTCTATTGCGGCAGTAGTATACGCCTGTGCTGCAGCAGCGGCAAGGGCCGACCGAATCGCGTGTTGAGTCCCCAAAGGAGATCAGTACTTCGCCTTCAGGCCTGGTCCTCGCAAGCGTGAAGGCGGCTACCGCATTCGGCTCGGCCTGATGACGTACGCAGCCGAGTGAGCTCTTGCGCGAGTTCATCGCGCTCGCGTTCCGCCGCGACGCCGAATAAACTCACATCCCGACGCCCGGGCGGGCGCTCCACGCGCGATCCGCGCGTAACCAGCGGCGTAACCTTCAGACAGTCCGCTCACCGGAAGCGTCGTCTGCACCGGGGGGCTGAAGGCCACCGCCGAACCCTGGCCGATGCCGGACAGGTAAGTGGCGCCAATAACACTTCCGTTGTTATCCGTAATGATGACGGCGCCCATGCGCAGGCCGGGCGCTCGCGGCGTGAACTGGACCTGCACGTTGCAGGTCTGGTTTGCTGTATACGCCTGGGCGGTGCACGTGGTTCCGCTCGCGGAGGTGAAGTCGAGTCCGGTGGCGCCCTGGGTGACCACCTTCACCGATCCAATCGTGAGATCGGAGCCGATGGTGTAAGTCAGTGTCGCGGACTGCGTGCTGCCCACGTTCGTCGTGGCGAGAGTCGGAGATCCCGCTGTCAGGGCGAGCGGCGTGGCCCCGGAAAGCGGGATGCTCTGCGTCGCCGAGGGACTGCCGTTCAGGGCGTTGTCGGTAAGGACAGCCGGACGTGCTAAACGCGCCAGCGCTCTGCGGTGCGAACCGGATGCTCAGGTTGCACGTGGCCGCCGGTGCGAGCGAGAAGCTGCTGGTGCAGTCCGCGGGCGTCCCGGATCCGGCCACCTGCTGGAAGCCCGTTGGAATGGTCAGGCCCGGCGAAACGGCTGTCAGGTTCTGATTGCCGATGTTCTGCAGCGTCACCGATTGCGGGCTGCTCGCGCTGCCAGCGGTAGTCGAGGCGAAGCTCAGCGATGGCGCCTGCGACCGTTGCAGCTCGATGACGCCGCCGTCCTGGCCGGTCCGCTCGCCGATGAACACGTTGCCGCTCCCGTCCACGGCTATGCCCTCGGCGTAGCCGTTGTAAATCTGTACGGCCGTGGTGCTACCCGCGGACAATTCGAGAGCCCCACTGTTCGAATCGGCGATGAACAGATCCCCTGCGGCATCCACAGCAAGGCTGGCCGGACGGAATACACCCAGGCCGGTCAGCAGCGTTTGCTGTGGGCCGGAGACGGGAAGCTCCACGATGTTTGCATTTTTGGCGTCCAGCACGAACACGTTCCCGAGGCCATCCACCGCTACCGCGATCGGTCCGGAAAACCCGCTACCGATCATAGTCTGGGCGCCACCGTCCGCCGGAACCTTGTACACCGCGGCAGGAAGCTGATCCGCGATGAAGACGTTGCCGGCGCCATCCACCGCTACGTCGGTCGGGTTCCCAAGCCCGGTTCCCACCGTACTCAGAGAACCGCCGCCGGGAGGGAGCTTGATGACACGCTTGTTGTTCTGGTCCGCGACGTAGATATTTCCGAGGCCGTCGACGGCCACCTGGGACGGAAAGTTCAATCCGGTTGCGAGCACGGTCGGAGTCGTGCTGCCGGGAGCGAGTTCGAGCAGCCGGCCCAGGTTATCGTCGCTGAAGAACAGGTTGCCTGCCGCGTCCACGGCAGGAGTAAGGGATGCGGTACGGCCCAGGCCCGAGACCAGGGTCTTCTGCACCGCCGGGCTGAAGGCCGCCGCGGGTCCCTGGCCGATGCCCTGGATATAGGTGGTTCCCTGTGTCTTCCCACTGCTGTCCCTGATGAGAATTGCGCCCATTCTCAATCCGGGCGCTCTGGGTGCGAATCTCACCTGCACCGTCTCGGTGCAAGTGTTGTCGACACAAGACACCGGGGAAGAAGCGAGGGTGAAGTCGAGATTCTCCACGCCCTGGGTGAGCACTTTGGGGGTGTTCGTCCCGCTGACGATCGTCACCGAGTAGGTGAAGGTGAAGGTCTGTGAACTGCCCACGTTCACCGTGCCGCAGTTGGGGCTTCCGCTGGTCAGCCGAACACTGGCGCTGCCGGTGAGTGCGATGTTCTGGGTGGCCGAGGCCGCGTTGAGGGCGTTGTCCGTCAGGACGATGTTTCCGTCGAACACGGACGTAGTCTGCGGCGCCAGCGCGATGTTCAGGGCACAGCTTGCGCCCGGCGCGAGCGAAAACGTGCTGTTGCACGTAGTGCCGGAACTCGCGAACCCGACCGGAATGGTGAGTCCGGGGGACACGGCGTTCAGTGTGGCGTTGCCAATGTTCTGGACGGTGACGGACTGGGCACTCGTCGTACTGTACTGATCGACGGCGCCAAAGCTCAGCGACGGCCCCTGCGAGCGCGGCAATTCCACAACGCCGCCCGTAATGCCGATGAACACGTTCCCAGCGCCGTCAATCGCAATGCCGTGGACCATGCCGCTGTAGATCTGCACGGGGGTCGTGCTACCGGCAGGCAGTTCGACCACTCCGGCGCCACCGTTCCCTCCCGAAGCGAATACGTTCCCCGCGGCATCCACTGCCACGCCGTCAGCGAGGCCAATGCCGGTCATCAAGGTTTTCTGAGGACCGGACGCCGGAATCTCGACCACGTTGTTGTTTACAACGTCGGTGACGAACACGTTCCCGGCGCTATCCACCGCTATCGCGTAAGGGTTGGAAAAACCGCTGCCGATTTGGATTGGAGCGCCGCCGCCCGCGGGGAGCTTGTACACTTTCCCGGCGCCCTGCTCCGTGACGAAGACATTGCCGGCTCCGTCCACGGCTACGCCGGAGGGAGCATTGAACGTGCGCCTTTCAGCGCTGTCGGACCCCCCTCCGGGGCCGGGGTCTGTCGCCCTGTGTTTCCGCAGACTACGGCTTAACACATGGCCCGCAACCAATGCGAGCGTTTGTACAAAGAAGTGTTCGCCCAGTGTACCGCAACGAAATCATCGCTGTCGCGTTTCCTGCGAGGTGTTTGGTACCAGCCCGACTATTATCGCGGGTTTGCGCGAAGAAGCATCGCGGAACACCTGGATCCGCGTGCGGACGAATCCGGTAGTCGTCGCGCAGCATTTCTCCCATGCCGGCATCGAGCGCGGCAGAGACTACGACGCATGCTCGGAAACCTAAAGCGCGCCGCGTGAGTTGACTCCGGGTCGGGCGCCTGTCGCGCTGACCTTGCAAGGTGGACGGGTCCCCGGCCAGGTAGTGAAAACTGAAGCTGTTGCGTTACAGCGCGGTTATGACGCATCGCTCCTGGCTCGAGGTGACGCGTGATGCGGATGCCCGTGTGTACCGCGACCACAATCAACAACGCGATGGCCAGAGAATATGTCGCGGGATCGAAGGGCTGCGCTGCGAGCACCGCGTGCTCTTCGGAACGGACGGGCCGCGATGCAGGCATGTATCGTGGATGGTGGCGCCTGCTGGAGAGCGGCGATGAGTCCCTCCGGCGTTCTGAAAAAGCTGTACCCGTCGAACGCGCAGCGCGTACTCGAGGTTGCGGAATGAATGGAATGACGCGAAATATAAAACCGGCGCTCGTGGCCCTCGGCGCCGCTCTCTTCTCCGCTGTTCTGATGGGCTGGCAGGTCACGGCGCCGCTGGATGCGGTGCTGAAGCAGTTCGCCGAGATTGATCCGATCGACACGCATGTGCACCTGTACAAGGATGACCCGGCGCTCCGCGATCTGATATCGGCTCTCCACCTGCGCGCGGTCGATATCTGTCTCATTGACGACCGCGATCCGTTTTTCCGGCAAATGGAGCCGCAGCGCGCGGATGTCCTGAAAGTGGTTCGCGCCACCGGCGGACGTGTCCGGCTGTGCACGACCTTCAGCCCATACCCGTTCGAGCAGCGCGACTTCGCCGCAAAGGCCATTCGCCAGCTCAACCAGGACTTCGCCGCTGGCGCCGTCGCCGTCAAGATTTACAAGACCATCGGAATGGAAATCCGGAACCACGCGGGGAAGTACCTGCTTCCTGACGATCCCGTATTCAAGCCCATTTTCGACGACATCGCGGCGCACAATCGCACGGTTATCGCGCACCTGGCGGAACCGGACTCATGCTGGCAGGCCCCAAATCCCGCCAGTCCGGACTACGAATACTACGAGCAAAATCCGCAGGAGTACGCGTACAAACATCCGGAGTGGCCATCAAAACAGGCGATTCTC
>DASRCB010000134.1:0-3538 GCA_035653295.1 Bryobacteraceae bacterium
ACCGAACTCGAGCTGCACCGGCTGCGCGAGTACATCGACGAGAAGCTTGCCCCCGCGGTCCGCAAATTCGAGGGCAAAGGCCTCGATCGGGTGATCGCCACCTCCGCAACCGCCGCCGCGATCGTATGTTCGGTGAACGAGATTCCGCGCGCCCGCCGCGAGGAGGCCGACCGGAAGCGCGCCTCTTCCGCCGCGGTGCGCCGGTTCTATGAGGAGGTGTCGAGCCAAACGCTCGCACAGCGCCGCAAGCTGGAAGGCATCGGCCCGCGGCGCGCCGAGATCATCATCGCGGGGGCGGCCGTGTTCTCCCGCGCGCTGGAGGTCTTCGGCCAGCGCTCCATGTATTACTCGGCCGCGGGCGTCCGGGAAGGCATCGTCGCCGATCTGGCCGCGCGGGGCGCCGGGCGCGAGCTGTCCTGGCTATCGCGTGATCAGCGCCGCACGGTGGAGGTCATGGCGCGCCGCTACGGAGTGCAGCCGAAGCACGCAGGAAAGGTCGCGGAGATGAGCCGCATCCTCTTCGACGAGCTGCAGACGCTGCACAAGCTGCCGGTGGGCAACGGAAAGCTGCTCGAGGCGGCGGCGTATCTCCATGACATCGGACACTTCGTCAGCGACGCCAGCCACCACAAGCACTCGCAGTATCTGGTGCAGA
Organism: Bryobacteraceae bacterium; assembly: GCA_035653295.1. Lineage (GTDB taxonomy): Bacteria > Acidobacteriota > Terriglobia > Bryobacterales > Bryobacteraceae > DASRCB01. The sequence continues at coordinate 656 of DASRCB010000134.1, forward strand.
ATTCCGACCTGCCCGGCTTCACCGACGAGGAGCGGACGCTGGTGGCGATGCTCTGCCGCTATCACCGCAAGTCGATGCCCCAGCCGCGCCACGCCGAATTTCAGGAGCTGCCTCCGGAGATGCAGCGCGCCGTGCTCTGGCTCGCGCCGCTGCTGCGGCTGGCCGACAGCCTCGATCGCGGTCACGAGCAGAGGGTGGCGAATCTCCGTGTCGAACGCCAGAACGGAAGCGTGGTTCTCGGCCTCGAGTCCGATTCCGACGCCGACCTGGAACTCTGGGCAGCCGAGCGCGCGGCCGACATCTTCCGCCAGATCTACGGCGCCGATCTGGTGTTGGCACAGTCGAACCGCAACGGCCGGCGCCGGTAAGGTGGTGGGCCTCGCCCGCTATGCCACGCCCGGTAAATGTGGCGGTATTTCGCAGCCTTTAATGCCGGTGCAGCAATTGCGAGATTACCGCTCCCTGCACGATTGCCCAACAGCGAAGCAAGCGAACGCCAGAGCGGCAAGCACGCCGAGCGCTCCTCCGGGGCGTGATTGACTCCCCCGCCGCAGTATGCGATTATGCATAGTAGTGAATAATTATTCACAGCCGTCCGTCTGAGCGCATCCCATGGCAGCGAGGCATCAATTCCAGTTCGCGCCGATCCCGCCCGCCAGGATTGTCGCGCGGAACCTGCGCTCCGACCTGGACCTCACGCAGCAGGAGCTGGGCGCGGTGCTGGAACTGGCGGCCGAGGTCAAGCGCCGGCCCGGCGATTATACGGAGAGCCTGCGGGGGCTGTATATCAGTCTGCTGTTCGAAAAGCCATCGCTGCGGACACGCATGACTTTCGAGCTGGCGATCAAGCAGCTGGGGGGAGATTCGGTGCTCAGCACCGGTCCAATCCATGGCCGCGAGCCGTTGAAGGATGTAGCGCGTAACCTCGATCGCTGGACGCACGGCATCGTGGCCCGCACGTTCTCGCAGCAGACCATCGAGGATCTGGCGGAATGGTCCAGCGTTCCCGTGGTGAATGCGCTGAGCGATCTCTACCATCCCTGCCAGGCGCTCGCCGACCTGCAGACGCTGCGAGAGCAGTTCGGCTCGCTGGAGGGGCGAAAGCTGGCCTTCGTCGGTGACGGGAACAATGTGGCCCATTCGCTGATGCTGTCGGCGCCGCGGCTGGGGATGAGCGTTGCGGTTGCGACCCCGGAAGGGTACGAACCAAATACCGAAATTGTGAAGCGGGCCGCCGAGCACGCGGCGGATAACGGTTGTGAGGTCACCATTACGAACGATCCGCTGCAGGCCGTCGCCGGCGCACACGCGGTTTATACGGACGTGTGGGCCAGCATGGGGCAGGAGAATGAGGCCGACGAGCGGCGCGCCATCTTCCAGCCCGTGCAGGTGAACGAAGCGCTGTTCGGGAACGCGCGGCAGGACGCGGTGTTCATGCACTGCCTGCCCGCGCACCGCGGCGAGGAAGTGACCGACGGCGTGATTGAATCGCCCCGGTCGGTGGTTTTCGATCAGGCCGAGAACCGGCTGCACGCGCAGAAGGCGCTGCTGCTGATGCTGCTCGGCTGACGTGCGGGCCAGAGGCCTGCTCCAAAGGATTATGCAAAAACCGAAGAAGGTGGCGCTCGCTTATTCGGGCGGCCTCGATACCTCTATCATCATTCCCTGGCTGCGCGAGAACTACGGCTGCGAAGTGGTGGCCGTGTGCGGCGATATCGGACAGGGCGAAGGCGAGCTGGATGGCCTCGAAGAGAAGGCGCGTAAGACGGGCGCGGCGGAGTGCCACGTCGCCGACATGCGCGAGGAGTTCGTGCGCGATTACCTGTGGAAGCTGGTGCGCGCCGGCGGAGTATACGAGCACAAGTACCTGCTGGGCACCTCCATCGCGCGCCCGCTGCTGGCCAAACGGCAGGTGGAAGTGGCGCTCCAGACGGGCTGCGATGCGCTGGCTCACGGCTGCACCGGAAAGGGCAACGACCAGGTTCGCTTCGAGCTGACTTACAAGGCGCTGGCGCCGCAGCTCGCGGTCATCGCTCCGTGGCGCGAGTGGGACATCGTTTCCCGCGAGGACGCCATCGAGTACGCGGCGAAGCATAACGTGCCGATCGCGCAGACCACGACGAAGATTTACAGCCGCGATCGCAACATCTGGCACATTTCGCATGAAGGCGGCGAACTGGAGGACCCTGCAAACGCCGCTCCGGACGGCATCTGGATGCTGACGAAGAGCCCGAAGGAAGCGCCTGACAAGCCGACGGACGTGACCATCGGGTTCGAGAAGGGCACGCCGGTGTCGGTGAACGGGAAGAAGTACTCGTCGGCGGTGGCGCTGCTCGAGGAGTTGAACCGCATCGGCGGTGAGAACGCGATCGGGCGCATCGACCTGGTGGAGAATCGCTTCGTCGGCATGAAATCGCGCGGCTGCTATGAGACCCCGGGCGGCACGCTGATCATGGCCGCGCACCGGGAACTGGAAGCGCTCACGCTGGACAAGAACACGCTGCACTACAAGCAGAAGCTGGCGCTCGATTATGCCGAGCTGGTGTACAACGGGCTGTGGTTCACGCCGCTGCGCGAGGCGCTTGACGCGTTCTTCGACGTGGTGAGCGCGACCACAACCGGCGAGGTCACGCTGCGGCTGTACAAGGGCAACCTCGAGCCGGTGAGTCGCAAATCACCGTATTCGCTGTACTCGCTGAAGGTGGCCAGCTTCACCATGGGCGCCGATTACGACCAGAAGGACGCGCAGGGGTTCATCAACCTGATCGGACTGCCCATCAGGATGCGCACTCTGGCGGCGAAGTCGGGCGAATAACGATTCGAGTATGAAGCTCTGGGGCGGCAGATTCGAGATCGGCCCGTCGGAAGTGTTTCAGCGATTCT
>DASRCB010000135.1:0-4066 GCA_035653295.1 Bryobacteraceae bacterium
GGGGCCAGACCAGGGCGGGATGCGGCGTCAGCCGCCCCGCCGGTTTTGCGACGCCAGCCTGGGATGGCATCGTTGCGATAAATCCCGGAGGTCTGGAGGCAGAGCCTCCAGCTCAAAAGATGACTTCTTCCTTTTGGAACGGCCGCTGTGATCACGATGCCTCTTCAGCCTTTTTCTTCTTCGCCTCTTCCACCCGGTAGCTGGCGATGTTCAGTTCGAGAATGACGCTGTGGTGAACCAGCCGGTCGATCGCGGCAGCGGTGGTCATCGGGTCGCGGAAGATCGCCTCCCATTTCGAGAACGGCAGGTTCGACGAGATCAGGACACTGCCACGCTCGTATCGTTCGGCCATGAGTGTGAACAGCACCTCCATCTCCTCGCGGCTCTGCTGCACGTAGCCGAGATCGTCGATCAGCAGCCCTTCGTAATAAGAAAGCTTGCGAATGGCGCGGCTGAGGCGAAGTTCCTTCTTCGCCAGCAGCAGATCCTGGACCAGCAGCGCGCAGGTGGTGAACGCAACCCGCCGGCCAGCGCGAATGAGCTCCTGGCCAATCGCGGATAACAAATGCGTCTTGCCGCTCCCAGGATTGCCGAAGGCCAGCACGTTCTCGCGCCGATCGAGGAACGTGCCGTCCAGCAACGCCTTCACCTGCCGGGCTGCCTTTGGCGGCAGCCGTTTCACATCGAAGTTGTCGAGCGTCTTTTCCAGCGGCAGGCGCGAGGCTCGCAGCAGTCGGGCAATGCGGTTCTCGCGCCGCTCCTGGCACTCCACCTCGGCCAGCTCATGCAGGTACCGCTCGTAGCTCAGCGTTTCCCGCTCGGCCTGCCGCGCCTTCTCCTCGAAGCAACGGCGGATTGCTGGCAGGTGCAGTTCACGCAGATGTTCGTTCAATTGCTCTTTGAAGTCGGCTGACGCGGTGCTCACTGCAGCACCTCCGCAGTGCCGCCCAGCAGTTCATCGAAAGTGGCCAGCGAGACCGGCGCCACATTAACCGCGGTGGCGGGCGGCAGCACCGTGTCTTCATTGATCAGCGTGCGGATGGTCTCTGCATTCAGCTTGCCTTCGCCGAGCTCGCCTTCTTCCAGCAGATGTCGCAGCACCTCGTCAACCCGCGCCTCACCGTCTTTAGCGGCAACCTCCAGGATTTCCAGATATCTTTTGTTGGCGCGCACTGGCGCCGTCTCCCGGAGTGCGTCCCACGCCATGCGAAAGCGGCTGGTCGGAAACAGATCCTCCCGATAGCGGTAGTTCTCCAAGGCGCCTGGCTTCCGCACCAGCCAGTCGATGATGTGCCGATAATCGACGCGGTGATTGCCACGGCCGCGCAGCCGCGGCAGTTGCTCCACCTTCCGGCCGGCATACCAGACCTCAATCGTGTCCGCGCCGAGGCGGGCTTCGACCTTCTCACCGATCAGGCGGCTGTGAACCGAGTAGGCGTTGCGGTCCACGTAGATCAGGCTGCCGGAGTCCACCTTCACGCGCTCCCGGCGGATGCTCTCCAGCCGCCCCTCCGGTAATGGCCGCAGGTATTGCATCTCCGCGCGCAGTCGTTCACGGCGGCCGGCATTCAACTGAGCGATCAGCAACCGCAGGAACTCTTTATACTGTTCGACGCTGGCGAAGTCGCGGCTGCCACGCAGCATCAGTGCCTGATCCACCGCGCGCTTCAGTCGGTAATGCCGCTGTTCCACGTCGCCGTTCTCGTTGGCCTTACCGGCCTGGATCTTCTGTCCCGTCATGCGGTAATGCCGCAGCAGAGCTTCGTAGCGCACCGTGAACTCGCGCGCCTCGCTGGTGTTGTTCACCGCCGTAGACATGCGGTCGGTGCGATGCTCCAGCGGCGCTCCACCCAGTTCCCAAAGCGCGTTCTGCAGGCCATCGCTCAGGCTCTCGAAGCTTTCGGAATAGCACAGCGAAGCCGATTCCCAGTTTGAGTACGACAGCACGAAGTGATACAGCATGTGCGGAAAACTCTGCCGCCCGATGGTGATCCCCAGCTCCGTCATGTGCGTGAAGTCGGATTGGCCGAGTCGCCCGGGCACGTGCCGCTGGGCAAAGAACACTTCCTGCTGCGGGCCTTCCGTGGCCCGCCATTGTTTCAGCCGCCGCTGGAGCGTCCGTAACTGACCGTCCGCGAACTGGCCCGGGTACTTCCGCTGCAGCGCTTCAAACAGCGTCTTCGCTTCCAGTCCGGGATTCGTCGTCGCCAGCTCACGCACTTCGTCCCACACTTCGGCGAACGGGTCTGACCTTGTGCGCCATGTCCGGTCCGATCGGGTCTCGCTCGGCAGGCGTCCATCCCGCAAATACTTACGGGCCGTTTTCGGGTCCATGCCCGCCTTAGCTGCCGCCAACTCCTGATTTGCTTCTGTCTTCGACAACCTCTTTAACCTCCTCACCTGTGAGTCAGTCACCATCCCCGCTGCGCTCTGGAGAGCGCAACCTCGATGGTCCTCGATGGTTGTCGCCGGCCGGGAATTTTAATTGTCGTTGGCCGGGAGTTCTAATTGTCGCCGATCAGGCGTGAATTGGCCGTTCAAATGCGGATCGGCATGCAACGCCTGCAGCGAAATACAGGCGGGAGCACAAACCCATGAAAGTCCTTTTGCCGTACAACAGAACCCACCTGACTGTAGACATTGCAGACCGGAACCTCGCGGGATCGCTGGTGTCCAGGGTGGAATCCTGGCAGCCCGACAGATCGCAGGAAGAACTGGTCGAAGCCTCACTCGATCACCCGATCGGAACCCCCACACTCGAGGAACTCGTGCGGGGAAAGAAAAACATCGTGATCATAAGCTCAGATCACACGCGTCCCGTGCCTTCGCGCATTCTTACGCCGATCCTGTTGCGGCGGATCCGCGAAGCGCAGCCTGATGCGAACGTCAGGATCCTGGTGGCGACAGGTTTTCATCGTCCCTCCACGCGCGAGGAATTGATCGACAAATACGGACAGGAGATTGTCGATCATGAGCAAATTGTCATGCACATCGCTACTGACGACGCGGCAATGGTCAAAATCGGGACACTCCCCTCAGGTGGAGAGTGCATCGTGAACCGGGTGGCGGCCGAGGCGGACCTGCTGCTCGCGCAGGGATTCATCGAACCCCATCTTTTCGCCGGCTTCTCGGGGGGAAGGAAGTCCGTGCTCCCCGGCATTGCCTCCTACAAGACCATCATGGCCAATCACTGCAGCGAGTTCATTAACTCGCCGAGGACTCGCCCGGGCATTCTCGATGACAATCCGATTCACAGGGACATGCTCTATGCGGCGAAAACCGCGGGTCTGCGCTTCATTCTGAATGTGGTTCTGAACGGTGAGAGAAAGATTGTCGCCGCCTTCGCGGGTGACGTGGAGAAGGCACATGTGAAGGGCTGCGAGTTTCTCACCTCGCTGGCCTCCGTTGACAAGGTGGACTGTGACATTACAGTGGTCACCAACGGCGGCTATCCGCTGGATCAGAACATCTATCAGGCGGTGAAGGGACTTACCTCGGCGGAGGCCACGAACAAGCCTGGCGGGGTGATCATCATGGTTGCCGGTCTTGTGGACGGGGCCGGCGGTAAAGGTTTCTACAACAATCTGGCCCAGTGCAGCACTCCGCAAGAGTTTCTCGATCGAGTGTCGCGCGTCGACCGCAGGCATACCGTGGCCGATCAGTGGGAATCTCAGGTTCTGGCGCGCATTCTGAGCCAACATCACGTCATCATGGTTTCCGATCTGATCCAGCCGGAGGTCGTTAAAGGCATGCATATGGAGCACGCCAGGACCTTTGATGAGGCGATGGTGCGCGCTTACCAGCTGCAGGGTGATGACGCAAAGGTCGCGGTGGTTCCAGACGGACTCGCGGTCATCGTGCGTTAGGCATGTGAAAGCAAAAAGCGCAGCAGAAAGGGGAGAGCCATGAATCGACGTAACTTCTTCACCACCGCAACGGCCGCGGCCGCATTTCTCGATACGCCGGAAGGGGCAGCGGGGCAAACCGCTGAGACGAAGCGCAAACCAGCGTCCGCAAGGCGCAAAGATTCTCTTGCTCCCGCAGCCCGGAGGGACTTCAAGCCGGG
>DASRCB010000136.1:0-11592 GCA_035653295.1 Bryobacteraceae bacterium
GCGCTCATCGACGCCGGCTCCATGTTCCTCGAGATCGGCCTGCTGGTCGCCTGGGACCAGTATCATGGCCAGGCGCCCGCCGCGGGCGTGGTCACGGGGCTGGCGAAGATTGAAGGCCGTCCCGCGGTGATCGTCGCCAACGATGCCACGGTGAAGGCAGGCGCGTGGTGGCCGGAGACGATCACCAAGATCCTGCGCGCGCAGGAGATCGCCATGCGTAATCGCCTGCCTATCGTCTATCTGGTGGATTCGGCGGGCGTGAATCTGCCGCTGCAGGACGGCATCTTTCCTGGCCAGTACGGCGCGGCGCGCATCTTCTACTACAACTCACTGATGCGGCGCGTGCTCCATGTCCCGCAGATCGCGGCTGTCATGGGTCCATGCATCGCCGGTGGCGCGTACCTGCCGGCATTGAGCGACGTGATTTTCATGGTCGATGGCAGCAGCTTCATGGGCCTCGGCGGGCCGAATCTCGTCAAGGGCGCCGTGGGCCAGAGCGTGGACGCCGAAACGCTGGGCGGGGCGCGCATGCACACTACGGTCAGCGGGGTGGCGCACTATATGGCCGCCAGCGATCGCCCTTGCCTCGAACTCATTCGCCGCAAGTTCCGCGAATTAGCACCGGTGGAAGCGGCGCCGAAAGGCACGCCTCCGGCCAAGCCGGCGGAAGGCCTCTACGACTTACTGCCGGCCGATCACCGGCTTCCCTACGACATGACAGAAGTCATCCAGCGCATCGTGGATCGCGACGACTACCTGGAGTTTCAGCCCGACTACGCGCCCGAGATGCTGTGCGCCGAATGCCGGTTGTCGGGCCGCGGCATCGGGCTTATCGCCAATCGCCGCGGATTCCTGAAAGGCCAGTCAGGCCCGCGCATCGGCGGCATCGTCTATACCGAGTCGGCGCGCAAAGTGGCGTATTTCGTCGACAATGCGAATCGGACGAATCTGCCGCTGCTGTACCTGCAGGACGTCTCGGGGTTCATGGTGGGGGTGGAGGCCGAGAGCGAAGGAATCATTCGCGCCGGGGCGGAAATGGTTGAAACAATGGCCTGCGCCACTGTTCCGAAGATCATCCTGACGCTGAACCACGCCAGTGGCGCCGGGTATTACGCCATGGCCGGCCAGGGCTTCGATCCGAACTTCACGTTCGCGTGGCCGACCGCGCGCATCGGCGTGATGGAGGGCGATTCCGCGGTACAGGCCATCCACGGGCCGGAACTCGATAAGCTGAAGCGCTCCGGGGAGCCCGTGCCCGAAGATCTGCGCGAGCGTATCGACAAGACCCGCGACGACTACGAGCGCTGGCTCGACGCCAAACACGCCGCCTCCCGCGGACACGTGGATGCGCTCATCGATCCGCTGGAAACCCGCCGCGTCCTGGCGTTCGCGTTCGAAGCGGCGACTGCTTCGCGGCATCGCCAGCAAACTGTGCTCGAAACCATGCGCCTCGACGACCTCGGAGGCGCGCAGTTGTGATCCGGATCGCCAACGGCCAGGGCTTCTGGGGCGACTGGCTGGAGGCGCCCGTGCGGCTGATCGAGCAGGGTCCGCTCGATTACCTCATGCTCGATTACCTGGCCGAGGTCACCATGTCCATTCTGCAGAAGCAGAAGGCGGCCGACCCGGCGCTCGGCTATGCGCGCGACTTCCCGCCGCTGATCGGACGGGTCGCAAAGCAGATGCGCGAGCGGGGCGTGGTGGTGCTGGCCAATGCCGGTGGCGTGAACCCATTGGCCTGCGCGCGCGAAGTGCGCCGGCTCGCGCCGGACCTGAAGGTTGCGGTCGTGCTCGGCGACGATATCTTCGGTCACCTTGACGACCTGCTTGCCGCCGGCCACCAGATGCGCAACATGGACACCGGCGCGCCGCTCGCGACCATCCGCGAGCGCATCCAGAGCGCGAACGTGTACATCGGCGCCTTTCCGATCGCGGAGGCCCTGGCCACCGATGCGGATGTCGTGATCACCGGCCGCTCGACCGACAGCGCGCTCGCGCTCGCGCCCATGATCCATCGCTTCGGTTGGAAGGAGACCGATTACGATCTGCTCGCCGCCGGCACGATCGCCGGGCACGCGATTGAATGCGGCGCGCAATGTACGGGCGGCAACTGTCAGGTGGACTGGCAGGCGATTCCCGACATGGCCAACATCGGCTATCCGATCATCGAGGCCGAGCCGGATGGGACATTTGCAATTACGAAGCATCCTGGCACCGGCGGGCGCATTTCCGTGCCGGTCGTGAAGGAGCAGCTCCTGTACGAGATCGGCGATCCGGCGAACTACATGATGGCCGACTGCGTTGCCGATTTCACCACCGTTCAGCTGGAGGACTGCGGCAACGACCGCGTCCGGTTCACCGGCATTCGCGGCCGTCCGCGTCCGGCGACTCTGAAGGTTTCCATCAGCTATCAATACGGCTGGAAAGCGATCGGGACACTTGTTTACAGCGCGCCGGATGCGCTGGCCAAAGCTCGCTCCGCCGACGCGATTGTGCGCGAGCGGCTCGCCAGTCTCGGGCTGAAGTTCGAGCAAATCTATACCGAGTTCTTCGGCGTCAATGCCTGCCACGGGCCTGCGGCGCGGACCTGTCCCGATCCACCGGAAGTGCAACTGCGGATCGGGGTGCGCGGTCCTGACCGCAAAGCCGTTGATCGCTTCACCCGTGAACTGGTTCCGTTGGTCCTCAGTGGTCCGCCGACGGGCACCGGTTACGGCGAAGGCCGGCCGAAGCCGCGCGAGATCGTCGCCTACTGGCCCGCGCTGCTGCCGCGAGAGGCCGTGCGCACCCGCGTCGAGGTAGTGGAATGAAGATCCCGCTCGGGCGCATCGCGCACACACGGTCCGGCGATAAAGGCGACCTGTCCAATATCGGGGTCATCGCGCGCGAGGACCGCTGGTATCCGGTGCTGGTCCGCGAGGTCACTCCTGAGCGCGTCAAGGCGCATTTCGGCGATTTAGTTCGCGGCCGCGTGGAACGCTTCGAATTACCGAATCTCTGCGCACTGAATTTCCTGCTTTACGAGGCGCTCGATGGCGGCGGAACCATTTCGCTGAGAATCGACGCGCAGGGCAAGACCTACGGCGCGGGTCTGCTGAATCTCGAAATCGACGTTACAGAAGCCGAATTGGCACAGGCTGTGGAACAAAACTGACAGCCGCGGTGTCTGCCAACTTGGCCGGCCTGGGAACACGCATGCGCGCTCCGACGATAGCTCTCCTGATTTTCGTCTCCTCGGCCGCTGCCGCCGAAACTCCCGACCCGTGCGCTGCCACGTCCGCCGCTTCCGATGTTCAATTCACCATCGCACTGAAAGATCACGGCCCCGTTTTTGAGTACGGCGAGATCATTCCCCTGGCCCTGACCTTCACATCGAGCACGAAGAATCGATATTGGGCGGACGACCGGAATTACGATCGCAGCGGGCGGCTGGGCATCGAGCAATACTGCCTCGAGCCGGACGCGCCCGATCCGCTGGCGACCTATTTCAGAACCGGAGCCTTCATGGGGGGCGCACTGGGCAGCGAGCGCATGCTCGGTTCGACTCCCTTCATCGCCAGTGCCGAGCTGAACGAGTATCGCTCGCCCGGACCGGGGCACTACCGGCTGTATGCCGTCACGCAGCGAGTCTGGCGCACGCGCGACGCGGGTGAGAACGCGAACTACGAACGCGTCGACGTCCCCGTCCGCTCCAATTCCATAGATTTCCAGGTAAACGCGCCGAATCCGGCGTGGCAGGCGGAGCAATTGCGAAACGCAGTCGAGACGCTGACCGGTGCAGGTTCTCCGGAGGACGCCCGGGCAGCATCGCGCCGCTTGCGGTTCCTGAATACGAAGGGCTCGACGAAGCAGCTTGCGAGGCTGTTCGGGCTCAAGCCAGAACAGTTCGCCGACGCAAACCTGATGTTCGGGCTCTACGGCTCGCCGTACCGCCAGCTGGCCCTTGATTCCATGCACGCCGAACTGTCGGTTCCCGAGCACCCTGTCACGCCCCAGTTCCTCGGCACGCTGGTGAACCTGCAGATCGGCAGCGACCCTGCCTGGGATTGGCCGCAAGGCCTGTCCGATGGCGAAGCCCAGGCGTTTGGGGAACGACGCCAGGCGCACCTCGACGCGGTCATGAGCGCCGAAGTGCAGGCGGCCGCGGAGGCGCTTCCGCGAAAGATCGGCCGCGCGCGTGCTCTGACCCTGCACGGCCTGCTCACCAGCGGCCACCTCGACTCACATCTCGCAGAGGCGCTGCGTCCGTTGCTCGCGGCGGCATGGCCCGACCTGCCGGCGAAGGCGCAGGGGGAGTTGATTCAATTCCGATGGCCTTTGGTTGCCGGTCCGGAGATGGCGCCCGTCCTGCGAAAAATGATGGCGGAGCCGTCCAGCGACACGACAATTCACAACGCCGCGTTGAAGCATTTGTTCGAGATGGATCCCGCCGCCGGGCGAGAGGCCATTCTTCGCGATCTGCGCAGTGCCAACGCGCAGCCCAGCCCGGATGTGCTCGCGCTCCTGCCCAAAGAAGACATTGCGCCCGCGGTGCAGCCCGCTGTGGAGCGGATCCGCAGGCATGAGAACGACCGCGAACTGGATTATCAGCTCATCGATCGTTACGCGGACGCCAGCTTTGTGGGCGCGGTGCAGGCGGCATATGAGGAGCGTCAGGGAGAATGGGCGTGCGCGCCGCAATCGGCCATGCTGCGCTATTTCCTGCGCGTCGATCCCGATCTCGGCGCCCGGGAAGTGACCGCAGCCATGCGCGAGAGGAAGGACACCGGCTGCTATCAGTATCAGCTTCAGGAGCTCGGCGCGGAACTCCCGAAACTGCAGCAGATCGCGATCGACGCGTTGGACGATGCCGATCCCGAAGTGGCCCGCAACGCGGCCGAAGCGCTCCAGAAGTGGGGCGGCGCCGATGCGGAGCCGGCGCTTTGGGCGAGGCTGCGGCGGTTCCATGAGGAATGGGCCGGGCAGAACGAGCAGCTTCGTTCCGCCCCGCCCTACGACGATGCGGGCTCGCGCGCCGTGATGCTGGAGGTGGCGCTGGCGTCGGCTATCGGCATGGGTGCGAACTGGATTTGCGGACCGGACAAACTGGCGCGCCTCCATGCCCTAGTGTGGACGAAGCAGGTCGCGCAGCAGGTGGAGGCGTGGGCCGGCATGTGGAAGCAGGGCGCTCCCGTAATCAATCCAGCGTGGTTTCCGGACGACACGCTGCGTTTCTCGGTGCTCCAGTACGATGCGCTGAACGAAGAGCAATTGCTCGCCAAAGTAGCGCAGTTGCCGAGCGGCACGCATCTGACCTGGCAGTTCTATGCGCCCGGACAGATCTCTCCGCCGGTGAGCCTGGAGAAGCAGGAAGCGGTCTATCAGCGCGTGCGCACCGCCGCCGCGCAGCACGGCCTGGTGATCGCGAGGCGCGACTGTTAACGCTATCGCGTCAGCACCTGCTCGATAAAGGCCAGCGCGCGCGGGTCGCCGGACTGGCCGAGCCAGAAGAAGGCCTGCTTCCGAACCTCGGGGTTCTTCTGATTCCGTGCTACGTCGATCAGCTTCGGCACTCCCTCGTCTTTGGGCAGCTGTGAAAGCGCGAACACCGCGCGCTTCTTCACCTCGGTGTCCGGGTCGTTGGCGATCGCGTCGGTGATGGTCGATACGGCGCGCTTGCCGGCCTTCTGGGCCAGCCAGAAGATCGCCTGCCCGCGAACGTGCGATGAGGGATCGTTACGGGCGGCCTGAATCATCCATTCCAGCGCCTCCGGCTGCTTGCTGATGGACAGCGCGAAGATGGCCTTGTCCCGTATCTCGGAGCTGGCGTCGTGCTCCAGCAGGTTCTTCAAAATCGCGACCCCGCGCGCGCCGCGCGCCGCCCCCAGCCAGAACACTGCCTTTTCGCGAAGGCGCATCGGCTGTGAGGACTGCGTGAAACGTTCGAGCACGTCGTCGGCGTGGGGATCATCGTGCTGGGCGATGGCCATCACCGCGCCATCAGCGACCCGATCGGCTGTATCGGTCGCGGCCAGATGCTCCAGCCACGAAAGGCTTGCGCCGGCCGGCACGCCCGTAATCCACACGAACGGGAGTCCGCCGGCATCCAGCGGGCACGAAAGGGTGTAGGCCTGCACTTTCTGAACGCCGTCATTCACCACGCGAAAGAGCACCGCCATCTCGGCCGAGCCTTCCAGCTGCACCGGGCCGGAATGGGAGCCGATGGTCACGTCACCGCGCCCGCTCTCGAGTGAGCAGCCGCATTGGCGCGAGTTCTCCCAGCAGCAGCTCTGCCGATCGCTGCTGTCGGTCCGGACGGCATATCCGAACCACGCCGGCCCCGCGCCGCGGATCTGCGCGGCGAGATCGCCCGAGAACGCACGCGTCTCGAACCGGGCATGGGCCACGTTCGGCTGCGCGGTCAACCCCGCGCAGGCCATGAGCGCACAGGCCAGGAGTTTCATTTGTTGAGGATCTCCATCATGTACTCGGTGGTCTCTTTGGTGTGGACCAGGCTCATCTTCTTCACCACCTCCGCGCGCATTTCGGGGTCTCTCTCGCTGCGCGCCAGATCCACCAGGGCCTTGCCGTTGTTCTGCAGGAAAAGCGCGTTCAGGACTGCGTCGCGGACTTCGCGGTTGCTGTCCGAGCGATAGATCGCCACCAGGGCATCGGCCTGTCCGTTCGAGCCCATGAGCCCCAGTGATTTGATTGCCGCCAGGCGCAGGCGCGGATCGCGATCGCTGCGGGCGACGTCGAGCAGATGGGACGAGTTGCCGGTCATGAACATGCTTTTCAGAATCGTTTCCTTTTCATCGGCGGATGGAGAACTGCCGTAAATCTGCCAAAGCTGATCGACGGCGCCGATCATGGCCAGCTGGCGGATGGCGTCGTGCCGCAGATCGGGGTCCTTTTCGCTGGTGGCGGCGTTCAGCAGGAACGTGCGCGAGCCCGACTGCATGAAGCTGCGGAGAATGGCGTGCTTCACCTCCTTGTTCGAGGTGGAATTGTAGACCGACGCCAGCTCGTTGCGCACCGCATCGCCGCCCATCATGCCCATATAGCGGATGGCCTTCATTTGCAGGTCGGGATTCCTGTCGCCGCGGGCGATGCCGGACAGGATCTTCCCAGCTTCCGGATCGCCGCTCTGCGTGAGCACGAACAGAGCTTTTTCCTTAATTTTTTCGGAGCTGTTGCCCTGCAGCACTTTCTGGATGATGGGCAGCGCCTGTTTGGGATCGGACTGCATCAGGCTGTTGAGCGCGATCATCTTGAGTTCTTCATCGGGTTCCGCGGCGGGGTCCACGTGCGCGCCACTTCGCGCCTGGATCTCCACCTGGAGCGCCTGCGCGTCATTGAGCCAGCGGCTGGACGCGTAGGTTCTCCGCAGCGCGTTTATGGTGGAAAGCGCGTCCTCCAGACGGCCGGCGTGCTCCTGCGCGTACGCCTTCCAGTACAGCGCGGCGTCGGCATCCGGCCCCTTGCGTGCGGCTGAAGCGGTGAAATACCGAACGGCGGTATCCCAGTCGCTGTTATCGAGCGCCTTGCGCCCGGTCTGATAATCGGCGTCCTCGTGCGCGCCCTGCGGCTGAAAGCTCGAGGCGAAGGCTGATGGGTCCTGCGCCGCGGCGGCGCAGGCGAAAACGATTAATGCAACAGTACAGCGAATCATAATTGCTTTCCCTTTTCATGAATATTCGAACTAACAATACGAAGTCGGAACAACAATCCTTCACTTTCGATGCGGCGCTGCAGCGCTTGCAGCTCGCCGGCAGAGGCTTCGGGCGAGGTATGGGCGATGTCCAGCAGCACTCGCTCCAGCTCGTCCAGCAGCGCGGCGTGCCGAACGTCGCCGGTGCGCAGCGCGGTTTGCCGGAGGAGGCGATTCTCATTGAGCAGATCGCGGGCGCGCGCGCTTTCGCCGCTGAGGTCGGTTTCGCCCGGCGCGGCGTTCACCAGTTCCGCCATGACCATCTCGGAGCGATCCAGATGGTCGCCCATGGCCACCAGCAGAACGCGTTCGCGAGCATTGGCGGTGAGCACGATATCCGACTTCTTCTGCTTCCACATGCCTGCGAGGAATGCGACGACGAGCAGCGCCGCCATTGCCGGCGCGAGCACGTACCACTGGAACCAGATGCGGCGGGGCTTGCGCGCGGGCAGATGCGGCTGCAGGCGCGCCCACACCTGCGCTTCCCATCCGTCGTGCGGCTCGGGCGCCGGATACTCATGGAATTCGTTCAGCAGGCGCTCGATGCGGGCCAGCGCAGCGCGGCACTCGGCGCACTCATCGAGGTGGTTTCGAGCGTCCGGGTCCGAGTCGCCGTAGTAAGCCATGGTGAGCTGCTCTTCACTGAGGTGTTTCATTTTCCCGTCTCCCACACCGGCTCCAGCGCGCGGCGCAGTTTCTGCACCGCGCGGAAGACGCTGTGCTTCGCCGCGCCGGTTCCGGTCCCGAGCGCCTGCGCGATCTCCTCGATGTTGCGGCCTTCGTAGTGGCGCAGAACGAACGCGGCGCGCTCGGCGGCGCTGAGCTGCTGCATGGCCGCCGGCAGCAGGGCGGCGATCTGACTGCTGTGCGTGAGCCGCTCCGGCGTCGGGTCCGCCGAGGCGACGGCTTCCATCCAGTTCGCCGCGTTCGCCTCGTCGGCGGCCGGCTGCGTCTCCCTGCGGCTGCGCTTCGCCCGAATCAGGTCGAGCGAGCAGTTGGCCGCGATGCGATACAGCCAGCTTCCGAACGCCGCCCGGCCATCGAACCGGTGCAGCTGCTTCCACGCGCGCAGGAACGTCTCCTGCACCAGATCCTCCGCATCCTGTTCATTGCCCGTCATACGAAAAGCGAGACGGAACACTGCGCGGCTGTGCCGTTCCACGAGGACACGGAAGGCCTGTTGATTGCCCCTGCACGCCTCTTCGGCAGCCGCCTGATCGGTCCATTCCATCCGGCTGCCCTTTAGACTGGCGTTTTCATGTGCGGTTAGGTGAAGGAACGGCGAATAGTTCCGGCGCCGTAATTTCGTTCTCAACGTTCCGGCGAACTCCGCAGTTTATCTCCATAGAACGTGAATGCGCCGGAGTTCATTCTCGGGATGAGCGGAAGCAGGGAGGCGGACGGGCCGGACGAAGTTCCGGGACTTCTGGCGCGGGCGAAGGCCGGCGGGGAAGCCGCCTTCGAGCAGTTGATGAAGAAACACGAGCGTCAGGTGCTTTTGACCTCGCTGCGGCTGCTGGGCCGTCTGGAGGACGCACAGGACGCCGCGCAGGAAGTATTTCTGCGGCTCCATCGCAACCTGAAGATCTTCGCGTCGGTGGCGGAGATCCGGCCGTGGCTCTATCGAGTGACCGTGAATGTATGCCGCGACCTGCTGCGCAAACGGCGGCGCGGCGGGTTGGAGCTGCTGGACGACTCCCTGCGCGCTGACGGCGCGCCGCTGGATGAGGAGATTGGCCGCGAGCAGCAGCGGGCTCTGCTGGCCGAGGCCTTAACGCGATTGCCGGAGAAGGAGCGCACGGCGCTTGTCCTGCGCGACATCGAGGGCTTGGATACGGCCGAAGTAGCGGAGATTCTCGGTTCCGCGCCGGCAACAGTGCGCTCGCAGGTTTCGACCGGTCGCGAACGGCTGCGCGGCATCGTGGCGCGGCTGATGCGGAGGAGTTTATGAACGACGATTTCGATTTCGGCAACGTGCCCGAGCCGCCGCCTGAGGCATATGAAGCGGTGCGACGGAGCGTGCTGGCGACGATTCGGCGGCGGGGACGGGTGCGAACGGCGATACAGGCTGTTATGGCGGCGGCAGCGTGCATATTGCTGGTGTGGTGTGGGCGGCTGTTGACGGAACAACCGCTGCAGCTGACGCCTCCGCCTCCGAAGGTGGCGTCCGCTCCCGCGATACGTCCCATGGCGGCGCACGTGCGGTCCGCGGCTAGCAGGCGCAAGACCCACCGCACGGCGGCGCCTCTCTTAGCCCGGCTGGAAAAACAGCCGCTGCTTGTGAAGTTGCAGACCGATGACCCGAACGTAGTGATTCTGTGGATGGTGGATTAGAGGAGAAATGAAATGAAGCGATTGATTGCAGTTCTCGCGCTCTCGGTGGCGGTCGTCGGCGCCCAGGTTACGCCGATGGTGACTGCGACGACGGACGTCCGTAAGCTGGTGCCGGTGAAACACGTGCAAACCAGCGACGCGCAGGTGGAGAGCCTGATGCGGGCGCTCGGCATTCGCGCATCCGGGCCGATTGCCGGCTACATTGTGCTGAACGGGCCGAAGGACGCGGTGGCCGCCGCCGAAGAGGTGATTCAAAAGATGGATCTCCAGAAGCCCGCGCCGGACATTGAGGTGACGGGCTGGGTGATCGCCGCGGCGCGCGGGGAGAACGAACTCCCTCCGCTTCCCGGGACGCTCCAGCCGGTTGCAAAACAGCTCAATGCGGCGTTCGGGTACTCGAATCTGCGTTTGCTGACCAGCTTTATCGTTCGGGCGCACTCGGGCGCCCGCGGGGAAACGACGGGGGCGATTTCTCCGGCTCTGGGCGTCGCCTTCGGCGACTATCAATTTTTCTTCCACGATGCGGATCTGGCCTCGGACGACCATGGCGTGCCGGTCATTCACCTGCATCAGATGAGGCTGAGCATAAACACCGGCGGTGGTCACTCGGTCCTGATCCAGACTGATGTGGATCTCGCCCAGGGGCAGAAGGTCGTGATCGGTAAGAGCAGCGTCGCCGCGAAACCAGAGGGTACCCCGGGCGTGGAGACGCCCCTTATGGTGATCCTTTCGGCGCGTGCGGCCAGCGAGTGATGGTCGCCACCATATAATCGGAGGCTTGTCCCGCCGGAAAGCTGTTCTCGACAGCCTCATCCTGCTCTTTCTCGCTTCAATCCTGATCGCACCACTGTTCCGGCTCGAGTATCTGGACAACTGGCCCTCGATCGAAAGCACGTTTATTTCCGACGCGCGGATGCTCACCGAGAATCTTCCGCACCCCGGATGGCAGCCGCTTTGGTATTGCGGCACGCGGTTCGATTACATCTATCCTCCCGCGCTTCGATATGGCACGGCGCTGATCTCCGTGGCCGGGCGTGTATCGACGGCGCGCGCCTATCATCTCTACACCGCCGTGCTGTACGTCTTCGGGATCGCGGCGGTGTATTGGCTGGTCCGCGCGGGCAGGGGCTGGCGCGTGGGAGCGTTGCTCGCTGCCGCGGCCGCGGCATTGCTGTCGCCATCGTTCCTGCTGCTGAAGCAGTACAGGGTGGACAGCGGATTCTGGGTTCCACAGCGCCTGCACGTACTGATGGCTTACGGCGAAGGTCCTCACATCTCCGCGTTATCCGTGCTGCCGGCAGCGCTGGCGGCCACGTTCCTGGCTCTGCGCGCCCGCCGGCCTGCGATGCTGGCGGCCGCCGGAGCGCTGTGCGCGTTCACAGTCGCGAACAACTTCTATGGCGCGACGGCGCTCGCCATTTTGTTTCCGCTGGTTGTCTGGTCGGTGTGGACCGGAGAGCGCACGCGCGCGGTCTGGTTTCGCGCCGCCGCGATTATCGCCATCGCGTACGGGTTGTCGGCGTTTTGGCTCACGCCATCGTACGTGCGCATCACTATCGTCGACCTCG
>DASRCB010000137.1:0-4766 GCA_035653295.1 Bryobacteraceae bacterium
GCCTTCAGCACCAGAGCTTTGAACCCGGAGGTCGTATCCGAAATGCTGCCGTCGGTATCGAGGACGCCGTGCAGATTCACCATCTCGCTTTTCAGGTCGAAGGTGCCATGCAGGTGCGCGACGGCCCCGGGCACGGAGAACGACAGATTGGTGAATGTTGCGATTCCATCCCGCGCCACGACATGACCTTTGAGGTTCGACAGCACGGTCCGCGGATCTTCCTCGATTTCCTTCTTCTTCTCCCCCTCGGCGCTCTCGCTCAGACGGTTAATCGGCTTCTGCGTGCTTCCTTTCGTGAAATGGCTGCCGCCGATACCGAAATCGCCCTCCATACGCAGCTTTCGAACGAAATCTTCCGGGCCGGGTGGCAACTCGATGTTGCCACGCAGGCTGACAGCGCCGGTCATGGGCGCTGTCTTCGATTGGATGAAGATCCGCAGCAGGTCCTCGATGCGGCCGTCCCGCACGGTGACTCCGAGCTGAACGAGCTTTCCGTTCATGTTCGGCCGCCCGGCAACGGACCCTTCGAAGACGCCGGTGGTTTGGCCAACATGAGCTTCGATGTTTTTCAGCGACGTGTCGCAAGCCGCGCCGTTTACAACCGCCTGGAAAGTGGTGGTCAGCCGCTCGGTATGGCTGCTGCTTTTCACATGAAAATCGGGAATATTGGCGGACCCTGAGGCTTCGATATGATCGACGGTTCCCTGAAACTTTCCCGCAGCGTCGAGAAAGCCGCTGACCATTTTTGAAATACCAAGGTTGGCGTGCTTATAGCGGAAGGTCCCGGATACCGGCGTGCGCCCCG
The DNA here is from genome assembly GCA_035653295.1 of Bryobacteraceae bacterium. Lineage (GTDB taxonomy): Bacteria > Acidobacteriota > Terriglobia > Bryobacterales > Bryobacteraceae > DASRCB01. Next base: position 806 of record DASRCB010000137.1, read on the forward strand.
GGTCGTCCGGGGTCCACGGTCCGAACTTTCCGCTGGAGACGATCTGTCCGGGCGGCTTCTCATTCAACAGAGTCGCGGCGTAGGACATCGGGGCGCCGGATCCGACGCCGGTCAGAGTGAGCCGCTCGATGGCGAGCTGGTAGGGCTGCTTATCCGGCTGGCTCGGCATGAAGTCCAGCACCGTACCGTCCGCGATCAGCTTGCCGATAGGCATTCCGCCCTTCGTGGATTTGCCTTCGGTCAGCGGCATTGGGTGCGCACGCTTTCCATCGGGTAGACGCGGGGGGATCATGATGCGCATGCCGGACGCGTGCACTGCGTCCACGTGATCGGTAAAGGTCAGCAGATCGGTCCAGCTGCCCACAATGGCGAGCCTGGCGATGGAGATCACAGGGGTGCGGTCGGGATGGTTGTGCCGCAGAAACGTAACCTGCTCGGCCACGCAGCCGGGCGGAAACCACGTTTTCCGGAAGTGCTGGATGCGCACCGTGCGCGCGGAGCGGCCGCTGAGGGCGTCCCTCAGGGCGGTCTCAGTAAAGGGCCAGTGCCAAAGCAGAACGATTACGTCGACGGCAATCGCGGTGAGCACGACCGCCCCGATGATGGCGACCCACTTGACAGAGCGCGGGCGCTTCGATGGCGCCTTCACCTCGGCTGTCTGTTCGATCAGCATCATTTACATCCCGGGCTGAATTGTTGCCGGCAACATAGCTCGAAATCGCCGGACCAGCGGCGCGACGCCCGGTCGTGTGCAATTGCCATGCCGTGGAAAAGAGGGCGGTTCTGATTGACAGGGACAGACGCCTTCTGATATTCTCAACCGCAATTTCACGCACGGAGAGCGAGGTGAGAAATGGGGTCTTCCTTGCGGCAGGTCAGAAAGTTTTTCACGATTATCGGCTTGGCGGCTCTGCCGCTGGCGGCGCAGACGGGACTGGGCACCGTCACCGGGACGGTGCAGGATGCTTCGCATGCGGCGGTTCCCACGGCGAAAGTGACGCTGCATAACAGCGCGACAGGCGTGGACCAGACCGTCGACTCGAACTCGGCAGGTATTTATTACTTCGGCAGCGTGCAGATCGGGCCGTACACGCTGTCGGTCGCCGCGCCTGGATTTAACCAGTGGCAAACGACGTTTCAGGTTCAGGCGGGCCAGACGGTGACGGTGGACCCGACTCTGGTCGTGGGCAACGTTCAAACCAAGGTGGACGTCTCCGCGGTGGCGACGCAGATCCAGACCGAGGGCGCTCAGCTCAGCGACGTGAAGACCGCGCTGCAGATCCATGATCTGCCCCTGAATGGCAAGCAGGTTTCTAACCTGTTCACGCTGACGCCCGGGGTGGAAGGCGGCCAGAACACCTCCGGAGGTGGCGCTCCCCGAACCAACGGTTTGATGGTCGGCTCCACCGAGATTCTGCTGGATGGGATCTCCTATGTCGACCGGTTCGGCGGCGGCATCTCGCGTGTGCAGCCCGGGCTGGAGACGATCTCCGAATACCGCATCGAGACGGCGGGTTCGGGCGCGGCATTCGACCGGCCAGCGACGGTCGAGCTGGTTACGCGGAGTGGAACGAATCAGTTCCATGGCGCAGCATACGAGACGCTTCGCGACAACTACGGCGGCCTGGTGGCGCGCGCCGTTCAGGACGGCAACACGCCGGCGAAGCTGATCCGCAACGAATTTGGCGGATACCTGGGCGGGCCGATTCGGAAGAACAAGACCTTCTTCTTTTACGATCAGGAGCTCCTGAAGCTGCGCCAGGAGCTTTTCGCGCAGACGGCCGTGCCGACCGACGCCATCTGGAGCGGTGACTTCAGCACGGCGGTGGATACCAGCGGCGACAAGATCACCATCTACAACCCATACACGACCGACAAGAACGGCGTGCGCCAGGCCTTTCCGAACAACAAGATTCCCAGCAATCTCCTGAACCAGCAGGTGATCGGCGTGTTCAAAAGCCTGACGCCTACCCCATCCGGGCCGGATGCGGCCAATAACCCCTGGCTGGGACCGAACTTCCAGACCTATTACCCGGAGACCACGAATAACAACACCATAACCGGCCGTGTCGATCAGGTGTTCTCGGACAAGGACAACCTGTCGGGGCGATACACTCAGGCGTTCTCGAACTTCCTTCAGGCCGGCGGGCGTTATGGCTACCCGCCTCCGGGAGTTACCACGGGAACCGGCACGCTGTCGCAGAAGGCCAACGTGTTCTCCATCGTCGCGCACTGGACGCACGTGTTCACTCCGGCGCTGCTGAACGAGCTGCAGCTTTCGGCGAATCGTTCGTCGAACGGGAGCGGCACCAACGGTTCGAACATCAACTGGGCGAACAAGCTCGGGTTGCCGAATCCGTTCGGCGCTACGGGCTGGCCCACGGTATACACCGATACGTATAACTTCCTGTATTACGGCGGCTGGGACGGCGACAATCACAAGGCCCAGAACCTGACCCAATATCAGATCGACGACAACGTTACCTGGGTAAAGGGCAAGCACACTTTCAAGTTCGGCTTCAAGGGCCGCAAAGAGTTCAACAACGTCGAAGAGCTGCAGCAGGCGCAGGGATCGGACAGTTTCTACAAGGACTGGACGGCGCAGTACGACCCTGTTGGCCAGCAGGCGGTTGCGTTTACCGGCCTTGGTTTCGCCAGCATGGAACTGGGCCTTCCGACCTACCTGTCGAACCAGTACAACCGGGGTTACTTCTATTTCCAGCAAAAGGAAGTAGGCATTTACGGTCAGGATACGTGGAAGCTGACGCCCAAACTGACGCTCAGCCTGGGACTTCGCTGGGAGTTCTGGACGCCGTACAAGGAGAAATACAACCGTCTCCTGAATCTCGATCTGAACAACGTGCTGAGCGATCCGAAGTCGATGCAGGTCATCCTGCCGGGCAGCACCACGTTGACAAGTATTCCGGGCGTGCCCTCGGGCGTTCTCGATCAATGGGCGGCTCGTGGTTTGACCGCGGTGTCGGCAAATCAGGCACACTTCCCGAGCGCCCTGACGCCGAACGTCTGGAACGACATTGCGCCGCACGTCGCGGTAGCTTACCGGCTTTCGGACCGTTGGGTCCTGCGCGGCGGTTACGGGACATACTTCTGGCCCATGCCGCTTTCGCAACTGCTGCAATCGATGCGCAGCAATCCGCCGCTGAATCTTCGTTATGTGAACAGCATTGGCGACGCGAACGGAACGAACGGCGTGTATGCGCTGAGCAGCGTGCCGGCCCCCACGGATATGCTGGGCGGAGGCGCGACGGTGAGTCCCGCGCCGCCGTCGAGTGGGGCCTTCTCGTTCCTCGCGATGGATGTGCATCACTGGTCGGACAACAAGGCCCAGGAGTGGACGTTTACGGTTGAGCGCGAGATGGGCCACGACTTCCTGCTGAAGGCGTCGTACACCGGCAATCACGGCAGCGATCTGCAGCAGCACTGGGATTTCAACGCGCCGACTTCGCGGTTGAACTACCAGGCGCAAACGGGGCTGCAGGCGCCGTCGCTGAGTTACCTTCGCCAGGTCAATCCCAACTGGTCGCTCACCGGGGCTTACGGCATTCTGGAACATAACGGCTACTCGAACAGCAACTCGTTCCAGATCGGGGTCGACAAGCGCTTTTCGGCGGGCCTGCAGTTCCAGGCCTTTTACGTGTACACGCACGCCATGACCACTAACGATGCGGGTGGATCGACCTCCGGCGGCGCCGGGTTCAACACCACGAGCACGGGGAGCGGCTCGCAGGGAGGTGGGACATCCGTGTCGGTTCCTGCGAATAATGAGATTCTTGGCGACCCGAGTCTCAGCGCCAGCCAGCGCCTGCGCTTCATCTATACCAATTCAAGCCAGGTGCCGCCGCAGCGTATCACCTGGAATGGCATCTATGAGCTGCCGTTCGGGAAGGGGAAGAAGTTCCTCGGCAACAGCAACTGGGTAGCGAACACTCTGGCCGGTGGG
>DASRCB010000138.1:0-6254 GCA_035653295.1 Bryobacteraceae bacterium
CCACGCTGCAGGCGCTGGCCGGGGTGCTCGGTGGGACGCAGTCGCTGCACACCAATTCGCTCGACGAGGCTTACGCGCTGCCCAGCGAAAAGGCGGTCACGCTGGCGCTGCGCACCCAGCAGATCATCGCTCACGAAAGCGGCGTCGCCAGCGTCGCCGACCCTCTGGGCGGAAGCTGGTTCGTCGAGACGCTCACAACACAGGTGCAGCAAGCAGCAAACGAGTACATCCGCCGTATCGACGACATGGGCGGCATGATTCCCGCCATCGAGCGCGCGTTTCCGCAAAGCGAGATCGCCAACGCCAGCTACGAATACCAGCACGCAGTCGAGCAGCGCGAGCGCATTGTGGTGGGCGTCAACGCCTTCACCGACCAGGAGGAGGAAGCCATCGAGCTCCTGCAGATCGATGAATCCGCGGGCCAGCTTCAGGAAGAGAAGTTGCGGCGGCTCCGGGCGGACCGCGATAATGATAAGGTACAGTCGTCGCTGGACGCTTTGCGCCGCGCCGCGGCGGGAACGGACAACACCATGCCGTACCTGCTCGACTGCGTTCGCGCCTACGCCACCCTGGGCGAGATCTGCGACGCGTTTCGCGATATATTCGGAACATACCAGGAGAGCAGCGTTCTATAATCCTGGTGTATGGGCAGTCGGATCCGGGTGCTGGTCGCGAAACCCGGTCTCGATGGTCACGACCGTGGCGCGCGAGTGATTGCCCGCGCTCTTCGCGACGCCGGCATGGAGGTCGTTTATACCGGCCTTCGGCAAACCCCGGAGATGATCGTGAATGCCGCGCTGCAGGAGGACGTCCAGGTGATCGGGCTGTCCATTCTCAGCGGTGCGCATAACGCCATCGTCCCGCGGGTGATGGAGCTGTTGCGCGAAAAGAAGATGGAGGACGTGATCGTCATCGTGGGCGGAACGATTCCCGATGACGATGCGGATAAACTGAAACAGCTCGGTGTCGCCGCCGTTTACCAGCCAGGCGCGTCGCTGGACGAAATCGCCGGATTCATCCGGTCGTCCGTGAAGCAGACCGTCTGACGGGATGCGGTTTGAAACGGCTTCTTCGCCGCTTCCGCCGCACGGAGGCGTTCACCGGCAGAACAAGAGTTCACAAGTGGACGAAAAACTGAATATTGCCGTATTCGTCGATTACGACAACATCGAGATCGGCCTCAAGTCGACGCTGAAGATCGACTTCGACGTGGCCCTTACTCTGGACGCGCTCAAGGAGCGCGGCGATCTCGTCGCCAAGTTTGCCTACGCCAACTGGGGCCGCAAGGAACCGGCCACCCGCCAGATGGCCGAAAACGCGGTCCAGATGGTGCAGCGTATCCCCTCGCCGCGCGGCGATAAAAACGGGGCGGATATCAACCTCGCGCTGGACGCGCTGGAGATGGCCTTCACCCACGAGCACGTGAACGCCTTCGCCATCGTCAGCGGCGACAGCGATTTTATTCCGCTGGTCAACAAGCTGAAGGAATACGGCAAAACCGTGTTCGTGCTGGGCGGCAAGGCCTTCACCAGCACCATTCTGCAGCAGAACTGCCACGAGTTCATCAGCTACGAATCGCTGCTCAGCGATGGCGGCCGGCAGGCAGGCCGCGAATCGCATCGCGACCGCGGCGAACGCCGGCACGAGCACGAAGGCCAGCAGCAGCCGCAACAACGTCAGGAACGGCCGCAGCGCGGACCTCGGCCGGCGCCGCTCGATCTGTCCCAGGCCATGCCGCTGGTCGAGCGCGCCCTTCAGGTGCTGGAGCGCCGCGCGGTGCAGCCACAGCTCGGATTGCTGAAATCCACGATGCTGCAGCTCGATCCGGCGTTCAGCGAGAAGGCCTACGGCGCGGGCAGCTTCTCCGAGTTCGTGGACAAACTGAAGAAGGCCGACTTCGTCAATGTCAGCGGAACCGGCGGGCGGATTCTGATCGAGCGCAAGGGTTCGGCGCAGGCCGAGCGCCCGCAGGCGCGTCCGGAGGAGACCCTGCCGCTGCTGCGCGACACGCTGGAAACGCACCGGCTGGAAATGGAGCAGGGCGTTAACGCCGAGCAACTCGAGGGCTGGATGCGGGAAGAGCATCCTAACTTCGATACCCGCAATTACGGCTTCCAGGAGTTCCCCGAATATCTGAACTACGCCCAGGACAAGCTGGTGGTGCGCATGGAGCCAAATGAGGAGACCGGCCTGATGGTCTACCTCGGCGCCGAGTTTTATCCGCCTGCTCCGCCCGACGAGCCGGAAGCGCCGCCCATGCCCGAAGAGGAAGAAGAGGAGCCGCAGCCCTTCGTCGCCGGGCAGCCGACCATGTTCGATCCCAATCCGGCGCCGGCTCCGCCGCCTCCCGTGAAGAAGCGCGCGCCGCGTCCGCGCAAGACCGCTGGCCATGGCGGGCAGGGACAGGGCGGCGACCGCCCGCGCCGCGCGCCCCGGCGCAAGAAGACCGACTAACAATGGACCGGCAACAGGCCTGGGACCTGCTCTGCGAGTACACCAAATCCGACAGCCTTCGCCGCCATGCGCTGGCGGTGGAGGCCTGTGTGGCCGCATACGCGCGGAAGTTTGGCGCCGATGAGAACTTGTGGTCGGTGACCGCGCTGCTGCACGATTTCGACTACGAGATGCATCCCAATGCGCCGGACCACCCGATCAAGGGCGAGCCCATTTTGGCCGAGCGCGGTGTGGACCCGGAAATTCGCCGGGCGATTCTGTCGCACGCCAACTACAGCGGCGTGCCTCGCGAATCGCAGCTGGAGAAGACGCTGTTCGCCTGCGACGAGCTGGCCGGCTTTCTGACAGCGATCTCGTACGTGAAGCCCAGCCGCAGCATGGCCGAGGTGGATGTCAAGTCGGTGCGAAAGAAGATGAAGGACAAGGCCTTCGCACGCTCGGTCAGCCGCGAGGACATCATCAATGGCGCGCAGGAGCTCGGCATCGATCTCGACGAGCACATCGCGTTCTGCATCGAAGCGCTGAAGCAGTTGTAGCTACCCCCCTTTCCAATTCCCTGGAACACCCCGCTTCTCGTCCGCGTACATATGATGGAGTCCCATATAATGGGAGCACATAGTCTGGAGGACGTTCATGTCGGACTGGAGGCCTTTGATCCTGGAGCGGCTCAGGCAGTTGGGCCTGTAGGGAGCCGCGGAGGCTGAGCTGGTCGAGGAACTCGCGCAGCATCTGGAAGATCGCTGTCGCGAGCTGATGGCTGCCGGGGCTCCGGAAGCCGAGGCTTTCGAGCGCACGCGCGCGGAACTGGACGACACCGGTCTGTTCGCGAATCGCAATCGAACGCGGGCCATGCCGATGTTTGATCCTGTACCGTGCGGAGATGCGGCGAGGACCAGCCTGGCGACGGATTTCTGGCGCGACCTGCGCTACAGCGTGCGCGCAATCCGCAGGACTCCGGCCTTTGTGCTGTTCGTTGTTATCACTCTCGGTCTCGGCATCGGAGCGAATACAACGGTATTCACGATCGTGGACACGCTGCTTCTGAACGTGCTGCCCGTGCCGGATTCCGCGCGGCTTACGGCCATCGGCGCTGCCCGCGCGCATTCCCAGTCCCGGTCTACCCTGCTGCCGCTGTCGTATCTGGACATCCGGGATCTGCAGTCCATGAATGGCGTCTTCCTTTCGCTTGCGGGCTACACGAAGCCCCGCGGCGTCACACTGCAGAACGGCGAAAACTCGCAGGGAATGTTCTGCGAACTGGTCACCACCAACTATTTCTCCACTCTCGGGCTTCGCCCCTTCCGTGGCCGGTTTTTCGGCCCCGAGGAGCCCCACGCCGCCGCCGTCCTGAACTATGGAACGTGGCGGTCGCGCTTTGGCGGGGCGGACAGCGTGATCGGCCGCAGAATCCGCCTGAACGACAGCATCGTGACGGTGATCGGCGTCGCTCCGCCACAGTTCATTGGCGTGAACGCTATCTTCGGTCCGGACCTGTGGGTAACTGCGGATATGTCCGAGGAGCTTCTGCCGGAGCAGATGAGAGGGGCGTTAACCGATCGCGCGAAAACTGCGTTTCTGGGAATGGCCAGGCTCAGGCCGGGCGTGACCGAGAGCCAGGCGCAGGCGAATGTGACCGAGATCGCGTCGAGTCTGGCGCGCCAGTACCCCGCCGCTGACGAGAACCGCACGCTTTCCGTCCGCCCCATCCGGGACGTCTTCTTCGCCAGTTCATTCGGCGCCTCTTCGCCGGTGATTTTCGCCGGCGCCGGATTGCTCGTAGTTACCGGTATCGTACTGCTGATTGCGTGCTCCAACGTTGCGAATCTTCTGCTTGCGCGCGCCGCGGTTCGGCGGCAGGAGATGGCTGTCCGCCTCGCTCTGGGAGCGAATCGCGCCCGGCTTGTCCGACAACTGTTGACCGAAAGCACTGTTCTTGGGATCCTGAGCGGCGCCTGCGGGCTCTCTCTGAGCTACGCGTTTCTGAAGGCGTTATTCGGGGCGCTGCCGGCGAGCGCGAACTTCGCCACACCGAAACTCGACGGGACGGTGTTTGCGTTCGCGCTGGTTGTGTCCATCGCGACCGGGCTCATCTTCGGGATCATTCCGGCCCTGCATGCATCGCGCGTTACGATCGCAGAGACGCTGAAAGAGGAGACCCGCACCGCCGGGCGCGGTCGCAGAAGAACGATCGTCGCGGGCGGGCTTCTCACAACACAGGTGGCATTTTCGTTTCTGCTTCTGGTAACGGCGGGCCTGTTTCTTCGGAGCATACAGCGCGCCTATGAGATCGACCCCGGCTTTCAAACATCTCATCTTGCGGTGTTCGCCATGAGTCCGGGACAGGCCGGCTATTCCCGGCCCCAGGTGGAGGGCTTCTACGAGGCCGTTCGCGAGCGCGTCGCCGCTTTGCCAGGGATCGAGTCAACTTCGTGGGCGTCCGACATGCCTCTGTGGGCCGCCCCGCGCGAAGGCTTGTCTGTTGAAGGGCACCAGCAGCGGTCGCGAACCGACAGTATCACCGCCGTGGTGAATACCGTAGACCGAGGTTACTTCCAGACGGCGGGAATCCGCATCGACAACGGACGCGAGTTCACGAGCGCAGACCGCGCGACCTCAACTCCCGTGGCGATCGTCAACGAAAAGCTGGCGCACGACTACTGGCCTGAAGGCCATGTGCTGGGGCGGCGGATTCGCCTTCCTGGCGAGCAGGAGATGCGACAGGTTGTCGGCATTGCCGCCACTGCCAATTACACGGCGTGGGGTGAACCGGCGCAACCGTGTGTGTACGTGCCGCTCCAGCAGAATTACTCCGGCGCAATGAACCTGTATGTAAGAACGGCCGGCGCTCCCGAGGCGATGCTCATGCCGGTGCGCCGGGTCATCGCCGGTCTGGCCCCGAACGTTCTGGTCGGAGGCACGCTCGCCGGCCGCGAGATCATTGACCGAGGGTTGTTTCAGGCGCGCATGGGGGTGGCGCTGCTACGCATTTTCGGCATGCTCGCACTCGGCCTGGCCAGCATCGGCCTCTATGGATTGATGGCGTACTCGGTCACCAGCCGTACGCGGGAGATTGGAGTTCGTATGGCGCTCGGCGCCGGGCAGACCAGCGTGCTCAGGCTGATCATCAGGGATGGAATGACGCTGGTCGTTGTTGGTTTGTTCATCGGTTTGACTGCATCGCTGGCCGTGGCCAGGCTATTCGCCAGGGTTCTGTATGGAGTAACGGCGACGGATCCGCTGAGCATTGCGGGCGCGGCAGCGGTGTTGGTCATCGTTGGATTGCTGGCCTGTTATATCCCGGCGCGGCGCGCGAGCCGTCTCGATCCTCTGGCAGCGCTGCGTGAAACGTGACCCCATTGCGGCCTCGCGCGCCTGGCACACGGCAAGCAGATCGGTCAACGCTGCCTTTGCCGTTCCAGGCATTGGCTGACAACTCTGCACAGCTGCACGCGGCAGCTCGAGGACTTCGGCAATGCTACACTCCCACGTGGAAGCTGTTCTCGGCCGGTGCCGGGCCTGGTCTTCAAAACCAGCGTGCGGCTGTTCAGTCGCTGGTGGGTTCGACCCCCACCAGCTTCCGCCAAATTACGCGCTTATTTTCAATAGCTTAGCGCGTGTTTTTCGCCGTGTACCACGGCGTGTACCAAAATCCAGGCCGGCCGTGGCTGTGTCGAGCATCCGCTGGAAGGAATCCACGAACGGCGCGTAGTGCTTCTCGGTGGTCTTCAGACTGCTGTGCCCGAGGAGCAGTTGAACGGTCCGGATGTCCCGTCCTTGCTCCAGCAGCGTCACGGAAAACG
>DASRCB010000139.1:0-2434 GCA_035653295.1 Bryobacteraceae bacterium
CGAGACCGAGACCGCCGGCTGGACCGATGTGGGCACGTGGATGGTCGGTCCGCCGCCGACCGAAGTGGCCCCGCAGGTGGGAACGCTGACCACACCGGCGGGCGGCTTCGGGACCTCGGGCCAGTTCCAGTTCCAGTTCTCGGACGGAAACGGCGCGGGCGATATCGCGCGTGCCTGGATGGTGTTCAACACCAACTCCTCGCCGGTGAACGGTTGCGAAGTGAGCTACCAGGCTTCCGTGGGCAGATTCTATCTGCTTGCGGATAACGGCAGTGGCTGGGTGGGGTCGGTGCCGGCGGGCGGCAGCGGCACGCTACAGAACAGCCAGTGCACGCTGAAGGCGGCCACCTCTACCGCCTCCTCGTCAGGCAACACCCTGACCCTCACGCTGGACCTGACCTTCACCCCGGCATTCGCCGGCAGCCGGCAGATCTGGGCCTACGTTCTGGATGTGCCCGGACAACACGGAGGCTGGGCTCAGGTGGGCTCATGGCTGGTGGGCAGCGGGGCCGAAGTGCCGCCGACGGTGGGAACGCTCACCGCTCCGGCGGGAGGCAGTGGAAGCTCGGGTCAGTTCCAGTTCCAGTTCTCCGATGCCAACGGGAGCACGGATATCGCGCGCACCTGGATGTTGTTCAACGGCACGTTCTCACCCGTGAACGGCTGCCAGGTGAGCTACATCGCCTCCGTCGGCAGGTTCTACCTGCTGAACGACGCCGGCACGGCGAATGTCGGTTCCTCGCCGCCCGGTGGCAGCGCGCTCCAGAACAGCCAGTGCACGCTGAACGCGGCCACCTCGACGGTAACCGCATCGGGCAATACCGTCACCATTACGCTGGACCTCAGCTTCACCGCTGGGTTTGACGGAGCCAAGAACATCTGGGGATACGCGCTGGACATCCCCGGCCAGCACAGCGCGTGGGTGCAGGTGGGGAACTGGACGGTGCAGTAAGGGTTCGCCGTTCCGCCGTGCTATCCAGTGTGTAATGCGTTTTGGTCTGCTTGTGTGGGCGGCGCCGCTTCTGCTTGCCGCCCAAACAGCTCACCCGCCCGCGCGCGTCGGCGCGCACGAGTTTCCGCTGATGGCCTGGAACGATTCCCCGTCCGACCCGGGCTATCTGCGCCAAATGTACGAGGCAGGCCTGAACGTTTCGGGTTTCTGCAAACCGTCCGACCTCGATCGCGTCGCCGCCGCGGGCATGAGCTGTTTTGTTACAGATCCGCGCGTCAACGGTTACGACTGGACCCGCCTCCCCAACGACTCGGTGCTGCGCGCCAATGTTGCATCCCTTGTCGATGAAGTCAGAGGCAAGCCCGCTTTGCTCGGCTTTTTCCTCCGCGATGAGCCGCACGCATCGCTGATGCCTGGCCTCGGCCGCGTTGCCGCTCTGCTCCGGAAGGCTCTGCCCGACGCCTGGCCGTACGTCAACCTGCTTTCCTCCCGCGCAACGCCCGAACGCCTCGGCGTCCCGACTTATTCAGACTATGTCCGCATGCTGCCGGACATTATCCATCAGCCGTTTCTCAGCTACGACAATTACGCTTTAATCGACGGCGATGCGCTGGATTCCTTTTTCACGAATCTCGAAATCGTGCGCCGTGTGGGCCTCCAGACCAAAACGCCATTCTGGAACTGCATTCTGGCCATGGCCATCGACAACGATATGGAGCCCAGCGACGCCACCTTCAGCCTCCAGGTTTACAGCACTTTGGCTTACGGCGGCCGCGGCATCGAGTATCTTGAGTACTTTACTCCGGATATTCCCAATTACCGGCTTGCCCCCATTGACCAGTTCGGTGACAAGACTCCGGTTTGGGACATGTTGCGCAGGATTAACTTTCAGGTGCATGCTCTGGCGCCGGTGCTGCTTACCCTGCACAGCATGGGCGTGTATCATTTCCCGGAACCGCCCGAAGGGGGCCGCCCGCTGAGCGAAAGCTGGCTGGTCCGGTCCGTGCAGATGACCCAGCGCTACGTCCGGCGGCCCGCCGGTCCCCGGTTTCTGGTCAGCGAGTTCAACGACAGCCGGGGGAAATCCTATATCATGCTGGTCAATAAGGATCTGAGGAACTCGTTCCAGTTCACCATCGAACTGCGTGACCCCGGGCGCACCCTGACGCGCATCTCGCCGGTCAGTGGGCAGCCGGCGCCTCTGGGCGCCGATATGAACTGGCTCGCGCCCGGCGGTGGCGTCCTGCTGCGCATCGATTGATTCTGCCTTAAGGCCGCTTGTTGGCCTGCAACGGCGAGGCCCGCGGCCTGCCGCTCACGCCGGCAGGTTCGGTCCTATATAGAGTCACATCAGTTCGCGCCTGTCTTTTTCACCTCTAACCTCCTGCGAACATTCCAAATCCGCATAAAAGTAAGGCGAACGACGGTTCGTTTCCGCGACCCTCGGCGATAAGATCCAGGCAGATAAGGAGCACTCTTCTT
>DASRCB010000140.1:0-100724 GCA_035653295.1 Bryobacteraceae bacterium
AGTTTTCGCCCAGAGAAACACACCGGCATTGGCTGGAAGGGCGTGCCGCACCGCAATGGACCAGGTCCGCGCTAAGGAACGTGCCCATGGTGGGGCGGTACGGTGACCACCTCTCTTGCCGCGGGCGCACGGTGAAAATAATGGGCCTTGAATGGCTTCTCTCTCGCGGTCCGAAGCGCGTCCGCGAGCCCAGAACCTGGCGATGCGGGCCTTCGCAGCGCGCGGTTTGATGTGAAGCGCAGAAAGGCTGTGGCCTGCGGCCTGCGCGCCCTGCCGACCCGGAGCGAGCTGTTTCGCGGGCGAGGCCCGGGGAACAGGTTTTCAACAAAAGGGCCTCTCCCACGGCGCAAACAGCGGCAGTGCCAGCGCCGGCGGATCGAAAAAAGGCGCATTTCGGCAGCAAGTCTGACCCCTGTTTTACGAAGTCAAGAGTTGGTGCACGAGACGATCCGGAACCCCCGGGAATACGGCTGCGGGCGCTTCTCGCCTCTCCTGGCGCGGCGCACGGTGAAAACAATGGGCCCTGAATGGCTGCTCTCTCGCGACCCGAAGCGCGTCCCAAAGCCCATAACTTCGGGTTGCGGGCGTTCGCAGCGCACGCTTGATGTGAAGTGCAGAAGGGCTGTGGTCTGCGGCCTGTGCGCCCTGCCGACCCGGAGCGAGCTCTACGCCTGATACTCCTTTGGGAAGTTCTCCGGCGCAGCCGCGCGCGGCGGCCGCTGCGCTTTCGAGACGGGAAGCCGCGGGGATCGCCATCCCCTGTGGTTGATGGCGCGCGCCGCGCCAGCAACCCGGAAAGCCCCTCGGGCTTATCTCGAAAAGTCAGGCGGAGCGCATGAAGGAACACTGGGCGAAGCGGAAACGGGAGGAGAAGAGAGCGTAACTCATCAGGCAGATCTGGATGGACTGGTGAGACGAGAGAACAGTAACTTACTCAGAATCAGTGACGATAGACGGACCGATTCCGTCACTGGCCACCACCCACAAACGAAAGAACACGAAACCGGCTCCTGAACTATGCCCGTAAGCGCGATTCGTCGGGTTCTCTGTCCGCGATCGCGCCTGTCGCACTGACAACGTGTCGAGTATGTGCAACGCAGGCGACAAGGGTCGTGCGCAAACCAGGAACGCAGGCAATGCCGGCGACGCCCGATTCTGGACATTTTCGAGGATCTCGCGGCGCCACCGGGCTACTCTGTCCCGGCTACTTGCGGGGCTTCTTCTTCGATGCTCCGCTCAACGGGTCGGCGGGTTTGTAGTCCAGCTCCTTCGACAGCACTTCCACCATCGTCGCCAGCACCCTGACCCGGGCCCAGTACTTGTCGTTGCCTTCCACCAGTGTCCACGGCGCCGTCCGGGTGCTGGTCTTCACCAGCATCTCTTCTACGGCCTCTTCATAGGCTTCCCATTTGTCGCGATTGCGCCAGTCCTCCTCGGTCAGCTTCCAGGACTTGTATCCGATGGCCCTGCGCTCCTCGAAGCGGCGCAGCTGCTCCTCGCGCGAGATGTGAATCCAGAATTTGGCCATGATCGTGCCAAAGTCCCGCAACTGACGCTCGAAGGAGTTGATCTCGCGATAACCGCGCTTCCATTCATCTTCCGCCGCGAACCCCTCCACCCGCTCGACCAGCACGCGACCATACCATGAGCGGTCGAAAATCGCGATCTGCCCACGCTCCGGCAGCCGCCGCCAGAAGCGATACAGATAATGATGCGTTTTGTCCTCGCCCTGGGGTGCGCTGATCGGATAGACGACATACCCGCGCGGGTCCAGCTTCTCGGTAATGCGCTTGATCGCTCCGCCTTTCCCTGCCGCGTCCCAGCCTTCGAACAGCAAAAGCACCGGCCGCTTCCGCGCGTATACCTGATATCCCAGTTCGCGAAGCTGGATCTGCCGCCGCGTGACCTCGCGCACGTAGGTGTCGCGATCGAGCCGTTTCGTCACATCGATGGTCTCCAGCATTCAGGCCTCGCCTCCGGCGGCGGATTCCATGGCGGCGCGCAAATCCTCATCCCGGCCTTCGGGTTCCTGCATTGGCGGCGCCTTCGCCCCCAGCGCTTTCTGCATGCCGGCAATCATGGTTTCGAACACCTTCCGCCGTGCGAACCACTTTGAGGTCGCCTCCACGATGGTCCACGGAGCGTACTCCGACTCGGTCTGCTCCAGCATCTCCTCGGCGGCGGCGAGGTACTCGCGGTATTTCCTGTGCCGCGCCCAGTCGGCCTCGGTGACGCGCCACGCTTCCAGCGGATCGGCCTCGATTGCCTCGAAGCGAGCCTTCTGTTCCTTTCTGCTGATGTGCAGGAAGAATTTCAGAATGACTGTCCCATCATCGGCGAGCATGCGCTCGAAGTCCACGATATCGCGATAGGCCTGACGCCACAACTTCTCGGGGGTTGTGCCCTCGACGCGTTCCTCTAACACGCGTCCATACCAGCTGTGGTCGAAGATCACCATTTCGCCCCGGTTCGGCGTGCGCAGCCAGAACCTCCACAGCCACGGGCGCTGCTGCTCGTACGTGCGCGGCGGGACAATTGGATGCAGCTTGAAGCCGCGCGGGTCCAGGCGCTGCGTGAGCGTGGAGATTGTCGTTCCTTTGCCGGCCGCGTCCCAGCCTTCGAAGACGATGACCGTGGGCACTCCCTGGTCCCAGCAGGCCTTTTCAAGATCGTAAAGCCGCCTCTGCAGGACAGGCACGACGTGCTTGTACTCTTCACGCGAGAGCTTCCGTTTGAGATTGATGTTCTCCAGCATGGCGGCGGCTTCATTGTCGCGCGCATGGGGGGCGCAATTCAATCGATGCGCAGCGAAACCGAGAGACAGCCGTCCAGCAGCTGATAATGCTGATAAATGACGTCATCGCCTGTAGCGCAGGCGCGCGGCGTCGCCATGGGCGAGCTGAGACGGAGCTCGGAAGACGGCTCCAGGCGGCTCAGCGCTGAGCCGCAGATGATGTTCGCCAGCTCGCACGCTATCTGCTCGGCGTCCCTGCGCTGCACCTGTTCGTTGTCCACGCCCATGAACCCGGAAGCCAGCGCCATAGCTGTCGGCAGCGGCGCGGCGAGCATGAATTCGCCATCGACGGCGTCGTGGAACCATAGGCAGACGGTCACCATATCGGCGCCGGCGCAGCATTCGCCCTCCCTGACCGGCGCGGCGGCATCGAAGAACATCGCTTCCATCGTCTCGTTCACTGCCGCGTCGAGCGTTTGCAGCAGGACTTGCCGGTCCAGAGCAATCATGAACCGGCCTCCAGGACACGTTCCAGTTCGCTGCGCAGCATCTCCGGCGAAAAAGGCTTGGACAAATAACCCAGCGCCCCAAGCTCGGTCATGCGCGCCATGCGCAGTTTCGTCGCATCGGTGGAGACCACCAGCACGGGAATCGATCGCAGTCGGTCGTCGGCCGCAAGCTGTTCCATCAGTTCCTCGCCATCCATGACCGGCATATTGATATCTGTGAGAATCACATCCACGGCCTGGCTGCGCAGCACACGCAGCGCCTGCTCGCCATCGCCCGCTTCCAGACACTCCGCGGCGTCGAAACCCGAGAGCCGGATTACCCGCCGGATGAACCCGCGCATGACGGGCGAATCGTCAACGACCAGCACGCGCCAGGCCATTGGCAGCCTCCTTTCCCACCCGGGGCGAGAGTTCCTTTTCTGTTCCGCCGCCCTCGCGGATGGACAGCCGCCCGGTATCAACATCCAGGCGCACCGTGCGCGAAACGGTTCCGCCGACCTCTTCGGCAGCGATCATGACGCCCAGCTTCCATAGCAGCTTCCGCGCCGCGAGATGATTACGCCGGCCAATGTCGAACACGCGCTGCGGGTCCAGCACCTGCGCGCCTCCGGTGAGCATGATTACCAGCCTGCGCCGATCCGCCCCCTGACGAGCGACATTATCGAGCAGCGCCTTAATGCCAGTGTCGGCGAACATGCACGGGTTTTGCTCCGCACGGCGGCTGTCCAGCGTCGAATCCGGCAGCATGTAATGCAGCAGTCCCGCGACCCTGCGCGAGGGATCCCATGCCGATACCGCGATGCACGATCCCAGCGCGTAAGTGACCAGCTCTCCGGCGGCATCGGTGCTCACCTGGCAATCGGATATTCCCACTACGGTGGTCTTCATCGGGAGCCCGGTTTCCGCCGGTACACGGCCGGCCGCACATACGCGAACGGATGCTCGATCCCGCTGAGACTCTCAGAGTGGCCCACCAGCAGATAGCCGCCCGGTTTCAAACAGGCGTGCAGCCGCCCGATCAGGTCCTGTTGCGTGCGCCGGTCGAAATAGATCATCACATTGCGACAGAAGATAAAGTCGAAGGTGCGGCCGTGATGGAATGGCTCGATCAGATTCATCCGGCGGAACTCCACCAGTCGTGCGATGTCCGGTTTCACACGCAGGACTTCGGAATCTGAGTCGCGGATAAACCAGTTCCGGAGCCAGCTCTCCGGCAAATCGCGCAGTCGGTCGCGGGAGTAAGCGGCCTTTGTCGCCAGCTGCAGGGCGCGCGTGGAAATATCGGTTGCGAGCACCAGGGGCGCCACACGCCCCGTCGCCAGCGACGGATTGGCTTCGAGGATGGTAAACAGAATCGTGTACGGCTCCTCGCCCGTGGACGACGCCGCGCTCCAGATCTGCAGCGAGCCGGCGGCCGTACCCGCCTCGCGCACCAGCTTCCCAAGCAGGTCGAAGTGCGCCCGCTCGCGCAGGAACGAGGTGTGATTGGTGGTTAGCGCGTCGATCAGCTCGATCAGTGATTCGCCGCTGCTGTCGGACACGACCATCCGGTAGTAATCGGAGAAGCTCGCAATGCCCCGCTGGCGCATGCGCTTGCCGAGACGGGCCGCCACCAGATCCTGTTTGCCCTCGCGGAGGTCCAGCCCGAACCGTTGATAGGCGAGGTCCCGGAAGCGCTGGAAATCGGCTGCCGAGAGCGGCTGCCCGGCATATGCCAGCGGCCCGCCGGCCTTATTCGCCGTGAGCATCGCCAACAAGCCCCTCGAGATCGAGAATCAGACCGACCCGTCCATCGCCCAGAATGGCCCCGCCGGCTACGCCATCAATGCGCTGCAGCGATTCTCCGAGGCTCTTGATCACCACCTCCTGCTTGCCCAGCAGGTCGTCCACCATGAGGCAGAACCGCCGGCGCGCGCCCTCGGCGACAATGAGCAGCGCCTCCGTGAGCTTCTCAGTGCGCGGGGTGACTCCGAACCGCTCGTGCAAACGAACGATGGGCAGCAGCGAACCCCGAATCAGCACCATTTCGGCCCGGCCCTGCACCGTCGAGATCATGTCCTCGGTGGGCCGCAGCATCTCGCGTACGGCGAAAATGGGCACGATATACCGCTCCGCGCCGACTCGCGCCACGAGGCCGTCGATGATGGCGAGCGTCAGCGGGAGCTTCAGCAGGAAGATGGCGCCAGCACCCGGCGTGGACTGGATGTCCACACGTCCGCGCAGCTTCTGTATTTGCTTCTTCACCACATCCATGCCCACACCGCGGCCGGAGACGTCGGTCACCTTCTCCGCGGTGGAAAAGCCGGGTTGAAAAATCAGGTGAAACAGTTCGTCTTCGCTCGGCTGTGTGCCGGCCTCGAGCAGGCCGCGCTCCACCGCCCGTGCAACAATCTTTTCCTTGTTGAGCCCGCGCCCGTCGTCGCTGACTTCAATCACGATGTGCCCGGCCTGGTGCGCCGCCCCAAGGCGGACCCGCGCCACATCCGGCTTTCCGCTTCGGGCGCGATCCTCCGGAGTTTCGATCCCGTGATCCACGGCATTGCGCACCATGTGCATCAGGGGATCGCCCAGCTCCTCCACGATGTTCCGATCGAGCTCCGTATCCTCGCCGTACAGCTCCAGTTCCACCCGCTTTCCCGTCTTGCGGGAGAGGTCGCGGACCAGGCGACTCATTTTTCGAAACAACTGCCGGACCGGGACCATGCGCATGGACATGGCGGTGCGCTGCACTTCGTTGGTGATGCGCGCCAGCTGAGAGAGATTACGTACCAGCCGCGGCCGCTTTTCCGCTTCCAGATCGGGATCGTGCCGCACCAGCGACTGTGCGATCACCATCTCCCCTACCATGTCCACCAGATAGTCCAGCCTTGCCGTGTCGACTTTAATGGACCGCGCTTCGGTCTTCTCGACGACCGCCCTGGCGGCTGCGCTCCCCTCCGGCGCGGCCTCGGAGGGGGTTGAAACCGCGCGCGCCAGCTCCTGTATGCTCGAGGTGCTTGCCGCTTCCGTAACAGGCGCTGCGCGCTCCTCCAGCACACGGCGAAGATCTGCCAGAAGTGTCGCATTCTCGGGCGCGGCTACGGTCTCGCCGCGCTGCAGCATGGCGTCGAGCTGATCCAGCCAAATGCCCACGTAGTCTTTG
Organism: Bryobacteraceae bacterium; assembly: GCA_035653295.1. Taxonomy (GTDB): domain Bacteria; phylum Acidobacteriota; class Terriglobia; order Bryobacterales; family Bryobacteraceae; genus DASRCB01. Next base: position 6,386 of record DASRCB010000140.1, read on the forward strand.
CTGGCGAGGATGGAGTCGATGACCCGGGCGTTGATGGCCAGCATGCCGTTCCGCGCGCGATCGAGCAGCGTTTCCACCTCGTGCGCCACCTCCTGCACTGCTACCAGCTCAAGAAATCCCGCGAGCCCCTTGATGGTGTGGAAGGCGCGGAATGTCGCGTGGATGGCATCCTGGTCGGCGGCGTCCTGCTCCAGCGCCAGCACCTTCTGCTCGATGGTGTTCAGATGCTCCCGCGACTCCACAATAAAATCGGACAGCAACTCCGGATCGCTGGCGATGGGATTCACTGCGCCTGTATCCTGCGGCATGGTTTCCTCTTTTGTCGCTCACATCTGGACAGTGTGGGGAAGCGCGAAGCCGGGCCCCAGCGTCGCGCGCGGCTCGCGCGCCGGCGCCAGACAGAGCTGCACCCGCAGTTCCTGGCCATCGCAGGGGAAGGGGACCGAAATCCACTCCTGCCCTCCAATGCGCCGGGTCTCGAAATTGTGCCCGTAGATCACCGTGGGCGTGCTCAGCGCCATCGGACCCACGATGCGCTCCAGCTCCGTCTTGACGTTGCCGATGACCATGTTGGCCACTTCCGCAACCGCGTCCAGCACCTCGTCATCGACGGCCGCATACTCGGCCATGAGCATCTGCGACGCCAGCCGACAGGCCAGACGCGGCGTGCAGGTGATACTGCCGGTGCCCATCCACGGACCGGCCAGGCCCACCAGCGCCAGCACTCCCGATTCGGTCCCCGCCGATGTGCCGGTGAAGGGGTCGCCGGGCTCAATCTCCATCCCCAGCATCATTGAGAACACTTCCCGTGTTGCTCTCTGGATGGCTTCCACCAGATTGGAGTCGGTTATCATCTTTTTCCCCGCGTCGGTCATTGTGGCCATTACCCGCTCCTTACATCACGCCTTCGAAGCCGGTGATTTCGCGGGCGCTGACCACGCGATCGATGTCCAGCAGAATCTTGACCTTGCCCTTCAGCTTGGCCATGCCAAGGATGAACGGCGTGCTCAGCTTTTCGCCAAAATCCGGGGTATTCTCGATGTCCGCCGCGGCGAGATTCACCACTTCGGAAACCGCATCAACGACCAGCCCGACCTGCACCGCTCCAGATTCTCCGGCCACCTGCACCACCACGATGCACGTACGCTGCGTGTATTCAGTCTCCGGCAGGCCGAACTTGAGGCGCAGGTCTACGACGGGAATCACTTTCCCGCGCAGGTTAATGACGCCCTTCAGATAAGAGGGCGTTTGCGGGACCGCGGTGATCTCCTGAACACCCATGATCTCCCGCACTTTGTCGACGCGGACCCCGAATTCCTCCGCACCCACACGGAAGGTCAGATACTTGCCAGCGCGCTCGTCGGCAGCGTGTGGAACCGTTCCCGTTCTCTCAAGAGTTGTGGTTTGCATAGTGATGCTATAGCCTCTTTCGTCCCTGCATCGCAGGTTCTACTGAGGCGTATCGGCAGCCGTGTGCAAACCTTTGGCGGAAAATCGCCGTTGGGCTTCAGCCTTTAGCGCCCGGGAAATGCACCGAGCAGGCGGCGCAGCAGGACGAGTTGTCCGATATGGTACGAGTTGTGGTCGGCGAGCAGCAGCGCCTCGCGCAGGAGAGTCTGGCCATTTCCCCAGGGAAACGGCCGGTACAGGTCGCGCGCGTTGTCCTGTAGCAGCTCCTCCATCGCGCGCGTATCCTCGCGGAACTGCTTCACCGACTTTTCCCAGGCGCCCTCATCCGGCGGCTGGACGGTAGGCGGCCAATACTCGGCCGGCCATTTCAGCTCGCGGTAGCGTCCGTCCTCGTTGTGGCTGAAATCGAGAATGTCGCGCTGCGCGATGCGCAGGTGCTCGAGCAACTGCCAGCCGCTGTGGGGCCCACCGTGCGGAATAGCGCCTTGCAGGGTTGGCGGAAAATCCCGAACGGCATCGTCGAAACCCAGATGCGCCTGCCCGCCGCGCAGCAGTTCGATCAGATGCCGACGTAACCCCTGGTCGTGTTTCATGAGCTTGAGATGCTCGCGCGGACCGTTTGTTGCGGCAACGACCGGCCCCGCAACAGGATCGTCGATAACCGGTTCACACCGTGTCCTGACGAACGCCCGAGAGCGCAACCCTGCCGCACAAGAGGAGCGCACTCTGAAAACGAGTGGCGCCTCGTGTGGCGCCAGAGGTCGATCCCGGCGCCGGCCACGGTTCGATATTTTCCCGAGCCGACGTGGTCAGCCGAAGAATTCAACGATTTGTCGGTGGGACGAGCGCTTCCCGGTGTTGTCGCGCGTGGGCCCGACCTGTGTCACGCGGATGCGGCCCTGCTGTACTCCTTGACCGCTTTCTCGATGCCCGGCGCGGCGTTGGCCAGATCCTGCGCGTTCATGACCGGCGTGAACGTCACCCGCGCATTGTAGGCGAGGAAGAACGGCTCGGCGATCCCAGGGATCTGGGACGTGTCTGTCAGATCGAAGACGATGAATCCGCCCCGTTCGCCGCTGCTGCCGGCCGTAAAGTAGGCTGCCTCCGGCTTGAGGTTTTCGAGAAGTTTCTGGAACCTCGGCCCGAAACCGCCGGTGCGCGCCGCATTGTTTCCCGCTTCGACGGGAATGGAAATCTGCATCATCATGCGCATCGATCCGCCCTCCCGGGGCGTACCGGCAATCGTAGCACCGTGGGGAACCCGTTGGCTGAAGGCTCGTAATATCTGAGAGGCTCCCATGAAGAACCTGCGCAGCACGCTTCGCTACACGATCCGACAATTCCGCAAATCGCCCGTGTTTACGGTTGCCGCGGTGCTCACGCTGGCTTTGGGCATCGGTGGAACCACCGCCATTTTCAACATGATTCACGCGGTGATGCTGCGCTCGCTGCCGGTTTCAGACCCCTCGCTGCTTTATCGGATCGGAGACGGCGACGACTGCTGCGTCGAAGGCGGGCCGCAGGAACGCTGGGGGATGTACTCCTACCCTCTGTACGAGCGGCTCAAGGCCGAGGCCCCGGAGTTTGACGAGATCGCCGCGTTCCAGGCGGGCGGAAGCCGGCTGAGCGTGCGCCGCCAGGGGCCGGGGCAGCCAGCACGTCCGCTGCGCTCCGAGTACGTCACTGGGAATTTCTTCTCCACGCTGGGCGTGCAGGCATTTGGCGGCCGTCTGCTCTCGCCGGACGATGACAAGGCCAGTGCGCCACCAGTCGCCGTGATGAGCCACCACGCCTGGCAGGCGGACTACGGGTCCGATCCCTTCGTCGTGGGCTCCACCTTCGTTATTGAAGGGCATCCGTTCACGGTGATCGGCGTTACGCCGCCGGGCTTCTTCGGCGAGACTCTGCGCAGCGATCCACCGGATATCTGGATTCCCATCCAGCAGGAGCCACTCATCTCTGGCACGGGCGGTCTGCTTCGGCAGTCGGTGGGAGCCTGGCTGCGCGTCATCGGCCGCCTGCATCCGGGCGCATCAATCGCGGGCGTCGCGCCGCGGCTCACGGGCGTTTTGCGGCAGTGGATGGCGCACGATTCCGGGTATCCCGCCAACTGGATGGCGGACATCGTGCGCATGCTGCCGAAACAGATCATCAACGTCGTTCCCGCCGGCGCGGGGGTTGCGGTGATGAAGGAGGAGTACGCCGGAAGCCTGCGTATCCTGTTCGCGGTTTGCGGCCTGGTGCTTCTGATCGCCTGCGCGAATGTGGCGAACCTGCTGCTGGCTCGTGCCGTTGCTCGCCGCGGGCAAACGGCTCTGCGGTTGGCGCTGGGGGCGAGCCGGCGGCAGATCACGTCGCAGGCGCTGGTGGAATCGATTCTGCTGGCGATCGGCGGCGCGATCGCCGGACTCGCAGTCGCGGTGCTCGCCGGACGGCTGTTGCTGGCCCTTGCTTTTCGGGAATCTCACTTCCTGCCCATCAGCGTTCTGCCGTCGCCAATGGTCCTCGGCTTCGCCTTCGGGGTGGCATTATTGACGGGCATCGTCTTCGGCGCGGCTCCCGCCTGGTTTGCGACGCGAACCGATCCAGTCGAAGCGTTGCGCGGCGCCGGTCGCAGCACGGGCGACCGCTCCTCCTTCACGCGCCAGGCCCTGCTCATCGCGCAGGCCGCTCTGTCGGTAGTGCTGGTGGCCGGCGCAACCATGCTGGGCCGCAGCCTGAACAAGCTGGAGCACCAGGATTTTGGGTTCGCCACCACCGGACGTATTGTCGTGTCGCTGAACTCGCCCCCGGCCACGTACACCGTCCCGCAGCTCGAGGCTCTGTATCGGCGCATTGAAGACGGCATGAACGCATTACCGGGCGTGAAGGGCTCCGGGCTCGCCCTGTACAACCCGCTCACCGACAACTGGGGCGAGCTGATCCTGGTATCCGGGCATCCGCCGCCGCGAATGGGCGAGAATGCGGGCGCGTCCTGGGACCGCGTGAGCGCCGATTACCTTCAAAACTTTGGCGTGCGGCTGGTGCGAGGCCGGTACTTTAATCGCGGCGATAACGACAACACCGAGCCGGTGGCGATCGTCAACGAAACGTTCGTCAAGCGCTTCTTCAGGAGCGATGAGGATCCACTCGGCCAGCACTTCGGCCTCGACCTGCCGCAGAACGCCGGCACCTTTCGTATTGTAGGCATCGTGCGCGACGCCAAGTTCGCCGGTTTTGCGCTGCGCCGGCCCGCGCGGCCGATGTTCTACGCGCCGCTTGCGCAGAACGTGGCATACAAGGATGCGCTCATGGCTCGGGTGGAGCTGGAATCGCATTTCATCGGTGGTCTGATGATGGTCACCAATGCGGCCCCGGGCGCGCTGGAGCCGCTTCTAACGCGTATGCTCGCGGCAGCGGACCCGAACCTCACGATCAACAGCGTGCGCACCATCGGCGAACAGGTGGCGCTGACCTTCGATGAGGAGCGCGCGGTCGCCAGTCTCGCCGGACTGTTCGGCATTGTCGCACTGCTGCTCGCGGCCGTCGGACTCTACGGTGTCACGGCTTATACGGTTGCGCAGCGCACGAACGAGATTGGGATTCGCATGGCGCTCGGCGCCGACCGCGGCGGCGTGGTGCGCTACGTACTGAGCGGAGCCCTGGCGCGCGTCGCGCTGGGGCTCGGACTCGGATTCCCTCTGGCCATCGGCGCGGGCCGGCTGATCTCCAGCCAGCTGTACCAAGTCTCCTTCTGGGACCCGCTCGCACTCACCGTGGCGGCGGCTGCCCTGGCCCTGTGCGCGCTGGCGGCGGCCACGATCCCGGCCAGCGTCGCTGCGTCCATTTCACCGCTGGACGCTTTGAGAACTGAGTAATCAGCGTAGTTCCGGCAGCCGAGGCTGGTCCAGAGCGCAATCACGCCCTGCCCGGTGAATTCGGAACTGGTCGGCAACGGTTCTACGGCGCGCTTACGATGCAGTCGAGATCGCGATAACTGACCACGCGCACGCCTGTTTCCCTGAGCGCGGTCCGAACCTCGTCCGAGGTCAGTGCATCGAGCTCGCGCCGCCGGCTTTCCCTGAGACGTGTTCTGGCGCCGCGCAGTTCATTGGTGCAGAATCCCGGGTGGCACATGAATTCGGTGGAGCCGTCGGGCAGGCTGCGGATCAGCGACGCGAGTTCCGCTCCATCGTAATGGCCGGTTACCTGGAAGCCGGCGAAATGATCCGTCGTGCGGCACCCCTGCGCTTCCAGAACGCGATGAAAGCGGCCGCGCAGAAAGCCCATCCAACAGTTCAGGGCCCGGCGCGAAAACGGCACGCCGCGCGCCCGCAGCGGGAAATCGAAGGGACGGCGCACCCACCGGATGCCAAACTCGCGCGACAGCCGCGCCACCTCGGTCAGCACCGGAGGCAGCAGATGCGTGTGCTTGTGGGTATCGAGGTGCGAGGGCTGAATGCCCGCCGCGATCACGCGCTCGATCTGGGCGCGCAACTCGTCGTAGATGCGCATCTGCTTCCGGGCCAGCGCGATGAGCAGATCCGTTACTGAATCGGGATAGCGCGGCGCGCCGACCAGGGTCAGATGGACGCCCACGTCGAGCGCAGGATGCCGGGCCGCAAGCTGCACCGCATCGTCGAACGCCGCGCCATAGGCCATCAGCGTGGTTGCCGTGAGCACGCCCCGGCAATGCGCGTCAAGGATACCCGCGTTCACGTCGCCGGTGAACCCGAAATCGTCGGCGTTGATGACCAGCAGTTTCAAAATATGGCGAGCTTGATGCGCAGGAACTTCTTCGGGTTCGCCCGGAAATCCTGCATCAGCAGGTTCAGCTGACGCGTCGCGCCGTTCAGGTTATCGTAGAGCTGCTGATTGACCAGCAGCTGGCCGATGGTGCCCTGTCCGGCGTTGATCTTGTCCAGCATGGTGTCCAATCGCGATACTGTAGCCGAAATCTGGTTGGCCAACTCATCACTCTTGAGCAGTTTGCCCGCTGTTCCCTTTCCGGCATTCAGGTCCGTGAGCAGCTGATGCATCTGCTGCACGCTGTCTCTGACCTGGTTGTAGAGCTCGGGATCTTTCAGCAGTTTGCCCGCGGTGCCCTCGCCCTGCTGAAGACCCGCCAGCAGGCTGTCGACTCGCCCCAGCGAGCCCTGTACCTGGTTATACAGCGCCGGATCGTAGACCAGCTTCCCCAGCGTTCCCTGAGTGCTGTTGAGCGCCGTCGCGATCTTCTGAACTTCAGTCACAATGTCCAGGAGGCGGTTATACAAGGTCTCGTCCACCAGCAGTTTGCCGATGCTCCCTTTGCCGGACTGGATTTGGTCGACGATGTCGTTGACCTTGTTGACGGTGAGTTGCAGGGAGCTGAGCACCGAGTAGCCCTGCTTTACGACATCCTCGAAGCCACGCGTATTGAGGGTGGCGAGAGTGGTGTTGTCCTGCACCGTCTGGCGGGCCGTGCCCTTGTTGATGTTGACGAACTTGGCCCCGAGCAGATTCGCGGCGCTCAACTCGGTGAGCGAGTCCACGGGAATCGCGGATAAAAACTGATCCTCCACCTGCAGGGTAATCTTGATCGCCTTCTGTGGATCGGACAACGTCGACAGCTGCACGTCCTTTACCGCGCCGATGGTAAGGCCGTTCAGTGTCACCGGCGCACCCTGCGTCAGCCCGGTGGCGTCGTTCATGTAGGTGTATAGCGTGGAGTAACTCTGGAACAGCGGATGGCTACCGGTGATCAGGAATATGACCAGCGCCAGTATGGCCATGCCGACGACGGCCATTACTCCTACTTTGAGCCGCGCCCAGGAGGCCTTACCCGCGGCCGGCATCGTGCCTCACGAATCTGCGGACGTAGGGATCGCGAGAGGATTCCAGTTCCACCTGGCTGCCCTCGAATACCAGGCGTCCTTCGCAAAGAACCATGAACACGGTGTCCAGCGATTTGTCGCCGGAGCCGCCCGCTTCATGCGAGACCGGCTCCAGACGTTCGCTGCGGGCATTGTATCGGAAGTCCGCCATGAGCTCCCCGTCCTGATATCGATGCGTAACGATCATATTGGCCGCATCTTTCGTATCCCGCTCCTTTGCGATCAGAGCCATGATGGTATTCGCGGTAATCGGGTCCAGACCCGCGGTGGGAGAATCGTAGAGCACCAGCGGCGGCTCGGTGACGATCGCCCGGGCGATACCCACCCTGCGGCGCATCCCGCCCGACAATTCGCTCGGGAACTTATCGAGCGTGTGCTCCAGTTCGACGAAGCGCAGCGCCTCCTCAATCCTGCGATCTACTTCATCCTGCGACGGCTGCGAGGCAGCCTGCTGGTTGAGCAGCGGATAGGCCACGTTTTCAGCGACGGTCAGGGAATCGAAAAGGCCGCCTTCCTGGAACAGGACACCAACCCGGCTACGGATGCCAAACAGATCCCGCTCCTCCGCATGTGTGATGTCTTCGCCGAACAGGAAGACGCGTCCCGCCGAGGCCCGAAGTAGGCCAATGGCGGTTTTCAGCAGCACGCTCTTGCCACTTCCCGCGGCGCCGAAGAGGACGCGCGTCTCCCCCGGCCACAAATCGAATGAAACGTCCTTCAGCGCGACATCGCTGTCGAACTGCACCGAGACGTGCTCGAAGCGCATCAGCGGTTGCCCGCCATTGCCGCGCGATATTTTCTGCTCAGGGATGATGGCCTCGATCGGCATGGGTTACGAGATATTGACGAATACTCGCGTGATCAGCGTAGTCAGCACAAAGATCCAGACGACTGCGGCAACGACTGCTTGTGTGGTGGCGCGGCCTACGCCTTGTGTCCCGCCCGTCGTTCGCATGCCGTAGAAACAGCCTACCAGCGCAACGATAAATGCAAAAACGAACGGCTTGAGCAGACCCTGAACCACATCGTTGTAAGCCAGGATCTGGTAGGCCGGTGTCCAGTACTGGCCGGGCGTCAGGCGAAGAGAAAAATACGCAACGATAAAGCCGCCAAAGAGGCCCACCGTGTCGGCAATGATAGTCAGCAGCGGGAGCGTAGCGCAGGTGGCGATCATGCGCGGGGTGACAAGCTTTTGGATCGGATCGGTGCCGAGCGCGCGCATGGCGTCGATTTGTTCGGTGACCTTCATGGACCCGAGTTCGCTCGCAATTCCCGATGCGTTTCGGCCGGCCACCAGAATCGACGTGAGCACCGGCCCGAGCTCGCGCACCAGCGTGAGCATCACCACCGGACCCACCTGGCTCACCGCGCCGTACGTGGACAGGGCGCGCGACATCTGCATGGTGATGACCACCCCGGTAAAGAAGCCGACGAGGATGACAATCGGCAGGCTTCCCACGCCGATGACATCCATCTGGATGAAGATGTCATCGGCGTAATGGGGAGGCCGGACAAGGTTCTTTAACGCGCGTCCGGACAGGATGAAGAAATCCTGAATCGCCGCTACCGGAGCTTTCAGAAAATCGAGCAAACGCTCTCCCCCCGACGAATCCGATGCTACCATACAAGCGGTCCGGATCCGGTCGCATGCAAACAAAAGGGCTGACAGATGTTGCGGGCATCGCGGTCGGCCATGTCTCTGATTTCGATGGGCTTACCGGCTGCACCGCGGTGCTGTGCACGAGCGGTGCGGTGGGCGGCGTGGATGTTCGCGGGTCGGCCACCGGGTCCGAAGAACTCGACCTGCTCAACCCTCTGCATACCACCGATCGCATCCATGCGGTGATGCTGGCTGGCGGCAGCGCATTCGGTCTGGAGGCGGCTTCCGGCGTGCGCCGTTATCTGGAGCGCGAGGGCGTTGGATACCAGACCGGCGCCGCGCGCGTGCCGCTTGTCCCGGCAGCGATTATCTATGATCTCTCGATCGGAAAAGCGAGCGCCCGGCCGACCCGCGAGATGGGCGAGGCCGCGGCAGCGCACGCCAGCTCCGGGCCGGTTCAGGAAGGCCCCGTGGGCGCGGGCACGGGCGCGACCGTGGGCAAACTGCTGGGCATGGATCACGCCATGAAGTCGGGGCTGGGCACGGCGACCGTTTCACTCAGCGGCGGCGTCGTGGTTTCCGCGCTGGCGGTGGTGAACGCCGTAGGCGACGTGATCGATCCTGAAACGGGACGGATCCTCGCGGGCACGCGCGTATCGGCTGCATCGCGTGAGTTCGCGAACAGCACGCGCCTGCTCGAAAGCGGCAACGCGCGGCAACCGCTGCGAAGGCAGAACACGACGCTGGTGGTGGTGGCTACGGATGCGCTGCTGTCGAAGCCCGCCTGCACCAAGCTGGCGCAGTTGGCCAGCGCGGGCGTGGCGCGGACCATCTCGCCTGTGTGGACCACGTACGACGGCGACATCGTATTCGCGCTGTCGGTGGGCCGCGCGCAGGCGGACATCAACGCGCTTGGGGTAGCGGCGGCAAAGGCCACGTCGCAGGCGATCCTGCGCGCGGTGCGGCTGGCCCCCTCAATGGGGGGAGTTCCCGGGCTGGCAGTGTAAAAGGCGCCGGGCGGCCGTTCTTCGAACGGAGCTGGCAATGCCTTCCGTATTCGTAAGAGCCTGAGGTCCGGTCTGGAACTGTTCATGCTCGCTATTCCGGCTCAGGGGCGGCTGCTTACTCGCGTCACCCGCGTGCTCCACGATGACCGGGAAAACGGTCAGATTCTCCTGCGTGCTGGGCGGCAGGACCCGGGATCGCGGCATGGTTCCGGCGCCCGCTGCGAGCGCCTCTGCCGCCAGCAGCGCAATTGCAATTCGTATTGGCACGGATATCCTCCCGGCCAAAGAACGCGAATCCACGCCGTTCCTGCATGGGAACGGGGCGCCAGCCTCACGATAAACTGGTGACGCGATGACTATTCGCAGCGTCCGGGCGTTCCTCCTCTCGTACCGCTTCCCCGAACCGCTGCGCTTCACGTTTCACGGTGGGGAACGCATTATTGCCAAGCGGGACGCCATGCTGATCCGGGTGGAGTCCGACAAGGGGCTGGTGGGTTATGCGCCGGGCCCTCCGACTGAGGCGGCCCGGCACAACATCGAGCGTGTCATCGCCCCGTTCCTCGCCGGCCACCACATCGCCGATCCCGACGCGCTACGGGTCAAGTTCCTCGAAGGGCCCGGTCAGAACTGGGACCTGATGAAGCATTACTGCGCGGTGGAGATCGCCTTGTTCGATCTGCTCGGAAAGGCGCGGCGCATGCCGGTTTCCGAGCTGCTCGGCGGCCGGGTACGCGACCGCATCCGCCTGTACGGCAGCGCGGGCATGTACATGCCGCCCGAACGGCACGCCGAAGAGGCGCATCACATCGCCGAGCTCGGCTTCCGCGCGTACAAGATGCGCGCCGGTGTCGGGCCGGAGCAGGACGTCAGCACGGTGCGGCTGATGCGCAAGGCCGTGGGAGCGGATTTCGACCTTATGGTGGACGCGCACACCTGGTGGCGTATGGGCGACCGCAACTACGTGTCCGCCACCATAGACGAGGTGGCCGAGCAGCTTGGCGATTACCACGTGGCCTGGCTGGAAGAGCCGCTTCCTCCGGACGACCACGAAGGATACCGCCGCCTCAAAGACCTCGATTACGTACCCATCGCAGCCGGCGAGCATGAGCTCACCGAGCACGGGTACATGGACCTCATCTTCACTGAGAGCGTCGATTACGTGCAGATGGACGTGACCACCCAGGGCGGATATCCGACGGCGCGGCGCCTGCTGCCGGAAGTGGCGCACGCCGGTCTGCGCTTCGCCTTCCATTCCGCGGGGACCGCCCTGGAGGTGATCGCCGCGGCTCAGCTGGGCATTTGCTGGCCGGAGATGGTCGTGGAATGGCTGGAATATCCCTGCTATTCCACCCTGTGGCAGCGGGGCATGTATCCGTTCCCGCTCGCCTCCGACATTCTCAAGGAGCCGCTGGATCTCGACCACGGCGACCTGTTGGTCTCGCGTGAGCCCGGCCTCGGCGTGAATGTGGACGAGCGCGTGATCGAACGGTATCCGTGGGTTCCCGGCGCGTGGACCACGTACACCCTCGATTCTCCCGGCAAGGGCTCGGCGGCATGACCGCCGGTGGCATTGGCGCCGTGGCAGTCGGAGCTGTGGCATGCGCGGCGGGAGCGATCGCTTATGCCGTGCGCGCGCCCTCCTCCACGCTGGTCGCGCCTTCCGTCCATCGCGGCGTTCGCAGCCGCCGCTCCGTCGCGCTCACGTTTGACGACGGCCCCAGCGAGTCGACGCCCAAGCTGCTGCGGGTACTCGACGAGCACCGCATCCGCGCCACCTTCTTCCAGTGCGGCGCCAGCGTTCGCCGGCTGCCCTCCATCGCCCGCGAGATCGCGTCCGCGGGACACGTCATAGGGAACCACAGCGAGAATCACGCGCGATTGTATTTGCAATCGGCATCGTTCATTTATCGCGAGTTGGCTGACGCTCAGGAATCCATCGAGCGCGTGATCGGCCAGCGTCCTCGTTACTTTCGTCCGCCGTTCGGCGTGCGCTGGTTCGGACTGGCCCAGGCGCAGCGCTCTCTCGGGCTAACGAGTATACTCTGGAGTACCATTGGTAAAGACTGGAAGTTGCCGGCGGAACGTGTGCTCGCACGCCTGTTGCGAGGCGCGGCCAACGGCGCTATTTTTTGCCTGCACGATGGCCGCAACCTCGAGGCTCAGCCGAACATCTCGGTGACCATCGAGGCCGTGCGGCGGCTGGCGCCCATGCTGCTGGAGCGCGGCTTCCGGTTCGAGACGGTGAGCGACATTCTATGCCCGACGACGACCTGACACAAAGAATCATCGACGTCATAGCGAAGACACAACACATCCCGGCCGAGAAGATCACGCTGGACAGCACCTTTCAGGAGCTGAACATCGATTCCCTCGATGGCATCAACATCCTGTTCGCGCTGGAAAACGAGTTCAACGTCAATATCCCTGACGACGCCGCACAAAGCATCCGCACCGTGCGCGAGATGGTGGACGGCGTAACGAAACTCGTGGAAGGCGGCGCCGGCAGCTCCGAGCAGCCCGCCCACGCCAGCTGACATGGGGCCACGGCGAGTCGCCATCACGGGCATCGGCGTTATCTCCGCCATTGGACGGAACGCCGGCGAGTTTCGGAAGTCCCTGGCAGACGGCGCTTCGGGCATCCGCCCGATGCAGTCCGTGGCCCCCGGCCTGCTCCGTTTCCCCAATGCGGCCGAGGTCCAGGACTATGACCCCGCGCGGCACTTTGATGAGAAGGACGTCGGGCTGCTCGACAGATTCGCACAGCTCGGGGTGGTTGCCGCGCGCGAGGCGATTGCCGATGCCGGCATCGAGTGGACGCCCGAGCTCCGCGAGCGCACCGCGATCGTCACCGGGTCCTGCGTTGGCGGGCAATCGACCGAGGACGAAGGTTTCGTCGGGCTGTACAAGAACAACTCCGGGCGCGTGAATCCGTTTACTATCCCGCGAATCATGGCCAACGCGGGCGCCAGCCGCATCTCGCTGGAGTACGGCATCACCGGTCCCACATGGACCATCTCCACCGCGTGCTCGTCGTCGAATCACGCTCTCGGGCAGGCGTTCTGGATGGTGCGCAGCGGCAGCGTGGAAATGGCGGTCACGGGCGGCAGTGAAGCAATTTTCAGCCTGGGATTCCTCAAGGCCTGGGAGGCCATGCGTGTGGTATCGCCGGATACCTGCCGGCCGTTTTCCAAGAACCGCCGCGGCCTGATTCTCGGCGAGGGCGGCGCCGCGCTCATCCTCGAGCCGCTCGAAGCCGCGCGTGCGCGGGGCGCCAGGATTTACGCCGAAATTGTGGGCTTCGGTATGTCTTCCGACGCGCATCACATCACCCAGCCCTCGCCCGAAGGCGCGGCGCGGGCCATGCGCGCCGCAATCTGCGATGCACGCATTGACCCCGAACAGATCGGCTATATCAACGCTCACGGCACCGGGACGATCGCCAACGATTCCACCGAGACCACGGCAATTCGCCAGGTCTTCGGCGAGTACGCCAACACACTGGCGGTCAGCTCGACGAAATCGATGCACGGGCACGCCCTGGGCGCGGCCGGCGCGCTGGAGGCCATCGCCACCGTGCTGGCCCTCGAGACCGGCGTTCTGCCTCCCACCGCGAATTACACCGAGCCCGACCCGTCCTGCGATCTCGATGTCATCCCCAATGAGGCGCGCCGCGCTCAGGTGGAATACGCTCTGTCCAATTCGTTTGCGTTCGGCGGCCTGAACGCCGTCGTGGCCCTGCGCGCCTGGCAGTAATGGACGCCCGCCCGGTTCTCCTGCACTATCACATTTACAAGAACGCGGGCACGACGGTCGAGGCCGTGCTGGAGCGCGAATTCGGGGTCTTCTTCTCCACGCTGCACACGCCCGGCGCCAACGCGCTGGTCATGAACAGCGAAATTGTGGCGTTCCTCGAGGAGCATGAAACAGTGTCGGCTCTGTCGAGCCATCAATTCCGCTACCCCCGGCCGGCCGCGGCTGGGTTCGAGTTTTTCGACATCTGCTTTGTCCGCCACCCACTCGACCGGCTCTTTTCGCAATACAGCTTTCTTCGGAAGCCCGGCGTGAGTGATGCCCTCGTGGAAGAGGCAAAAGCAATGGACCTCGCCGCCTTCCTCTCGTTCCTGCTCCGGCAGCATCCGGAGTATGCGAGCAACGCGCAAACGGCGCTGTTGCTGCACCAGGGGGACCGCTCGAGCCTGAGCGCGGAGGACGCCCGCGCCGCGGGTTCTCTGGTGCGCGAGATCTCGATCATTGGAACCGTCGAGCAGTTCGATGAGAGTCTCATGCTGGCCGAGTACACGCTCCAGCCCTGGTTCCCGGATCTGCGGCTCCATTATGCGCCGCAGAACGTGACGAACTCGCAGACCATGAGCTTTGACGAGCGGCTCGCATTCATTCGTGCGCGGTGCGGAGAGACGCTGTGGCGCCAACTGCTCGACGCCAACGCGCTCGATGTGGCGCTGTGGAACGAAGCGTCAGCGGAGCTGCGCAGGCGCGTCGAGGCTCGCCCCGACCACGAACACTGGCTCCGTGAGTTCCGCTCCCGTGTCGATATATATACAGGAGCTCCGCGCCTGCGCGACAAGCTTTTGCAGCGTCTGCACGTGCCGTTTCAGAAGCCGGTGCGCGTGCAGCGATGAAAATGTCTCGGGAATGTGGCCTGCCAGGATCACCCTAAGGAGCCGTAGGTTATCTGATTGGCGTAACACGAGGCCGCCCAACAGCGCCCTATGGATAGTGACGTACAAAGTGCTCACGCCTTTCGTCGCTCTGGAATCGGACCGGCCGTCCTTTTTCTTTCCCGCCGGCGCCACTATTACATTGACCGGCGAGATCGTTGATTGCGAAATCACTCACAATGATCTGGTCAAGGTGATCTACGAGGGGCGTGAGGTCCGCGCATTTCGGCGCGACGTCGAACGCCGTACAACGCCCGTTCCAGGCTGACCCGGCACAAATCGCGTCAAGGCTGGTCCGGCGGATCCGCCGCGTTCTGCGCGGGGACAATAATGCGGCGAGTGCCTTCTCCTGCCGTGCGCACGCGCATAAACGTGGTTTCATTGCCAGCGGGGTCAGCCGCGCGGTCGGCCGTTCCGTGAGTGGCGGTGACAAGCTCCGTGGCGGTTTCACCAGACTGCTGCGCCTGCTGCCCGTCGGCCTCGGCGACCTGCTGCTCTTCGGTATGCACGGTGCATTTCTCCGCGGGTTGCGAGCCATCGACAAAATAGTCTGTTTCCTGGCGCGGGCAGTAGGGCGTCGCCAGCATTCCGGTCGTCGGGTCCACCGTCGCCTTCACCACGCCGGCCGGAGCCTTGAACGTCTGCGTATCCCGGTACGCGGCGAATCGCGCGGCGCTCTTCATGAACTCCGCCCAGATCGGCAGCGCCGAATGTGCGCCTTCCAGGTCCAGATCGCGGTAATCGTCAAACCCTACCCACACGATACACAGCAGCCGTGGCGTGAACCCGGCGAACCAGCCGTCATGCGACGTCCCGGTCTTCCCCGCCGCGGGCAGTTTGAATCCCATCCCACGCACTCCCGCGGCCGTACCGTGATTGATCACGTCCTCCATCATGCTGACCATGAGGAAATTCACGCGCGGGTCCAGCGCGAGACGGGAGTCGGGTTCGGCATGATACAGCTCCGTGCCGTCGTGCTGGACGATGCTGTCGATGGAGTGCGGCTGAACGCGTATGCCGTCGTTCGCGAACATGGTGTACGCACGTGCAATCTCCAGCGGCGTCACCCCATACGCGCCAATCGCCACAGCCGGCGTGGGCTGCAGATCGGAGGTGATACCGGCTCGCCGTGCGATCGCGATGACGCGATCAAAGCCAACTTCCTGGGCGACCTTGATGGTCGCCACGTTCAGGGAATGCATCAGGGCCTCGCGAAAGGTAACCTCACCCATGTACTCGTTCCTGAAGTTGCCCGGTGAATAGGTCTGCCGCGCGTAGCGGAAGGTGGTGGGCTCGTCATCGACCAGCGATGCCGGATAGAACAGCGTGGGCCCGCCCTCCACCGCGCTGTCCATCGCCGCTGCATAGACAAACGGCTTGAACACCGATCCCGGCGGCCTTTTGGCCAGCGCGCGGTCGAGCTGGCTGGCGGCGTAATTGCGGCCGCCCACCAGCGCCTTGATCTCGCCGGTGTGGGGGTCGAGCGCGATCAGCGCCGCTTCGGGCATGGCGCCCCGTTCCTTCCGTTTGCGGACGCGGTTGTCAACCAGTTTCATGCCGTCTTCGATAGCCTGCTCGGCCGCAAGCTGCAGCCGTGGATCGAGGGTCGTGTACACGTTCGCCGCGACGTGACTGACGTCATCACTGAGCTGCCGGTGCACGGCGTCTGATGCGAAGTCCAGAAAATACTGCGTCGACGCCGCTGCCGGCTGGCCCGGATGCACGCCGAGTGGCGCCGCCTGAGCCGCTTCACATTGCTGCGGTGTGATGTACCCGTTCTGCTTCATCAGCTCCAGCACGATATTGCGGCGCTCGATTACCCGGTCGGGACTGCGAAACGGATCGAAATAGCTGGGCCGCTGGATCATCCCAGCAAGTGTCGCCGCCTCGGGCAGCGTAAGCCGCGCCGCGTCTTTGTTGAAGTACACGCGCGCCGCCTCGCCGAACCCGTTCACATCGAACGGTCCGCGGTGGCCGAGATAAACCTGATTGGCGTAATACTCGAAGATCTTCTCTTTGGAGAGCGTGCGCTCGAGGTGGATGGTAATCAGCACCTCCGAAAGCTTCCGCCGCCAGCGCTTCGCCGGATCAAGGTACAGGTTACGCGCCAGCTGCATAGTGATGGTGGAAGCGCCCTGCTCCTTGCGCCGGTCCCGCAGGTCTACGAACGCGGCCTTGCCTACCCGCAACAAGTCGAGCCCGTTATGCTCGAAGAAGCGTTTGTCCTCGATCGACACCACTGCCCGTACGAGAACGGGGGGCAGATCGGAGAAGTGCAGGATCACGCGCTTCTCCCGCCCGTCACCGGACAGGTTGGTCAGCAGCGCCGGCTCGAGCTGCACCTGGCTGACTGACTTCTGGCTATTGGGGCCGGAAATCGCGTCCACTTTGTCTTTGGCGAACCGAATGGTCGCTGTTCCGGCAGTGGTGCGCACGACCAGACCGGCCGGGGTGATCTGCCACGAACGCGGATTGTTCCCCGACGATTCCCGATAGCCATGGCGGCGCAGTATCGCGACGACCTCGTCGGACGGGGTCTGATCGCCCTCGGCGATCGTGACCGGCGCCGAGTAATAGTTATACGTGCCGGCGAACGGTCCAGCCGCGAGCTGCGCGTCGACTTTGCCGTCGAGCCGGTGGATGACGACTATAACGGTGACCGCAGCGGCAACAATCAAGCTCGCCAGGCCAAGAGCGGTCCAGTTGAGAATCCGGCGCGTGCGGTCGGTCATCGAACGGAACACTGCACGTCGCGGTCCTGAAGTAAGTCACTGACTACAAAAGGCTAAGCAGCGAGCAGACGAAGGTCGATTTTACCGGGACCCGAGCACAGATAATGCGAGCCTTTGGCCTGCAGGAAATGAAAAGGGCCGGATCTTTCGACCCGGCCCGCTCTATAGAGGAAAGAGGCTGCCCTTGTTTTACCTTGCGGCGAGCAGCGCGCGCAGGTGCCGCGCCCTCTCGGGCGACCGCAGCTGCCGCAGCGCCTTCGCCTCAATCTGGCGAATTCGCTCGCGCGTTACGTCGAACTCCTGGCCGATCTCCTCCAGCGTGTGCTCGCGCTCGCAACCGATGCCGAACCGCAGCCGGATCACCTTCTCCTCCTTCGGAGAAAGCGTCTTCAGGATGTTCGCGGTCTCGTCGCGAACGTTGGAATCAATGACCGCGTCCACCGGCGAACCCACCCAGCGGTCTTCGATCAGGTCTCCCAGAGCCGATTCGCCATCCCGGCCCACCGGGGTCTCCAGCGAGACCGGATCGCGCGAGATGGTCTTCAGCTTCTGAACCTTCTCCACCGGGATGTCCATGCGCCGGCTGATTTCTTCGTTCGTCGGAGCACGTCCGAGTTCCTTTTCCAGCTCGCGGGTGGCGCGCAGGAACTTGTTCATGCTCTCGTTCATATGCACCGGAATGCGGATGGTGCGCGACTGGTCCGCAATGGCCCGGGTGATCGCCTGGCGAATCCACCAGGTGGCGTAGGTCGAGAACTTGTAGCCGCGGCGGTATTCGAACTTGTCGGCCGCGCGCATCAGGCCGATGTTGCCCTCCTGGATGAGATCCAGCAGGTGCAGGCCGCGGTTCACGTACTTTTTGGCCACGGAAACAACGAGGCGAAGGTTCGCCTCCACCAGGTCTTTCTTGGCGCGTTCGGCTTCGATCTCGCCGTGGCGGATGACCGCCAGCGTATGGCGCAGATCGCCGAGGGAAGCGCTGGCCGCCTGCTCGCGTTTGCGGATTTCGCGCTTGAGTTCACGCACGCGCGGCTGTGCCGCGGCGCCGCCACGCTCATCCAGACGTCGCGCTTCGATCTCAAGCTGCGTGATCTCTTCCGCGGTCCGTTCAATTTCCCGGGAGAACTGACGCCAACGGATGGCCTGCCACGGGACCTTGCGCATGCCCTGCGACATCTCCACCTTGCAGCGGGCCAGCTTGCCTTCCCAGCGCCGTTTCAGCTTCTTGTTGGCAACGGGGATATTGGCGACCTTGTCCTGAAGCTGCTGTTCTTTCTTGTGGTGCGCAAGAATCTCGTTGAACATCTCCCGAATTTCAGTCTGCCGGCGGGCCTCAGCGGGTGTACCCTGCTCGACGTCGCCCAGATCGACGTATTCGTCCAGCTCCGCCCCGCGCTTCACTTCTTCGGCAATCTGCAGCACCAGCCGCTGCACCACCGCCGAGCGGCTGATCGCCTTTTGCATCCGGAGCTTGCCCCGTTCCATGCGGCGCGCCAGATCGACTTCACCTTCGCGGGTCAGCAGCGGTACGGCGCCCATCTCGCGGAGGTACACGCGTACCGGGTCGTCCGTATAGATTGATTCTTCCTGAGGCTGAGCACCCGCAAACTCCTCACCTTCGGGCGCTTCCTCAGCGTGAAAGAAGTGGCCTTCCTCGTCAAACGGTATGCCGGGAAGTTCGTTATTTTCTGTTAGATAATGGTCTTCGAATTGATCCACTGAAAGCTCACCTCACCCAACGGGAGCGAAAGAGAACCGCCCTGATCGCCGCAGGGCGTGTTGACACACTCATTGCCGGACTTCGTGAGATCTGGCCGTCTGACGATCGGCATCGATTATAACATCGAAACCCAGCTAAGTTAAGTGCCTATTTAAAAGATGTTTCCGCGCTCTTTTGGTTACAGGAATCGAGCCTGAGGGAACGCTCGGGTAGTCGATCCGTAACCCTGCTCCTCTCAGTGTTTTTGACGCGAATCGCACCGCCTGTGATAGCACGATTCCCCCCAGCCGCGGAGGGGTTCAGCTCCGCTTCTGCAGAACCAGATGCCGCAGTTCTTCCATGAACGCCTCCACATCCTGGAAGTCGCGGTAAACGGACGCGAAGCGAACGTAAGCGATCTTATCGAGTGACCGCAGATGCTCCATCAGAATCTCTCCGATGTTTGTAGTAGACAGCTCGCGCTCGGGGCTGTCCACCAGCTTCCCTTCGACGTCGTCCACCAACTCCGCGAGCTTGGCCATGCTCACTGGCCGCTTCTCGCAGGCTTTGAGCAGCCCTGAAAGCACCTTCTGGCGATCGAATTTTTCGCGCCGGCCGTCTTTCTTCACCACCATGTAAGGAATCTCGTCCGTCCGCTCGTACGTGGTGAACCGGCGCTCGCAGCTGAGGCACTGCCGCCGCCGGCGGATGACATCGCCCTCCCGGCTCTCCCGCGAATCGATGACCCGATCCTCCCGGAAACCACAGAAAGGGCACATCATATCTCGTCCTTCAGGTGACTGAGTTTACCCCAGCTCAGGCCTTCGTGCAGCGCGAGGCCGACGCCGACGGGTAGTACAACGACGAAACTGACAAACCAGAAAACGAGCGAGACCGCGGCGGCTGGCTCCACCGGGACGCCCAGAATCTGAGAAAGCGCCATCGCGCCGGCCACCTGCGGTCCGCCACCGATCCCGGGAATCTGCACCATGCTCCCGAAGGCGACGAAACCGAGGAAGATACACGCGCCCGTCAGCCCGAAATGCGCAGTAGCCGGGAAAGCCTTCAGAACAGACCATGTTGTGCTCACGATGAGTACCCACTCGAGCAGTGTGTACCCCGCCAGCATCAGCAGATGTCCACGGCTGGAGACCGACTGCATGCCTTCGATGAAGGTAGAGACGAGGCGCTCGACACGCGGTTTCAGCGCCGCCGGCACGACCCCCAGAGCCGCTGTCAGCCGGCGGCGCGCCTGACGCGGGTACCGGCCGAGTACGAAAAGCAACGTGAAGCAAATGATTGCCAGCGCCCCAGCGAGCCAGCCGGCGGTTGACAGGATCCGGTCCAGGATGGGATGCCGGGCCACTGCTTCAGGCGGGATCTGGGTGAGCGCGAAGGAGAAGATGGCCAGCACCATAAGCAGGTCGAAAATCCGCTCCAGAAACCAGGCCGCCATCTGGGAGGAAAATGGCATCCGCTCTTTGGTAGCAATCAGATAGGGCCGTACCAGCTCGCCCGGCCGGCCCAGCAGCATCAAAGCCGCGAAGCCGATCAGTGTGGCCTTGAAGATGTTCCAGACGCTGACCCCTGCCCGGACCGGGCGCAGCATCACCTCCCAGCGCGGCGCCCGCACGAAGTAGCCTCCGAAGTTGAGCAGTACGCACAGGGCGAACCACCACCAATCGACTCCACGGAACGATGCGGCGAAGGCACTCCAGCGGAAATTGCCGGCGCGGAGGCGCCAAGCCACCACGGCCGCGAGCGCCGCCAGAACCGTGAGCGCCACCGTGATCCGCCACGCTTGTCGTCGTGGCGGCGAGGAGGGCTTCCGCGCGCCGTTCAGTTTTGTCGTTACGTCCGCCACCTGAGACGTTGCCTCGCCCGCCGGAAACCGTCATCCGCCGCCGGGCATTCGCCGCTCACCCGTCTGCCGGCGCAGGTCGCCGGGCGGGCGATTGCCGTGCGGCGGCCGGCGGATAGAATTGAGTTAACTCCTGAGATTCAGCGAACTTCTTATGATAGAACCTCGTTCTACAGGGTGGAAGCAGAAAGCGGGGTCCACCGGGCCCGGCGACGCTGCATCCGCCGGAGAACGAGGATATGGGAGCCGTAGCACAAATCGCCGCCAGCCCCGCCCAATGGGACTGGACCAGGTCGCGCTCCGAAGCGCTCCGGCGCTGGGGAGGTAAAACCCTGGACGCCGACGCCATCCTCGTGGAGCGCTGCCTCGAAGGCGAAGAGACCGCCTGGGAAGACCTTGTCAAGGCGCATACCCGGCGCGTATACGGCATCTGCTATCGCTTTACCAGCCGCGACTCCGAAGCCCAGGACCTGACTCAGGAAGTCTTTCTGCGGGTTTTCAAGAACCTCTCCAGCTTCCGCGCCGGTGAGGGTTCGTTCGTGGTCTGGCTGACCCGGCTAACCCGCAACCTGCTCATCGATCATTACCGGCGCACGCGACTCGAGCGTGCAACGGATTCCATCGAGGAGCGTCTGCCCCATCTGGAACAGGCGGCCACGTCCTCGCGCGCGGACAGCGTACTGGCCGGCCGGGAAGCGAGCGAAGTGCTGCAGAGCGCCCTCGCCCGGTTATCTCCCGATCTGCGCGAGACAGTCATTTTGCGCGATCTGGAAGAGATGGAGTACCGCGAAATCGCCCAGGTGCTGAACGTCCCCGAGGGGACTGTGAAATCGCGGCTGAACCGCGGGCGCGCCGAGCTCGCGCGCGTCCTGAAACGGCAAAAGGTGGCGATATGACCTGCGCCGATTTCGAAATCCTTCTGTGCGATTATCTGGACGGCGCACTGCCCGAGCCCAGCCGCCGCGAACTGGAAGAGCACATAGCCTCCTGTGCTGCGTGCGGCGAGATGGCTCGCGACGTTAAGGCTTCTCTCGCGTTCATAGAGAAGGCTGCCGTCGCCGAGCCTCCGGCCGAGCTGCTGACCCGCATTCTGCACGATATTCCCGGCGTCGCGGCGGGAGCGCGACGCCCCTGGCACAGCCGCCTCTTCGGGCGCTGGACCGGGTGGATCCTGCAGCCCCGCTACGTCATGGGAATGGCCATGACGGTTCTGTCTTTTTCGATGATCGCGAAGTTCGCCGGCATCGAGCCGCGACAGCTTCGTCCGTCCGACCTCGATCCGGTGAAGATCTGGTCGGCGGCCGACGATCGCGTTCATCGCGCCTGGGACCGCGGTGTGAAGTATTACGAAAACATGAAAGTGGTGATCGAGATCCAGTCCCGTCTGAGAGAGTGGACCGATCAGGATCAGAGCCAAACGCCCGTCAGGGCGAGTGAACAGAAGAAAGGCGCACCCGCCAGGCCGAATCCGGCGGGGCGAAACGAAAAAAAATGAACTGCGCAAATCATCCGGAATCGCCTGCGACCGCATACTGCCGCTCCTGTGGAAAGCCGCTGTGCCCGGCGTGCCAGCTGCCCGCCCAGGGAACGGTGTTCTGCGCCGAACACGTTCCGGCAACAGCGGCGGCAGCGGGGGTGAACGCTGCCGCTCCAGGCGCGCCGCCTCCCGAGTGGTCGCCGTACACCGCTCCCGTCGCACCAGCGCCTCTGCCTCGCAACGACGCCTCGCCCGGTCTGGCTTTTATTCTCGGCCTCATTCCCGGCGTGGGCGCGATTTATAACGGACAGTACGTCAAAGCATTTGTACACGTGATTGTTCTGGGAATCCTGATCAGCATCATCAGCTCGGGCGCGGCCAGCGGGTTCGAGCCGCTGTTCGGAATGCTGATCGCCGCGTGGTGGATCTACATGGCCTTCGAGGCTTATCACACCGCGCGGCGCCGGCAACTCGGCGAACCCGTTGATGAGTTCTCGAGTCTGTGGCCCACACGGCGGCGCGGTTTCCCCGTCGGCCCCGTTATCCTGATCGCCTTCGGCGTGATGTTCCTGCTGATGAACTTCAACTTCGTCAGCTTCGAGCGCATCGTCCGCTACTGGCCGTTGCTGCTCATCGCCATCGGCGTTTATTTGCTGTACGAACGTTTCGCTCCGGTGCGCCCTCCGGCGCCCGGGCCGGAGGTGCAGCATGGCCGTCAGTAGCTCCGACTTTATCCAGGCCGTGCGCGGACCGCTGATGCTGATCACCCTCGGCGTGCTGATTGCGGTACATCAGTTCGGCATGTTGAGCTTCAGCACCTCATGGCCGGTGCTGGTAATCGTATTCGGCGTTCTGAAACTGCTGGAGCGCACCACGCGCCAACCCGCGCCGGCTCCGGCCGCCGCCGGCCCTTATACGCCGCCATCATATCCGCCGTATTCGCCGACGCCGGGAACGCCCGGCTATAACATTCCTCCGTCTCCGCCACCGCCGCCGGGAGGAACAAGGGTATGAGACGCGGATCGGTCATCGGGCCGCTCATCCTGATCGGCCTCGGCGTGCTGTTCCTGATGTGGACGGTGTGGCATATGCCCATCTCCACCATCATCGGCACGTGGTGGCCGTTCGTGCTGATCGCCTGGGGCGGGCTGCGCCTTCTCGAAATCATCGTGTGGGCCTTCCAGTCCAGGCCTCTGCCGCGCAGCGGCGTCTCCGGCGGCGAATGGGTTCTGGTGTTCTTCATCTGCCTTATCGGCGCCAGCGTGTGGACCGTGCAGAACCACCACTGGATGTACGGCGGCCCGTGGCGCGGCATCGTCATCAACATGGGTGAGAACTACGATTTCCCCATGAACGGCGTGGAGAAGCCGGTGACGGGCAAAGCGCCGCGCATCGTCATCGAGAGCTTTCGCGGCGACGCGCGCATTACCGGCGCCGAGGACAGCAGCACGGTTCGCGTGAGCGGCAACAAATCGATCCGGGCTCTTGCCCAGCATGATGCCGATACCGCCAACCAACAAACGCCTCTGGAAATCGTCCAGCAGGGTGACGGGTATGTGATCCGCACCAATCAGGATCGCGTGGACAGCCGCACGCGCATCAGCGACGACCTGGAGATCTCGGTGCCGAAGGGCGCTTCCATTGTCGCCCGCGGGCGCACCGGTGATTTCGATATTTCCGATATCAACGGCAGCGTGGATATTAACAGCGATAACGCCGGCGTTCGCGTTCAGAACGTCGCCGGTGACGTGCGCGTGCAGCTGGACAAGAGCGACGTGGTGCGCTGCACCGGGGTGAAGGGGAAAGTAGACCTGCGCGCCTCGCACGGCGACGAGATCGAACTGACCAACATTTCCGGCCCGGTGACGATCGCCGGGACATGGACCGGCGATCTGCAGTTCCGCAATCTGGAGCAGCCGCTGCGGTTCGAGGGCGACAACGTACAGTTCAATGTGGAAAAAATCCCGGGGCAGGTGCGCATGTCCGGAGGCGATTTCACGGCCAGTGGGCTTACGGGTCCGGTGCGGCTGGATGCGCGCTCGCGCGATATCCAGATCTCTGACTTCACCCAGGCGCTCGATCTGACCGTGGACCGCGGTGACGTGCAGCTGCGTCCGGCAGCCAAAACGGGCGCGGTCCCGCGCATGGACGTGCGGGTCCACAGCGGCGACGTGGATCTGGCGCTGCTGCCCGCGGCGAAGTTCGACCTGAAGGCCAGCACCGATCACGGCGAAGTGCACAACGAATACGGCGGCCCGTTGACAGCTCAGGAGAGCGAGCCCGGCGGCAGGATCAGCGGCGGCGCCCCCGGCGCCCCGGAGATCCGCGTCACCACTGATCGCGGCACGCTGACCGTGCGCAAGGCCACGGGCGAGGAGGCGGAAGTCACTTTCCCGGATATACCCAGCCGCCCGGAAAAGCCGCCAAAGGCGCCCCAGCCTCCACCGCAGGTGCGGGAAGAGTAGCTGCCCAGGCAGGAGCGCGTCGTGCGACTGTCACCGACAATTCGCGCGTTAGCGGTCGAGCCCGGTTGGCCGACGCGTCCTGGGCGCAAAGGTCCATCGATTTGATATAGGCAGCTTCTTCGACGCGAGCGAGCTTTAAGCGCCTGGCGCGCTCTGCTGACCATCGGTTCTCTACGGCTAAGATCTTCAGCGCGGAAGCCCGCCCGCCGGAGTTCGGATCGCGAGCCCGCTCTGAGCTGCCGCAGGGCTTCAGTCGCTCATCAGGAAAACCAGCGGACGCCCCTCGGCGGGCGCTTCCCTCCAGCGCCGGAGCAGAATCGTGTAGAGCATCAACCCCGTTTCGCCTTCACCGAAGAGAAAATAACGAATCGCCTGGATCATCATCTTCTGCCGGCTCAGCCCCACCACGATGCTGATGGGCTGCAGTTTTTCGCCCAGGTATGCGATCGTGTTTGCGATGGCGACCGCCTGGGTCACCTCGATGCAGTAATTCGGACCCGTCCGACGAACCCGCAGGCAGACCGGTCCCAGAAACTCGCTGCGATTATCGATGAGCGTGACATGCACGAAGGCCAGCGGTCCCTCGACGCGGTAATAGCGCCGGACCTGCGCCTCTTTCGCCCGCAACACGTTCTCATCCAGGCTGTAGGCGGCGACCAGATTCACCTTGTGGCAGCACAGGGACTCGGTAATACGCCGCGAGTCCTGGTCTGTGTACTGCACCTCAGTGATGCGCAGTTCGGTTGCGCGCACATACCTGCTGATCACACTCACGGCGAGAATAAACAGGATGAAGAACGTGGCGATGATGATGCCATCCGGCCGCTCGACAATGTTCGCCAGCGTCGTGTAGAGAAAGACGGCAGTTACCAGGAAGCAGTAGAAGCTCAGCAGGCGACGGCCTTCGTGCCACAGCGTGAGCGAGGCCGCGAATGCGGCCGACAGCATCAAAACCAGCACCCCCGTTGCGTACGCGCCGCCCTGTCCCTCCACGCTGGCTCGAAACACCACGGTGACCACCAGGTCGCAGCCGAAGAGCACAAGCACAAGCGGCCGCGTCCACGCCGTCCAGGCAGGCGCCAGCCCGACGCGCGGCAGATAACGGGGGATCAGGTGCAGCAGGCCGGCCATGGCCGATGCGCCGGCGAACCACAGGATCAGAATAGTGGAGAAGTCATAAAGGGAGCCGAAGCCGTTCCCCAGCAGTTGGTGCGCCAGATACGCGATCGCACGGCCGCTTGCCGGACCGCCTTCCCGGTACGCCTCAGGAGGAATCAGTACAGCAGTGACGAAGCTCGAGGCAGTGAGCATAACGCTCATGATCACCGCAGCCGTCGCCAGCAGGCGGCGTGTGTTGCCGATACGGCCGTCCGGCCTCGGATTGGCCTCATCGGCGTCTTCGCCGCGGATCAGCGGCATCACGGAAACACCGGTTTCGAAGCCGCTCAGACCGAGGGCCAGTTTGGGGAAGACCAAAGCCGATAACGCCAGCAGTGTCGTCCAGTTGCCGTGCGCATCCAGAGCGCGTCGCCAGTGTCCCAGCAATTCGGGCCGGGACAGCACCTCGAAGAATGCACGTCCCAGCACCACGACGTTCAGCAACAGATAGGGCACGCACACCGCCGACGCCAGATCAATGGCCTCGCGGAAGCCCTTCAGGAAAACCATAGCCAGGAGCGCCAGCAGCAGGATGGTGAGCCAGAAATGCTGTCCGTGAACGAATCGGCTCAGGAAAGGATTATTCACCGCATGCGTGGCCGCGTCCGCGGCCGACAGCGTCATGGTAATGACGAAGTCCGTGGCGGCGAAACCCAGCAGCACCAGAACGAAGATGCGGCCTGACCAGCCGGGCAGCAGGTTTTCGAGCAGCGCGATCGAGCCCTGGCCCACAAACGAGCGCCCGGCCACCTGTGCGTACACCGGCAGCGCGCAGGCGAGCGTCACCAGCACCAGCACAGCGGTTGCGAGGGGTGAGAGCGCTCCGGCCGCGAGCAGAGCGATACCCGGCTGATACCCCAGCGTCGAAAAATAATCGACGCCGGTGAGCCAGATCACCAAATACCAGGGATATGTCTTTCGGGGGCGCTGCCCGCGTCGCGGCGCCGCATCGGCGGACTCCTCCGCCTCACCGCCGCGCATCCATTCGAGGACCGGTTGCGACGCCACCTCAGGTGGTAGACGCGCGTTCGAGCCGCCGGACTACTTCTTCTTGCCCTTCTTCGGGGCGTTCGGGTTCTGATAGCTGGTTTCGACGGAGCCCTGCATGGTTTGCAGGAGAGCCTTCGCGCCTTCCGCGTTCGGACCCGTGGGCGCCAGCTCGAGGTATTTGTTCAGCGCCTCCACCATGCCCGGAGGCGGGACGATTTTGCCGTCCGGTGTGGTGGTTGCCTTCGCGCTGAGACTGACGGCGTATTGATACTGCGCCTCCGCATAGTTCGGATTGGCCTCAATCGCTTTCTTGAAAGCCTGAGCGGCCGCGTCCGACTGGCCGGCGTTGGTCAATACTGCGCCGAGATTGTAGTAGTACTTGGCGGCATTCGGTGGATCCAGCGCCGCCGCTTTCTGCAACTCGGCCTGGGCCTCGTCCAGCTTCTTCGCCTTGACCAGCGCCAAGGCGTAATTGTTGTGGAAAGCGGCGTCGTCCGGCTTGAGCTCGATCGCCTTCTGAAACGCGGCAAAGCCCTTGTCATAGTCGGCCTGCTGGTCGGCTCCCGTCTTAGTGGCCGCGTCACCTACGTAGGCTTCGGCGAGGCTGATCCAGATCACCGACTGCGTCGCGTCCATTTCCGAGGCTTTCTGAAGCGACTCGATGGCGGCCGGATAGTTCTTCGCCTCCAGCGCCTCGCGGCCGGTGTTATACGCATCGTTCAGGGCCTTGTTCTTGGCCAGCGCCGCCTCGCGCTGTTTCATGGCAGCTTGCAGCGCGGCCTTCTGTTCGGCGGTCATGCCTCGTTCCTGGTCTTTACTGAGCTGCCCGCTGCTGGCCGCCGCCTGCAACTGCGCGTTGCGTTGCGCCGCCTGGCGGAGATCGAACGACTGCTCGACCGTGTCCCCGAAGTGGGTCTTGACGTTATTGACCGAATCCCGTTCTTTACCGTCAACCTCCACAGAGACGCGGTACGTGCCCATGGGAAGACCGCCATAGTAATAATGACCCTTCTTATCGGTCTTGACCTGGTAATTGCCCTTCATGTCCGTGCGGGTAATCTTCACTACCGCGCCTTTGATTCCAGCTCCATTCTCGTCCTTGACATCGCCTTCCATGGATGTCACCTGGGCCCGCGCAATGGAGCCCGCGAACAACAGAACGGCCACGAGTAAACCAAAGGCTCGCAACCTTGCAAACATAAGATCCTCCAAGAGATCGAGTGAGTATTGCGTGACACCTACAGCATACCCTGGCTGGCCCATCCGCCGGGCGCCCCATTTCCGTATGACAGGGTGAGCCGCCCGGAGCCCATTTCCCGCGTGTTTCAGAGGAGGGGAAAAATGTTCGGCGTACCCGCGGCAGGGGTTCGTGCATCAGTAGAAGCGGAGTTTCGCTATTATTACAAGAGCTTCCTTTTTCAGGGGATCAGCGGAATGAGAGCAGGACCACTTCTGGCACTGGCTTTTGCCCTGGCGCTTCACGGCCAGGACCTGAAGCAGGCCGAGGCGCTATACCAACACACGGACTACAACGGGGCGATTCGCGTTCTGCGCGCCATCGCGAACCCCGATGCCCGCACGCTGGCCTTGCTGGGCCGCAGCTACTTCATGGACGGCGATTTCAAAAAGGCCACCGACAGCCTGCAGAAAGCGGTCGCTCTTGATCCCAACAACTCAGAGTATATGCTCTGGCTCGGGCGCACCTGGGGCCGACGTGCAGAAACCGCCAGCCCGTTCGTGGCGCCGATGAACGCCGGGCACGCCCGGGACTGCTTCCAGAAGGCCGTAGCACTCGACCCTGCGAATAAGGAAGCCCTGAGCGACCTCTTTGACTATTATCTGGAAGCTCCGGGGTTCCTGGGCGGGGGCTTCGATAAGGCTGCCAATGTCGCCCGCCAAATCGAGCGCATTGATCCGGCGGAAGGCCACTACGCGCAGGCGCAGCTCGCGCGCAAGCGCCAGGAATACGGCGAGGTTGAGAGTCAACTACGCCGAGCGATGGAACTGGCGCCGCGGCAGGTGGGTCGTGTCGTCGATCTCGCGAAGTTTCTTGCACGCCAGGGTCGTATTCAGGAGAGCGAAGCCGCTCTCGCCCAGGCGGATCGTCTGGCGCCCGGGAGTCCCCGCCTACTTTATGAGCGAGCCAGCATCTATGTCGAAGCGCACCAGCACCTCGACCAGGCCCGCGAGCTGTTGAAGAAGTATCTGCAATCGAATCTCACGGCCGACGATCCACCGCGCGAGGACGCGCAGAAGCTTCTCAGGAAGGTGGCCGGCGCCTAAGAGCGTGGTTTGCAGTTCGACGACGATTTTGGCGGGCACGCCCTCGGGCTGCGGCGGG
Source organism: Bryobacteraceae bacterium (assembly GCA_035653295.1). GTDB lineage: Bacteria > Acidobacteriota > Terriglobia > Bryobacterales > Bryobacteraceae > DASRCB01. Next base: position 35,660 of record DASRCB010000140.1, read on the forward strand.
CTCCTGGCTCGCCAGGTCTGGTAAGCCATGCACGTCGGCGAAGCTCTCAACTTCAGCGTGCAGGCGCTGCGCGCGAACAAGGTTCGCACGTTCCTCACCGCTCTTGGGCTGGTGATTGGCAACGCGTCGGTAATTCTCGTCGTTACCATTTCGATCACCGGGCGGGAGTACATCCTGGACCAGATCCGCGCCATCGGATCGAACATCATCTACGCACAGTACTCGGCGGGCAGCAGCGGTAATGCTACCGCCGAAGGAGACTACATCAAACTCGCCGATGTCGAGGCCGTCCGTGACGAACTTGGGCCCCGTATCGTAGCCGCAACCGGAGTCATGACCAACTTCGATCGCATGGTTATCGGCGGCCGCGAGGAGGACATCAAGGTCATCGGCTCCGATGAGCAGTACGCCACCGTCCGTAACCTTCAGTTACTCGCGGGCCGGTTCATGGACGGGAGCGACGTATCCCTTCGCCAGAAGGTCGCGATGCTGACCCAGAAGCTGGCCACGAGGCTGTTTGGCGGGCAATACAGCGCCATTGGCCAATCGATCAAGATCCATGGCCTGCAGTTTACGGTAATCGGCACCTTCAAAGAACGAACCGAAAGCTTTGGGCTTTCCGAACTCGCCAGTGAGACCATCCTGATCCCGCTAACGGTAATCCGCTATTTCACGCCGGTGGAGCGGATCGACCCGCTTTATGTCCAGGCGAAGCGTTCGGAGGACGTCGAGCCGCTCACGATTCTCGTTCGGCAGATCATCGAGAGCCGCCACCGGCCCGGCGCGCGATACGACGTGGAGAACCTCACCGCGATCCTCGACGCCGCGAAGAAGATTGCTCTGGTCCTCGGTATCGTGCTGATGCTTGTATCGGCGATTTCGCTCATCATCTCAGGAATCGGCATCATGAACATCATGCTGGTAACGGTGACGGAGCGCACGCGCGAGATCGGTCTGCGTATGGCGGTGGGCGCGTCACGGCGCGAAGTACTGGAGCAGTTTCTCACGGAAGCAGTCATGATCAGTATCAGCGGCGGCTTTGTCGGCATTATCATCGGACTCGCCGTTCCGTTGAGCGTTCGATTCTTCGCGGAAAACGTGCAGGTGCCCATCTCTTATTTATCTGTTGTGGTCGCGTTCGGAGTATCTGCCCTGGTAGGTATTGCATTCGGTCTGCTTCCCGCCAACCGCGCGGCACGGCTGAACCCCACAGAAGCTCTGCGTTACGAGTAGTTAGGAGTGTGGCATTGCTCGTGCATGGGCCTCGGCGGAGGATAGAGGGACCAACATGCTGAACTGGGCGCTGGCCTTTTTCGTGATCGCGATTCTTGCTGCCATTTTTGGGTTTACCGGCATCGCCGCCGCATCCGCCGGCGTGGCGAAAATTCTCTTCTTCTTATTCCTGGTCATCTTTCTCGTAACTCTGGTCATGGGCGTCGCGCGACGCGCTTGAGCTGACGATCGTTCTCGCGGTAAGAATTGCATCGGGATCGGCGGCGGCAAGTAAGAATGTACGTTACTCGCGCGGCGCTACGCGTGCAACTGACCTGTCATCATACGCTTGCGCGATGGTACAAAGGTTGCTCGTTCAGTGCGAGAGCGGGAGAGGCCGGATCGATCTTGTCCGAACCGACTATCGCAATCTTCGGGATGTGTTCGCAGCGTGGCGCCGCTGAAGCCACCGTTGATACCCTCCGCACCGCGGGCTTTCGGAACATAGACGTCTCATTATTATTTGCGGCCGGCCATCCCGAGGCCGGCTCTGGCATGCTTAGCTGGCTTGCCGGGATTGGCGGTCTGCTGATTCCGGGCAGCGCCCCTCTTATCGCCGCGGGACCTATCCTTGGGATGCTCGGAGGGGTCACTCTGAACGGCGCTATCGGAGGATTACGCGGAGCTCTGATGGCGCTCGGCGTCCCGGAGTATGAGGCGCGTCGTTACGAGCAGCGGATGCGCGCCGGGGGAGTGCTCGTGTCTGTCCACTGCGAAAACCAGGAATGGGAAAGGCGCGCCCGTTCCGTCCTTGACCACCATGATGCCGAGGACATACTGCGCAACGCGGACGTGCGCATGGCGCAGCGCAGCGCGTCTGTCGAGGAGAACCGTTGAATTTGCTTCTAAGGGAGAACTGACATGGCGGGCAAAAATACGGCGGCATTTGGCATTTATCCGGACCAGGCTTCGGTGGAGGAGGCGGTGGACGCCTTCCGCCGGGCGGGCTTCCGCAACGCAGATATTTCGGTCCTGTTTTCGGAGAACACCGGCACCAAGGATTTCGCTCACGAGAAGCACACCAAGGCGCCGGAAGGCGCCGTGGCGGGCGCGACATCAGGCGCCATTCTTGGCGGAGCCCTGGGGTGGCTGGTTGGCATCGGCGCCCTGATGATTCCAGGCATCGGGCCTTTTGTGGCCGCGGGCCCAATCGTGGCCGCGCTCAGCGGGGTCGGTGTGGTTGGCGCTCTCGGCGGCATCACCGGCGGTCTCATCGGCGTCGGGATCCCCGAGTACGAGGCCAAGAGATACGAGGGCCGCATACGCAACGGCGGCGTACTGCTCTCCGTGCACTGCGACAACTCCGACTGGGTAAAACGCGCAAAGCAGGTGCTGGCCGACACCGGCGCGCAGGAGATCTCCACGACCAGCGAGGCGCATGCCGATTATGCGGCGTCCGACAAACCGGCGCCTCGCAATGTCAACTCGGAACTGCTGAAGGACTGAGCGCGCTGATGCTCATCAAACTGACTCGAGCATGAATACAGGACAGCGCGGCAGGGCCGCGCGCAGGCTCACAACTCGAAAACACCGCCAGAAATCGAAACGAAAATGAGCGACAGCTCCAGGGGGAAAAGGAATGAAAAAGCAGATTCTGGTCACAGGTGGCGCAGGTTTCATTGGCTCACACCTCTGTGAAGAACTGCTGGACTCCGGTTACCGGGTCCGGGTAATCGATAATCTCGCAACGCAGGTCCACGGACCGGATCGCAGGCGGCCGGCGTACCTTAATCGCGAAGTCGAACTTCTCGTTGAAGATATCCGCAACCCCGAAGCGGTGCGCCGCGCCCTCAAGGGCGTTGACGCCGTCTTCCACTTCGTTGCGGTGGTCGGAGTGGGGCAGAGCATGTATGAGCTCACCCACTACACCAGCGTCAACAATTACGGCACGGCGGTGCTGCTTGAAGCGCTGATCAAGAACCCTGTCGAACGGCTGATCGTGGCTTCCAGCATGAGCATCTACGGCGAAGGGCTGTATCGTGATTCGCGCGGCGGCCTATACTCCTCCGTAGAACGCTCCTTGCACCAGCTCGAGCAGCACGACTGGGAGTTGCGCAACGCCGAAGGCGAAGAGCTGGCGCCCGTGCCCACGCCGGAATGGAAGACCCCATCGCTCGAATCGCTGTACGCGCTGAACAAATACGACCAGGAGCGCATGTGCCTGATGATCGGCCGCGCGTACGGTATGTCCGCCGTCGGCATGCGCTTCTTCAACGCCTTCGGGCCTAACCAGGCGCTGTCCAATCCGTACACCGGCGTGCTCGCGATCTTCGCCTCCCGGCTGATGAACAACAAGCCGCCGCTGATTTTCGAGGACGGCAATCAGCTTCGGGACTTTGTCAGCGTCCGCGATGTCGCCCGCGCCTGCCGCCTGGCCCTGGAAACGAAGGAAGCCGGCGGACAGGTTTTCAATGTTGGCAGCGGGCGGACTTACAAAGTAAGCGAGGTGGCGCGCAAGATCGCCCAGGTACTGGGCAAGCGCATCGAGCCGGAGATCGCCGGCAAGTATCGCGTGGGCGATATCAGGCACTGCTTTCCCGATATCAGCCGCGCGCGGGAGGTGCTGGGCTATGAACCCGAGGTCATGCTGGAAGACGGTCTCGTCGATCTCGCCGCCTGGCTGGAGACGCAGATCGCGCACGACCGCTTCGCGGAGATGAAGGACGAGCTGGCTTCGCGCGGGTTGGTAGTCTGATGGAACGGCAAACTCTTATCACCGGTGGCGCGGGGTTCATCGGCGCCAATCTCGCCCACCGGCTTGCTTCCCACGGCCACACCGTCACGCTCTTCGACAATCTCTCGCGCGATGGCGTTCACCGCAACGTCGAGTGGTTAATCGCCGAGCATGGCGACCGGGTTCGGCTGCAGGCCGGCGATATCCGTAACCGGGAAGCGATCGCGCGCGCGCTGCGCAACGTCGATCAGGTGTTTCATTTCGCCGCGCAGGTCGCGGTCACGACGAGTTTGACTGACGCGCGCCTCGATTTCGAAACCAATGCCGTCGGCACGTTCAACCTATTGGAGGCGCTGCATGCGGCGGACCGGCCGATCCCGCTCGTCTACACCTCCACCAACAAGGTATACGGCGGGTTGCAGGACGTGGAGATGGTTCGTGAGCGCCGGCGGTGGCGTCCTGCCAATCCGGAGTTGCTGGCGCACGGCATCAGCGAAAAGCGCAGCCTCGACTTCCACAGCCCGTATGGCTGCTCAAAAGGCACGGCCGACCAGTACGTCATCGATCACGCGCGCTGCTTCGGCATGCCCGCCGTGGTTTTTCGGATGAGCTGCATCTACGGCCCGCACCAGTTCGGCAACGAGGACCAGGGCTGGGTGGCGCATTTCCTCATCCGCGCCCTCGAGCGCGAGCCCATCACCATCTACGGCGACGGTTTTCAGGTGCGCGACATCCTCTACGTTGAAGATCTGGTAGACGCGTTTCTCCTCGCGCAGCAGCACATGCCGCGCATTGCCGGAGAGGCGTTCAATATAGGGGGCGGTGCGAAAAATACCGTCAGCCTTGCGGAACTGCTCGACCTCATCGGCGAACTGCAGGCCAGCCGCCTGGTGCTCTTCCACGAGCCAGCGCGCACAGGCGACCAGCTTTACTACGTATCAGATACGCGCAAGTTCGAGGGCGCCACCGGCTGGCGTCCGCGCGTCCGCGTCCGCGAGGGCGTGCGCCAGCTTTATAGCTGGCTGGCAAAGAATCGCGGGGTCAGCGTCGCCGAACACGCCGGAGTGCTGTCGTGAAGTACGCGCTCGTCAATCCCCCGTGGAGCTTCGAAGGCAGTATCTATTTCGGCTGTCGCGAGCCCCACCTGCCGCTGGAATATGGTTACTCGAAGGCGCTGCTCGAAGCAGCGGGGCACGAGGCGGAAATCATCGACGCGCAACTCGACGGCTTCGACTACGACGAGATTCGCCGGCGCATCGCGCGCTATGAGCCGGACATCACGGTCGTCACGACGGCGCCGAGCTACCTGTTCTGGCGCTGTGCGCCGCCGGAGTTGAGAGCTCCCCGGCTGACCGCGGAAGCGGTGCGCGACATCGCGGGGACGCTGGTCGTCGTCGGTCCGCACGCATCTACAACGCCCCGGCCCACCCTGCGCAAGATGGACGCGGCCGCCGTGGTGATGGGCGAGTGTGAGGAGATTCTTCCTCAGCTTGACGGCGACTGGAGCGGCGTACCGTCGCTTGCCTGGCGCTCGGGCGATCAGATTCGAGTGCAGGGCGCGACGCATTCGGCCGACATGGCCGCACTTCCCGCTCTCCGCTGGGAGGACGCTACGGTGCGGCGTCACCGCCACCATCACCATCGGTTCGAGGCGGAGCCGGCCGGCCCGGGCGCGGAGATGGAGGCCTCGCGCGGCTGCCCTTATCACTGCACCTTCTGCGCCAAGGACAACTTCCGCGACAAGTACCGCCGGCGGTCGCTGCCGGTGATCCTGGAAGAGCTGGATGCGCTCATCGCCCAGGGCATCGAGTACGTGTACTTCATCGACGAGATCTTTCTGCCCTGGCGCGAGCTGCTCGTTGCGCTCGCCGAAAGGCCGGTGAAAATTGGCGTGCAGACAAGAATCGACCTCTGGACCCACGAGATGCTCGATCTGCTCGGCGCCGCGCAGTGTGTTTCCATCGAGGCCGGCATCGAAAGCATCACCGAGGAAGGCCGCCAGGTTCTCGACAAAAAGTGCCGGCTCAGCACGGAAGAACTCGCCGACCGTTTGGTTTACGCCAAAACCCGTGTGCCGTTCGTCCAGGCCAACCTGCTGGACATGCAGGAAGACAATCAGCAGGAAGTGGAGCGCTGGCGGCAGTATCTGATCGACCGTGGCGTGTGGGCCAACAAGCCGGTCCCGCTGTTCCCGTATCCCGGGTCGCCCGAATACACGCTGAAATGGGGTGCGGTCACCGATGACGCGTGGGAGCGCGCGCATGACTTCTACCTGAAAGGCTTCGATGAGTTCAGCGACATCCAGGAAGAGCGTCCCGCTCCTCTGGTGCAGCTGGAGCTGACGCCTGCTCATGGACGCTAAAGGAAATCCGAACTGCCGGACCGTCCTGATGACGGCCGATACTGTAGGTGGCGTATGGACCTATGCCATGGATCTCAGCCGGGCGCTCGGCGGCTACGGCACGAACGTCGTGCTGGCGACCATGGGACGGCGGATGTCGAGTGTTCAGCGGGCGCAGGCGGCAGGCATCCGGAACCTTCGCGTGTTTGAAAGCGAGTACGAGCTGGAATGGATGCCGGAGCCGTGGGCCGACGTGCAGCGCGCCGGTGACTGGCTGCGGGGCATCGCCGAACAGGTGCACCCTGACGTCATTCATCTCAACGGCTACGTACACGCCGCATTGCCCTGGAATGCCCCGGTCATCGTCATGGCGCACTCCTGCGTGCTCTCGTGGTGGCACGCTGTCAAAGGCGGGAACGCGCCCGCTGAGTACGACCGGTACCGGCGCGAGGTGGCGAAAGGTTTGCGCGCCGCCGACATCGTCGTGGCGCCCACGAGGGGCATGCTGGCCTGCATCGAGCGGCATTACGGCAGGCCCACTGATGCGCGCGTTATTCCAAATGGCCGCGACGCGGCGCGATACCGGGTCGGACGCAAGGAGCCGTTCGTGCTCGCCGCGGGCCGGCTTTGGGACGAAGCCAAGAACATCTCGGCCCTCCAGAGCATCGCTCGGGCGCTGCCCTGGCCGGTCTGCGTTGCGGGTGATGATGTCCACCCCGGCGGCGTGCGGCGGCCTTTCGCCGACATGTGCTGCCTGGGAGTGCTTTCAGAAGACGACCTGGCTTCATGGTTCGCCAGGGCGGCGATTTACGCGCTGCCGGCCCGGTATGAGCCATTCGGGCTTTCGGTGCTCGAAGCGGCGTTGTCTGGCTGCGCGCTGGTGCTCGGCGACATTCCGACGCTGCGCGAAAGCTGGAGCGCCGCCGCGCTGTTCGTTGATCCGAATGACGGGAAGATGCTTCTGGCGGCCATTAAAGCCCTGATTCATAACGAGCCATTGCGGACGACTCTGGCAGCTCGCGCGCGGGAACGGGCCCTGAAAATGGATGCCGTGCGCATGGCGCGCGACTGGGCCGATACATACGCTGACGCGGCCGCGCTCAAGGAGATGAAGACTTGCGCTTAGTCCTGTTCTGTCATTCGCTGGTCTCGGACTGGAATCACGGAAACGCGCACTTCCTCCGCGGTGTCGTGTCGGAGTTGCTCGCTCGCGGGCATCGAGTGGACGCTTACGAGCCCGCGAACGGGTGGAGTCTTTCGAACCTGATTGCCGAATACGGCGAGCAGCCGGTAGCGCGGTACAAGGCACGCTTCCCGCATCTGCACAGCATCGCCTACGATCCCGCGACCTTCGATATCGAGCGCGCCGTCGATGGCGCCGATGCGGTAATTGTGCACGAATGGAACGAGCATGACCTTGTTCGACGCATCGGCGATGCCCGGCGGCGGCTGGGGGGCTTCCAGCTGCTGTTTCATGATACGCACCACCGTTCGGTTACCGCGCCGGAGCAGATGGCGGCGTACGATCTTTCCGATTATGACGGGGTGCTCGCTTTCGGCGCGGCAGTTCGCGACGTGTACCTCTGGCGAGGGTGGGCGGCGCGCGCATGGATCTGGCACGAAGCCGCCGACGCTCCCGTATTCCGGCCTCGGAACGCGATCGCTCGCGAGCGGGATCTGGTGTGGATCGGCAACTGGGGGGACGACGAACGTACCGCGGAAATAAATGAGTTTCTGCTCGAACCGGTTCGCGAGCTCAAGCTGAACGCGATGGTGCACGGTGTCCGCTATCCCCGGCACGCACTCGATGCGCTTGCCGCCGCGGGGATCGAGTACGGCGGGTGGCTGCCGAACTATGAAGTCCCGCTCGCCTTCGCGCGCGCTCACGTTACCGTTCATGTGCCGCGGCGCCCCTATGCGACGTCGCTCCCGGGTGTGCCAACCATTCGCGTGTTCGAGGCGCTGGCCTGTGGCATTCCGTTGGTCTGTGCTCCATGGGACGACAGCGAGCACCTGTTCTCGCCGGGCGCGGACTACCTCGTGGCGCATCATGGAGCGGAGATGCGCGCCTGCCTGCGCGCGATTCTCAACGAGCCGGACTTCGCGGCGCAACTTGCCGAGCACGGCCGCCGGACGATTCTCAGCCGTCATACGTGCCGTCATCGTGTCGACGAACTGCTGGCGATCCTGCGAGAGCTGAAAGGAGACATGGCCCTGCGGCCCGAGCCCGCGCTCGCCGCAGGAGACTGACATGCGCATCGCCTTCTTTGGATCGAGCCTCGTTTCCGCTTACTGGAACGGGGCCGCCACGTACTACCGAGGCATCATCCGCGCGCTGCAAGAGCGCGGGCACGAGATCACCTTCTATGAGCCGGACGCGTTCGGCCGGCAGCAGCATCGCGATATCGCTGATCCTCCATGGGCGCGCGTGGTGGTGTACGCGGGCCAAGGATTTGAGGGCGTGAACGGCGCGCTGGAGGAGGCTCGGAGCGCGGACCTGGTAGTGAAAGCCAGCGGTGTTGGCGTGTTTGACGAATACCTGGAGCGTGAGGTCCCACGCGCGCGCCGGGCTGGCGCGCTGGCGGTCTTCTGGGACGTGGACGCGCCAGCCACGCTCGATCGCGTGCGTGCCAATCCCGGCGACCCCTTCCGTGCGCTGATCCCGCAATACGATCTGGTGCTGACCTACGGCGGCGGCGAACCGGTGGTCCGCGCGTATCGCGAGCAGGGCGCTCGCGAGTGCGTGCCGGTGTACAACGCACTCGATCCGACGACGCATTATCCCGTTTTGCCCGACGAGCGCTTCCAGTGCGATCTCGCGTTCCTGGGCAATCGGCTGCCTGACCGTGAAGCGCGGGTGGAGGAGTTTTTCCTGAAAGCGGCCACATTGCTCCCGCAACGCACGTTCGTCATCGCCGGCAACGGGTGGACGGACCGGCAGCTTCCCGGCAACGTGCGCGACATCGGCCACCTCTACACCGCCGATCACAACGCCTTCAACTGCACGCCGCTCGCGGTTCTGAACATCAGCCGCGAGAGCATGGCGCGCTACGGGTTTTCGCCGGCGACGCGGGTGTTCGAGGCGGCCGGGGCAGGCGCGTGCCTCATTACAGATCACTGGGAGGGCATCGAGGTTTTTCTGGAGCCTGATCGCGAGTGCCTGGTAGCGCGCGATGGGCTGGAAGTAGCGAGCCGGTTGAACGATCTCGACGTGACACGCGCGCAAGGCATCGGCCGGGCGGCGCGGAGGCGCATTCTGGCCGAGCACACCTACGAGCACCGGGCGGCTCAGGTAGACGAGCTGCTCGAAGGGCGCTCGACGGGCGCGCCCGCATGTGCGTTGGAGGGCGTGTGACGAAACCGGATCGGATGCGCTTCGTCGTCCTCGGGCTATCGATCACTTCCTCCTGGGGCAACGGCCACGCAACCACGTACCGGGCGTTGCTGCGCGAACTGGCCGCGCGAGGCCATGATGTGCTGTTCCTCGAGCGGGACGTGCCGTGGTACGCGTCCAACCGTGACCTGCCCGACCCCGGCTTCTGCCGGACCGAGCTATACTCCAGCCTCGAGGAGCTCAAGACCCGTTTCGCGCGCGAGGTGCGCGCCGCCGATGTCGTTATCGTCGGCTCGTACGTGCCCGAAGGTGTCGCTGTGGGCCAGTGGGTGATCCGCACCGCCCGCGGCGTGACGGCGTTTTACGACATCGACACCCCGGTGACGCTGGCAAAGCTGTCGCGCGGCGATGAAGAGTATCTCAGCCCCGCGCTCATCCCGCAGTATCGGCTGTACTTCTCGTTCACCGGCGGACCGACGCTGCGCTTTCTCGAGCGGCACTACGGATCGCCGCGCGCCCGGGCGCTTTACTGCTCCGTCGACCCGGGCCTCTATTATCCGGAGCCTGAGCGGCGGAGGAAGTGGGATCTCGGATATCTCGGGACTTACGGTGAAGACCGGCAGCCGGCGTTGAACGCGCTTCTGGTGGACCCGGCGCGGCAGTGGCACGGCGGCCATTTCATCGTCGCGGGCCCGCTGTATCCCGCGCACCTGAAATGGCCGAAGAACGTGGCCCGTGTCGATCATCTGCCCCCCGGCGAGCACCGCGCGTTCTACAACGCGCAGCGCTATACCCTGAACGTCACGCGAGCGGATATGGTGCGCGCCGGGTATTCGCCCAGTGTGAGACTGTTCGAGGCAGCAGCCTGTGGAACGCCGATTATCAGCGATCGCTGGGACGGTCTGGACACGATCTTCAAACCCGGGGCGGAAATCCTGCTGGCCACGGATACGCAGGAAGCGCTCCGCGTACTCCGCGAGATGCCGGAGCAGGAGCGGCTGCGCATCGGCGATCGCGCACGCAGGCGCGTGCTGGCGAAGCACACGGCCGCGCATCGGGCCGCGGAACTGGAGCGGCACGTCCTCGAGTATCTGGATGTAACGAAATCGCGGCTGGTGCGCGTGGATCTATCAACCGTGGCGGCGCGCTCGCGTCTGTAGCACACGGAGGTCCACATGAAAGGTGAAGGCCGATTTGAGGCCGAACAGCAGCAGCCCGGTGAAGAGCACCGGATGCGCGAGAAACCCAGCTCCGAGAAAGACACCCATCAGGGTAGCGGCAAGCTGCGGGATCGGGTCGCAATCATAACCGGGGGCGACAGCGGAATCGGGCGAGCGGTAGCGGTTGCGTTCGCCAAAGAAGGCGCGAACGTGACCATCGCTTACCTGGATGAGCACAAGGATGCAGAGGAGACGAAGCGCCTGGTCGAGGAAAAGGGGCGCCAATGTCACGCCATCGCCGGCGATGTCGGCCAGGAGGAGCACTGCCGCCGTATCGTCGACGAGACGGTGAGCAGGTTCGGCAAGCTGGACGTCCTGATCAACAACGCCGCCGAGCAGCATGATCGTGACTCCATCGAGGAAATCAGCGAGGACCAGTTGGTACGCACGTTCCGCACCAACATCTTTGCTCAGTTTTTTATGGTGAAGGCCGCGCTGAAGCACCTGAAAGAAGGCAGCGCGATCGTGAACACGACATCGGTCACGGCCTATCGCGGCAGCGGGCATTTGCTCGACTATTCATCAACGAAGGGCGCGATCATCGCCTTCACGCGCTCGCTCTCGCAGAACCTCGCGAAGAAGAAGATTCGGGTGAATGCGGTCGCTCCGGGACCCATATGGACGCCGCTGATTGTGTCCACATTCCCGAAGGAGAAGGTGGAGAAGTTCGGCAAAGACGTGCCGCTGGAGCGTCCGGGTCAGCCTGACGAGGTGGCTCCCTGCTACGTATTCCTGGCCTCAGACGACGCTTCGTACATGACCGGCCAGTGTCTGCATCCGAACGGGGGCGAGATTATCAACGGCTGAGCCGCATCTAACAGCGAAAGGAGAGTTTGTTCATGGCGAGAACAGTGCAACAAGAGGTTTTGACCGACCACGACGAAATCCGGGAGTGGGCGGAGCAGCGGAACGCGTCACCCGCGTGCGTGCGTGGCACGGGTGGGCGCGGGGATACAGGCATGCTGCGACTGGATTTTCCGGGCTACAGCGGCGAAACCAGCCTGGAGCACATTGACTGGGACGAGTGGTTTCAGAAGTTCGATGAGAAGAACCTGGCCCTGCTGGTAGAGGGTGAGGGCGGCTCGGCCCCGAATTTCAACAAGCTGGTTTCGCGCGCGACGGCAAACGGAGGGCGGTCGCGCTCCCGAGCGAGCGGCCGCGGGGGCGCCGCGAAAAAGGCAGCCGGCGGCAGGAAAGCTTCGGGTCCTAAAAAGTCGGCGAGTGCTAAGAAATCGCCGGGAAAAAAAGCCGCTGCCACAAAGTCCTCAGCCGGGAAGAAAACTGCCGGAAAGAAGGCAGCCGGACAGGGCGGCGGGGCGAAAAAGGCTGCCGGACGGAAGTCGGCGGCGAAGAAAACCGGCGGCTCGCGCGGGGGCTCGAACCGCGGAGGGGGACGTGGTCGCTAGTCGATCAACCGAGCTTGTAAGGGGCCCGGTATTCGTACTGAAGCAGACGGTTCGCGCCTTCGTTGTTCGTGAACCTCTCGTTTGCGGTATCCCACTTGAGGACCGCCTCGGTTTTTAGCGCGATATTTCCGATCAGGGTCGCCGTCGTTGATAGATGGCCGGTGAGGATATCTGCGTTGCACTTCCCCCGGCTGCGGACGCATTCGAGGAAGTTCCTCGCGTGCGCTGTATCGGCGTAGGCGTTCCCCTTTGCGCTGCGCGCCTCGATGACCGCGTGGCGTGTCTTGTCGTACGCTTCCTCGCGTCGGCGATCCAGAGGAGTGAGCGACGGGCGCGCCTGTTCGGTGATCGCTTCGGGCACGACCTCCCATCCGTGCGGGGAAAGAAACATCGTGCCCTTTGTCCCGCGGAGTTCCATCTCCGCGCCGCGCTGGTTGGCGGGCGCGCCGTTCGCGTTGAGCTGGCTAAAAGTCATGAGCGTGGGTCCGTCGAACTCCCACATGGCTTCCAGCGTGTCGGGAATTTCGCGGTTATCTCTTACCGCATATCTGCCCCCGAATGCGGCCACCTTCCGAGGCGCGTCCTGGCCAATGCACCAGCGCAGCGCATCCACAAAATGGGTTCCGAAGTTGGTCATCTGCCCACCTGAATACCCGTAGAACCAGCGGAAATCGTAATACATGCGATTGCGGTTATACGGAACCCAGGGAGCCGGCCCGAGCCAGTGATCCCACGCCCACGCATCAGGGGGCGTTTCGTTGGGAGGATTTCCGATGCCGCTCGGCCATTCGTTGTTGGGGAGATGACCCCTGGCCACCGTGACCTGGCCGAGTCCGCCGGAGCGAACGAATTCGACCGCCTGGCGAACCACATCCGACGAGCGTCGCTGCGTGCCGACCTGAACGACGCGGTTGCTGCGATTCGCCGTCTCGACCATGCGGCGCCCTTCAACTACCGTGAGCGAAAGCGGCTTCTCGACATAAACGTCCTTGCCCGCGTTGCAGGCATCAATGAACATCAGGGCATGCCAGTGATCCGGAGTGGCGATTACCACGGCATCGACGTCCTTGTCCTCGAGCAGTTCGCGGTACTCGCGGTAGTGTTTAGGATTCGTGCCCGCACGTGTGGCGGCGAAGTCGAGGTAATCGGGGCGCAAATCGCAGATTGCGACCGTTTGGGCGCCGCATTCCAGAAACGCGTCGTGCACCTGGGATCCGCGGTTGCCGAGTCCGATGAATCCCATGCGCACTCGGTTATTCGCCCCGAGCACGCGCGAGGAACTGATGGCGGTGGCCGCCGTGGCGCTGGCCAGGACGAAATCGCGACGAGTTGGCTCCTGCATTGGACCTCCCGATTACTGAGTGTATTTCACAGCTTTCCGTCCGGCAGGCGCTCTGAAACCGGGTGCGGGGCCTCGTCGGCCGGCAGGGTCTCAGCCGCTGGTTCTACCGGATCGCCGCTTCAATCATCCTGACCCGCTCGACAAGAGTTCCCGGCGCAACTGAGATCAGTTCGAACCCGAAATCGCGGTACGTTTCTTCGTGGATTTTCTCAAAACGCAGTGTCTCCTCGAAGCTGATTCGCCGCGCTTCGGTAGCCTTGATGAATCCGAGGTTGCGAACGAAGAACGCGCGATTCTCGTAGATTTCTTCTCTTTTGATGCGCTCCAGCTCGGTTGCGAGAACCGGTGAAACCGTGCGCCCGAGAAACGCAGCGAGCGCCGCGGTGCAGACGGCGGAACGATCGTGAAACTGAAGCCGGTCGGGCTGAAACGAAGCCCGAATCTGACGCTCCCGTTGCAGCGCGGCGATCACGTCAATGAACGAGGCGTGCCTCCACGGTTCAATCGCGCCTCTGGCCTGCGCTGCGGCAATTACGTCAGTGGCCGCCTCTTCCACCACACTGAACCCATCGAGCTCCAATTGGCGAAGGATGGCCGTTTTCCCCGTACCCGGCGCCCCGGTGATGATGAACCTTTGCATGGTGTCCGAGGGTGCTCAGTAGGTGCGAATCCGCGCTTTCTGGTAAGCGTCGCGCATTGCGTCAGACGATCCGCTTCGGCCGCCATGTATTGCCGAGGGCGGGGAGCAGATCGCGCCCATCGCACGCGCCAGCAGTTGCCTGCGCACACGATCCGCTCTTGCCGCCCTGGCTCGCCGCCCTGCGCGGCCATGATGATGGCGGAGCCGGCGGCGAGAAATTGTCGTCGGTCATGGCTGTTCCGTCCGTTATGGCGCCTTCCGGCGGTGGGCCTGAATGTAGCTGGCCACTGTCCTGACCGTGTCCAGCCAGACGCCATTAGCGGGCTCTTTGGCGTACTTCAGCAGTTGCTCCAGAGCGGCGGCGCGTGTCACCTGGTGGCCGCTGGCCCCGATGTCGTGCCCGGCGAATACCACCCAGCCACCCGTCTTCTCGGCGGTAGCGATGACCGCCCGCAGTTCCTCGAAGCTCGTCTCGTCGGAATCGATCCCCAGCAGTTGTGCGAAATCGCAGAATGCAGGATCGTTTGCCGCCTCGTCGCGAAAGCCGCGGCCGGCGAGAAAGCGTTTGGCCACGAGCGGCACGTAGCTCTGCGTCTGCTCGCCTCGCCGAATGAACTTCTCGCCGCACGGGTACGCAAACGTGACAGCGCGAATGCCGAGCAGTCGCTCGATATCCGCGTTCGCTCCATCCATCTCGTTCGCAATCATCGCCGGCGAGTAGGTCTCGAGCGCATGATTGCGCGACCACCCGAAGTTGCCGCTGCAGGGGTGGGAGGTGGTGTGATTGCCGATTTCGTAGCCGCTGTCCGCGGCGGCTTTCCATTGGGGCAGGCGGTCTTTCATATTCGGCGGGTTGACGTAGAACGTAACCTTCGCCCCATATCGGTCGAAAAGCGGAACGCCAACGTCCACCTGGCTGTTGCGGGCATCGTCAAAAGAGAGGCTAACGGCGACGCGCTTGCCCTCGGGCCAGCGAAATGTGGCAGTCTGGCCGACGCACGTGCCCACCAAACCGAGTATCGCGAGCGAGCTCAGTCTCATTGCCTGCTCCGCCACACGATGTCGCCGCTTGCGACCGTAGGCGCCCAGAATCGTTCGATATATTCAATCACCAGCTCGGTTCCGCGCTCATGGCTGACGTGCGGAGAATCGGCCGGATTGTACATGCTGTCGGTGAGGTCGCGCACAAGTACGCAGGGCACACCCCAGCGGGTCATCTGCTTGATTGCGAACGAACGATTGAGCACGCACATGTTCGTGTGCACGCCCATTATCAAGACCGTCCGGATGCCGCGCATCCGCAGGTAGCTGTAGATTTCCCCACCGTTGTCCGAAATGACGTCCTGACGACCGATGGTCAACAGCGGGGTTTCGCGCGTCCAGGCTTTCCGGAAGCTCTCGCCGGTATCGCAGCCGCCTTTGGTGTCGTCGATGGGCAGAGGAGGGTCGTCGTGCGCGAGTTGAGGTGGCGGATCCGCGTGGGGAGCTTTCAGAATGGCCGCGCGCTGGGGATAGTCTGCGTAGAAATCGATCGTCTCCGATGGTGCATGCACGATAAGAACGCCGGCGGCGCACGCTTTCTTCAGAAACGGGTCCATGCGGCCGGCAAGTTCCGCGACGCGCCGCGTAGCGCCGCTGCACCAGTGCTGGTCCCACATGTCGCAAACGATGACCGCCGTCCGCGCGGCGGCAATCCGCTTCACTTCAACGTGCGGCTGGCCGCTCGCGTCACGGCTGCGCAATGGCATCTCCAGCGACTGCGGCCAGAGGGGAACCGCCATCGCCGCCAGAAGAAGCAGGATCCGCATGATTCAAATCTCCACGATTCGCTGTTCGCGATTCCACCGCACCCGCCGACCGTGTTTCAGAGATAAATTTGCCAGCTGCGCGGGCAGAGCGGCCTGGAAGCCAATCGCCACCGGGGCCGTTGGCGTCTCGCGAGTTCTGACGCACTTCAGGAAGTTTGCCACGTGCACGTCCGTTGCATGAGCGAAGCCGTACTGCGAAGCCCGGCTGATGACCGCGGTCTCCTCGGCGCCCTGCCGGAATACCTGGCACGTCTCGCGGCCGATATCCATCCGCGCCGCATCGCCGTCGAGCTGGTTTAGCTGGTCGTTCTTCGTTTTGTATCTCATCGCCGCGTAGTTCAGGGCGAACGTCGCGACAAAATCCTCCGGGTACTCGGCGGTCGCCACCACCGACTCGGGCGTGTCCACTCCCGGCATATGCGGCCTGCCGGCCGATGCGTTCACCGCGCCAGGAAAGCCGGCGTTCATCAGCAGATGAATGCCGTCGAAAACGTGCGCGCCCTGGTCGGCCAGAATGCCGCCGGCGTAATCGGAGTAGAGTCGCCACTGGCGAAAGCGGTTGGCGTCAAACGGGCGGCGCGGCGCCGGGCCCTGCCACTGCTCCCAGTCCAGTGGACCGTCCAGCTTCGTGGCAGCGGGCGTCCGCAGGTTGTTGTTCAGCCACCAGGAGCGGACCATGCGAACGTTGCCCAGCACGCCCGAACCAATAATCCCGCGCGCCTCCAGGTACAGGTCGTAACTGCGCCGCTGCATGCCGACCTGGACGATATTCCTCGATCTGGCTGCGGCGTCCATCAGCTCGACACCCTGCTGCGGCGTCTGGCACAGCGGCTTCTCAATGTACACGTCTTTACCTGCGGCGAGCGCGTCGAGCAGCATGCGATGGTGCCAGTGCTCTGGCGTGGCGATGAGAACTGCGTCTATGTCGCGTTGATCCAGCAGGCGGCGGTAATCGCGATACGCAGTGGCATGTGCGCCTGCGGCGGATGCGGCCGAAAGCGCCTGCTCCAGATTCGGCTCGTACACGTCGCAGATGCCCGCCACCCGGACATCACTGCTCTTCTGGAATACGCCCATAACGAACGTGCCCCGGCCGCCGCTGCCAATCACCCCGAGCCGCAGCCGGTCGCTTTGCGCGGCCATTGCCGCCATCCCGCCGCCGCCCGCGAGGAAGAACGTTCTTCGGTTCATGTTCGCCCGTTGGACATCAGTCTATTATGTTTTTTGGCTCTCTCACGGCGTGAACTGATTGGGGCGGCGGCGGGCGCCTCCATGCTCGCTGCGCCCGCGCGGGCAACCGGCCTGACGGTCGCGATCTTCTCGAAGCACCTGCAGTTCCTCACGGGAGAGCAACTGGCGACGACCGCGGCTGAGCTGGGCTTCGACGGCGTGGATCTTACCGTGCGCGCCGGCGGCCATGTTGAGCCCGCCCGTGTCGCGCAGGACCTGCCACCGCTCGTTTCGCTGATTCGCGCGCACGGACTGGCCGCGCCGATGATCACCACCGACATCGTCGACGCCGGTACGCCCTATGTTGCCGATATCCTGCGCGTAATGGCGTCACTCGGAATCCCGCGGTATCGCTGGGGCGGGTTCCGGTATATCGACGCAATGCCACTGGCCAAACAACTCGAACCGATTCGGCCGCGGATTGCCCATCTCGCGGAGCTGAACCGGCAGTACGGCGTTGGCGCGATGTATCACACCCACTCCGGACGCAACCAGGTGGGAGCGTCCATCTGGGATCTTCACGAACTGCTCAACGGCCTGGATCCGGCGCTGGTCGGCGTGAACTACGACGTCGGACACGCGACCGTCGAAGGCGGTCTGGGCGGGTGGATCAACAGTTTCCGCATTACCGGCGGCTATCTGCGGGGCATTGCCGTGAAGGATTTCCTCTGGGCTCGCGACGAGGATGGCGCCTGGTCACCGCACTGGAAACCACTGGGTCAGGGAATGGTCCGGTTCCCGGAGTTTTTCGAGATGGTGCGGGCAGCGGGCTTCTCCGGACCCGTACAACTTCACTTTGAGTATCCGCTCGGCGGCGCCAACGACGGCGCGCGTACCCTGACCGTGCCGCGCGACGAGGTGTTCAGCGCGATGAAACGGGATCTGCGCCAACTGCGAAGATGGCTGGCGTGATGAGCCGGCGCACGTTTCTTGCCGGCGCTGCCGCCGCCGGCCCAGCGCTTGTCGCCGGCGCGCGCCCCACGGACATTCGCATCGAGCATATCGAGCACGCATACGAGGAGTATCGCTACCGCGCGCCGTACAAGTTCGGTGGCGTTGCGGTGGACCGTGTCACGCTGCTCAACGTGCGTTGCGTCGTGCGCACCGCCGCGGGCCATGAGGCGGCCGGATTCGGGTCGATGCCCATGGGCAACGTGTGGTCGTTTCCGTCGCGCTTCCTGACCTATGACCAGACGCTGGCCGCGATGAAAGCGCTGGCGGAGCGGATTTCAGCGGTAACCGCCGTGTATCGCGAATACGGCCATCCACTGGACCTGAACGCCGCCCTTGAACCTGGTTACCTGCACGCGGCCCAGCAAGTCACGGCCGCGCAGAAGCTCGCCGAGCCGATTCCGAAGCTCTGCACGCTGGTGACGGCCAGTCCTTTCGACGCCGCCATTCATGACGCGTTCGGCAAGGTCCACGGGCGGAGTACGTGGCTCACGTACGGCCCCGACCTGCTGCCCGGCGATCTTTCGCGGTATCTCGGTTCCGAATACACAGGACGCCGCCTTTCCGACTATCTGTTGGCACGCCCCGTCGCGATGCTCCCGCTCTACCACTCCGTGGGAGCGCTCGACCCGCTCACGGAGGCGGACGTGCGCGAGCCGCTCCACGACGGCCTTCCGCAAACGCTGCCGCAGTGGATCGCGTACAACGGTATTGATCACATCAAGATCAAGCTGAATGGCGACGATCTGGTTTGGGATGTGGATCGCGTTGCGGGCATCCACCGGGTCGCGGCGGAAGCGCAGGCTCGCCGGAATGGGCGCGAGTGCGTCTATTCCCTCGATTTCAACGAGCGCTGCCGCAATGTGGAGTACCTGCTGGAATTCATCCACCGCCTGAAAGAGACCAGCCCGGACGCGTTTCGCCGCATTCAGTACATCGAACAGCCGACCGCTCGCGATCTGAACGCCAGCCGTCACAACCTCATGACCAAAGCATCGAAGCTCGTTCCGGTGGTGATCGATGAATCGCTCACTGGACTGGATGCGCTCATGCTCGCGCAGGAGATGGGTTACACCGGAGCCGCGCTGAAGGCCTGCAAGGGCCAGTCGCAGGCGGTGTTGATGGCCGCGGCCGGTCAGATCCATAAAATGTTCCTGTGCGTTCAGGACCTGACCTGCCCTGGCGCATCGCTGATTCACTCCGTTGGACTCGCCGCTCATGTGCCGGGCGTCGCTGGTATCGAGGCGAACGCGCGCCAATTTGTGCCGGCCGCGAACCGCGGCTGGGAGACGCATTTTCCTGGTATCTTCGCGATCAGAGATGGGCTAATCCGGACCACGGAATTGAGCGGCAATGGGCTCGGCGCCGTACCATGATGGCCGGGTGCGATAATCGGCAGAAATGCCCAGGCGAAGAATAAATTCGGGTGATCTGCAGGGATTACCGACCGACGCAGAGGCCAATTCGGAAAGCGTCGAGGAGTTGGTGGACGAAGGGCAGGCGTTCGAGGCCGAAGCGATTGCCGGTGTGGAGAACGCCCCTGATCCCGACGTGGCAGAGGTCGCGACGAAGCAGGTTCCCGAGGACGACGTTCCTCTGGAGTACCTGGAGAACCAGGATCCGGAAATCGGGTAGTCAATCAGTCCCCGACCGCGCGATTCCATTTCGAGATCACGCGCGTGTCTCGCTCGTGCCCCAGGATGCTGATCGAGGCGGTGTCCAGTGCGAACAGGCGGCCGCAGTCGGGCGGCAGGCCGAGCCAGCAGGACGTCAGAATCCGCAGGATGTGCCCGTGGGCGAACAGCGCGACCTCGCCTCCGCGGGCAGCGACAGCCCGTTCAATCACACGCCTTGCGCGCACTCCGACCTGCTCCACGGTCTCCCCGTTCGGCACACCGTCGTTCCACAGCTCCCAGCCGGGCCGCTCGCCCCGAATGTCGGCCGTACTCCGGCCTTCGTACTCGCCGTATTCCCACTCGTGCAGGTCCGGCTCGATCTGCGCCACTTTGCCGTATCCCGCCAGCGCGCAGGTATCGCGCGCGCGGCTTAGCGGGCTGGTCAGGACCAGAGCGAAAGGGTGGCACTGCAGCGCCTCGCCCATCTTCCGCGCGTTCTCGCGTCCGCGCTCGGTCAGCGGGATGTCGGTGCGCCCGGTGTGCGCTCCCGAAAGGCTCCACTCCGTCTCGCCGTGGCGCATTAGCCACAACCGGACCTTTTCCTCAGGCATTGCCATGCTCCTTGACGATGCGGTGGCACTCGCGCGCAATCTCCCAGTCTTCTTCGGTCCGCACCACAAGCACGCGAACCGTGGACTCCGTGGTCGCGATATCCACGTCCGCGGGCGATGCAGCGTTCTTCTCGCCATCGAGTTCGACGCCAAGGAACGCAAACTGTGTGCAGGCTCGTTGACGCACCAGGGTAGAGTTCTCTCCTATACCCGCTGTGAAGACGAGTGCGTCCACTCCGCCCAGGCTCGCGACCATTCCGCCGATCTCACGGCAAAGGCGGTGGATATACAGGTCGAAGGCCAGCTTCGCCCGCGTGTTCCCGGCGTGCATCGCTGCTTCGATATCGCGCATATCGGCAGACAGTCCGGAAACGCCTTTCAGCCCCGATTCCTTGTTCAGAATGCGATCCAGATCATCGGCGCGATAGCCGCAGTGCCGGACAAGATAGATGATGATCCCGGGATCGATGCTGCCCGACCGCGTACCCATCATCAGTCCCTCCAGCGGGGTGAACCCCATGGTGGTATCTATGCTCTTCCCGGCCTTCACTGCCGCGAGCGAGGCGCCATTGCCGAGGTGGCAGGTCACGAGCCGCAGGTCATCGCGGCCCAGAATCTGCGCCGCTCGCCGAGACACGTACTGATGACTGATGCCATGAAACCCGTAGCGTCGCACGCCATCAGTGAGCCAGTTGTATGGACCGGGGTAGACTACCGCCTCCTCAGGAAGCGAGGAATGAAATGCGGTGTCGAACACGGCCACCTGCGGCGTGCCTGACGGGAGCATCCGTTCCGCCGTGTCTATCGCTTCCAGCTCGAGGCGGTTGTGCTCCGGTGCGAACTCGACCAGCCGCGCGATTTCCGCACGCACTTGCGGCGTGATCCGCGTTGTCTCGCGGAACGCCTTCCCGCCGTGAACGACCCGATGGCCGGCGACATCGACCGGCGATACCGCCAGGGCCGCTTGCAGCACGGGTTGCAACACCTGATCGGGAGAAGTGATCGGGAGCGTTTCGGTCTCCTCGCCACGCTCGGTACGTATGCGCAGCTCGGCGCAGCCGGCGTGCCGCCCCCAGTCCACTCGGGCCTCCCAGATCGTTGGGACGGGCCTGTCCGGCAGCGTCGCCGTATCCCACAACATCGCCTTCAGCCCGCTCGAGCCGCCATTCAGAACTAATATCTTCATGCGGGGCAGGCTCTCAGGCCGCGGCGGGCCCTCGGCCCGCATGGTCCGATGCACTCTCGAAGGCCCTGGAGTTTCGCAATCCCGAACAGGAGGCGCTGCGAGCCCGCTGCAGCGCGAGGCCCTGGTCGCCACAAAGGGCCCGTCATGGCCTGGTCGTTTCCGCCGGCCACGTCCAGTCGCGAATGGCCGGCATGTCGTCGCCGTGCTCGGAAATCCACAGCTTGTGCTCGATCAGTCGGTTCCGGAGCAGCTGCTTCTCATGCGCGGCGACGTTCTGAAGATTCAGGACGCGCTCGATAACGTCCATCGCCAGATGGAAGCGATCCAAGTCGTTCAGCACGGTCATATCGAACGGAGTGGTCGTGGTGCCCTCCTCTTTGTATCCGCGCACGTGCAGGTTGTCGTGATTGTGGCGGCGATACGTGAGGCGGTGGATCAGCCACGGATAGCCATGGAAGGCGAAAACCGTAGGTGTCCGCGGCGGGAATAGTGAATCGTAGTCCTTGTCCGGCAGGCCATGCGGGTGCTCGCTCTGCGGCTGCAACGTCATCAGATCCACCACGTTCACCACGCGGATCTTCAGTTGTGGCAAATGCTCGCGAAGCAGCGCGACGGCTGCGAGCACTTCCATGGTGGGGATATCGCCGCAACAGCCCATAACCACGTCGGGCTCGCCGCCCTCGTCGTTGCTGGCCCAGTCCCAGATGCCAATGCCCGCGGTGCAATGTGCGATTGCCTGCTCCATATTGAGATATTGCAGGGCCGGCTGCTTTCCGCAGACGATGACGTTCACGTAGTTGCGGCTGCGCAGGCAGTGATCGGTTACTGAGAGCAGGCAGTTTGCGTCCGGCGGCAGATAGACGCGGACCACGTCGGCTTTCTTGTTGACCACGTGATCGATAAACCCCGGGTCCTGATGACTGAAGCCGTTATGGTCCTGCCGCCAGACGTGCGACGACAGCAGGTAATTCAGCGAGGCGATGGGACGCCGCCATGGAATCTTGTGTGATGCCTTCAGCCATTTCGCGTGCTGATTGAACATCGAATCGATGATGTGGATGAACGCTTCATAGCAGTTGAACAGGCCATGCCGGCCGGTCAATAGATATCCTTCGAGCCAGCCCTCGCACATGTGCTCGCTGAGTACTTCCAGGATGCGGCCGTTATGCGAGACATGATCGTCGTTCGGCTCGATGGCGGCCTCCAGCTCTCGATCCGTAACCTCGAAGAGCGCGTTCAGCCGGTTCGAAGCAGTTTCATCGGGACCGAAGACGCGGAAGTTGCGCGTGTCCATGTTCAGCTTCATCACGTCGCGGAGCAGCGCGCCCATGATCCGTGTCGCTTCGGCGCGCACGGTTCCCGGCTTTGGAACTTCCAGAGCATAGGACCGGAAATCGGGCATGCGGAGGTCCCTGAGCAGCAGCCCGCCGTTCGCGTTTGGGTTCGCGCCCATCCGCCGCGCGCCTTTTGGGGCGAGAGCGGCGACCTCGGGGACGAGCCTGCCGGTGTCGTCAAACAGCTCCTCGGGCCGATAGCTGCGCATCCATTGCTCCAGAATGTGCAGGTGCTCGGGCTTTTCGCGAAACTGTTCCATGGGCACCTGATGGGCGCGCCACGTACCCTCGATCTGGACGCCGTCCACCACTTTCGGCCCGGTCCAGCCCTTGGGAGTAACCATGACAATTACCGGCCACACGGGCCGCTCGCTGTAGCCGTGCTTGCGCACTTCACGCTGTATGGTCTGGATGTCGGCCAGCACGGCTTCCATTGTCTCGGCCATTTTTCGGTGCATCGGCATGGGGTCGTCACCTTCGACGAAGTACGGCTTATACCCGTAGCCGCGCAGCAGTTCGACTAACTCCTCGCGCGGGATGCGCGCCAGCACCGTGGGATTGGCGATCTTGTAGCCGTTCAGGTGCAGGATCGGGAGGACGGCGCCGTCGGTCGCGGGATTCAGAAACTTGTTGGAATGCCAGCTGGTCGCCAGCGCCGCGGTTTCGGCTTCGCCGTCACCGATGACGCACAACGCGATCAGATCGGGATTGTCGAACACCGCTCCATAGGCGTGCAGCAGGGAATATCCGAGCTCGCCGCCTTCATTGATCGACCCCGGCGTCTCCGGGGCGGCATGACTCGGGATACCGCCCGGAAACGAGAACTGCGTGAACAGCCGCTTCATCCCCTCCGCGTTCTGCATGATGTTGGGGAAGAAATCGCTATAGGTCCCTTCCAGGTAAGTGTTCGCCACCATTCCTGGGCCGCCGTGTCCGGGGCCGCAGATATAGATCATGTTCAAGTCGTGCGCCGTGATCAAACGGTTGGCGTGCGCGTAGACGAAGTTCAGCCCCGGCGTGGTGCCCCAGTGTCCGAGCAGGCGCGGCTTGATGTGCTCCAGCGTGAGCGGCTCGGTGAGCAGGGGATTGGCATAAAGGTAGATTTGACCTACGGAGAGATAGTTGGCGGCGCGCCACCAGGCATCGATCCGCTTTAGTTCGTCATCCGACACTGCGGGTGTGGTTTCGGGCATATGCGCTCAGGGATAGGATGTCAGAAAGCCCGGACATATACGTTACAGTGCGGTGACACGGCTGCAGCGTGCCGCCAGGCGAGGAAATGAATCAGGACCAACGCGGCGGGTATCTGGCAGGCGCGCCGCGGATTGCCGTTTATTCGTGAAGCCGTGATATACGGTTGAGGAATGTTCTCCTCGCGCCTGCGCGCAACCGGCGCTGTCAATGAACTCACGCGGTTGCTCGCGGAAAAGCGGCGCGCTGGAGCCCGCATTCTGGATCTCACGGAATCGAATCCTACGCACGCAGACATCCCGTACGACACCGCCGCGATCACTTCGCTTCTGGCCGACCCGCGCGCGATCCGCTACGATCCTGAAGCCGCCGGCCTGCCCGCCGCCCGCGCCGCCGTCGCCGGCTACTATGCCGAGCAAGGCTTGTCCACGCCGGCCGAGCGCATCCTGCTCACGTCCAGCACCAGCGAAGGCTACGCGTACCTGTTGAAGCTGCTTTGCGATCCGGGCGACGAAATCCTGACCCCGCGGCCCTCGTATCCATTGTTTGAGTTCCTCGCGGACCTGGAAGCGGTGCGCGTCAACCAGTACCCGCTGGTTTGGCATGGCCGCTGGGAACCGGACTTCCATGCCCTCTCCGCCGCGTGCACTAACCGTACGCGGGCTGTGATTGTCGTGAACCCCAATAACCCAACAGGCTCATTCCTTCGTCAATCGGAAGCCGCACGTCTGGCCGAATTCTGTGCGCAGCGCCGCCTCGCGATCATCTCCGACGAGGTGTTCTCCGATTACCCGCTGACCCGCGATCCGGCCCGCGCACCATCACTCATCCCTGTCGAGCAGGCGCTTACGTTTTCGATGAGCGGTCTATCGAAGATTGCCGGCCTGCCGCAGATGAAGCTGGGTTGGATCGTGGCCAATGGCCCCGAGCCGCTGCGGATCGAGGCATGGCGCAGGCTGGAGTTCATCGCGGATACCTATTTATCGGTGGGAACTCCCGTGCAGTTTGCTCTGCCGAGCCTGCTGTCCGAGCGCCACGGCATCCAGAGCGCGATCACGTTGCGGGCCCGCGGCAATCTGGAATTCTTGCTCAGCCGGCTGGGCCCCGATTCGCCTCTCGCCGTGCGGCGCCCTGAAGGCGGCTGGTACGCCGTTGTGGAGGTCCCGCGCGTTCGCAGCGAGGAGGAATGGGCGCTGCGGCTGCTGGCCGGCCATAACGTGCTCGTGCAGCCCGGATACTTCTACGACTTCGATCGCGAGGCGTTCCTGGTTGTTAGCCTGCTCACGCCGGCGAGGGTCTTTCGCGAGGGCGTGGAAGCCCTGATCGATTCTCTGATAGATTAGCGCCCAATGAACAGGTCGATTGCCGCTGTCGCGGCCGTTACCGTCCTCGTTGCTGGCGCCAGCAAGCAGGAACCGCCGCCACGCACGCTGGACGAATTGAAGTCCGCAATCGCCAGGGTCCTGCACGAAACCAACACGCATGGAGCAGGCATTGCCATGGTGACGCGCGACCGGGTGCTGCTGGCGGACGGCATTGGAATGGCCGATGCCGCGTCGAAGCGGCCGGCTACCGGCGACACGCTGTTCCGCATCGGCTCCGTCTCCAAGGCGTTCGCGTCGTTGTCGATCCTGAAATTACAGGAGGAGAACCGGCTGCGTCTCGACGATCCGGTGCGCCGGTACGCGCCGGACGTGACGTTCGTGAACCGCTGGGAGGCAACAGACCCAATCCGCATCGTTCATCTGTTAGAGCACACGACGGGCTGGGACGACCTCCATCTGGCTGAATACGCCAGCAGCGATCCGAAGCCTCTGACGCTTTTCGAGGGCCTGCAGTATCATCCCGATTCGCGCACCTCGCGGTGGCGGCCAGGCACGCGCATGGCTTACTGTAACGCTGGCCCGGCGGTGGCTGCGTATGTGGTAGAGAGAGTCACAGGGAAGCGCTTCGAGGATTATGTCCAGGAGAACCTCTTCACGCCCCTGCACATGGACACCGCGAGCTATCTGCTGACGCCGGAGGTCCGGCGGCGGCTCACCACGCTCTATTCATCCGATGGCCAGCACGTGGAAAAGTACTGGCACATCTCCTTGCGTCCCGCGGGCGCAATTAACGCCTCGCCCCGCGATATGGCGAACTATGTAATGTTTTACCTGAATCGCGGGGCGGTTGATGGCCGGCGCATCGTGAAGCCGGAATCCATCGACCGCATGGAGCGGCCGGAGAGCACTATGGCGGCACGTGACGGTCTGCGGGCCGGCTACGGGCTGAGCAACTATACATCAATTGACGGCCGCGGCTTTGTTTGGCACGGCCACGATGGCGGCATCACCGGCGGACTCACGCAGATGGCCTATCTGCCCGACGCGGGGGTCGGCTATGCCTACATGATCAACGCGACCAACGGCGAGGCCTTCGGCCGCATCCACGGCCTGATTACTGCTTATCTGACGCGCGATCTTGCGGCGCCGGCAAAACCAGCGCCGGCACAACCGGATGACGCGCTCGACGCACAGTACGCGGGCTGGTATGAGCCCGCCAGTCCCCGTGTGCAGATGACCTATTTCATCGACCGCATCTCTGATCTGCGCCGCGTAACCGTGAAGGGGGCGAAGCTGAGGATTCGGCCGTTTTTCGGGCACGAACAGTCGTTCGCGGCAGCCGGCGGCAGGCTGTGGCGGGAAGAGAGGCAGCCGCCTGCCACCCTCGCGCTCATCTCCGATCTGCGCGACGGCCGGTTCATCGAGGCCGGAATGGGGGAAGTTCTGGAGCAGGTTCCGGCATGGCAGGCATGGCTGCAGACGGGCGTCACGGCGGTGGTGGCGCTGCTGCTGGCGAGCGCGGGCCTTTACGCGCTCTACTGGGTCCCCGCACTGTTGCTGCGTCGCCTGCGGCCCCTGCCGGGCGGTCGGCTTTACCTCAGCGTACGAGCGCTGCCGCTGGTCGCAATCGTACTGCTCGCCGGCGCATGCGCCGTCTTTGCTCTGGCCGGCGACGATGCCATCACGAAGCTTGGGTCTGTGACCTTGTGGTCGGCCGCTATTTTCCTATTGACGGTGCTGTTCGCCTGCGTGTCCGTAATGGCCCTGGTGCAGGCCATGCGCGCACGGCGACGGATGATTCGCCGGGCGGTGTGGATGCATTCGCTGCTGGTTTCCGCCGCTTGTTTGGTGGTCGCCGGTTACCTGGCGTACTGGGGCGTGATAGGCATCCGCACCTGGGGCTAATTTGGCTCAAGGTCCGCGCTTGAGCACCCGAACGGGTAAGCAGGGACGCTAACGGTTCACCCGTATCCATAAAATCATGGTGCTGCCCGCGAGCACGGTGGCCATGACTGTCGTGCTTAACGTTGTGGCGCTGTGGAGTGAAAGCCGCATCAGTAACCGCGTTGAGGCGATCACCTCCGACGCCCTGCCGGGCGAGCAATCGTCGCCAAGGCAATCACACGGATCGAGCATCTGGCCCAGAGCACCGCGACCAGCGCCGAGCAGAGCGCCGCCGCCAGCGAGGAGATGTCCACTCAGGGCGAGTCGCTTACACCCGTTGTTCACGAACCGGAGCCGCTGGTCGGCGTGCAGTCCCGCCGCTGATTAGTCGGCGAGCAGCGCGTGCAGGTTTTTCGCGCAGATGCTGCTCGCTTCCATTTTGTTCCCGCGCGGGCCGGTCCAGTGCGTTTCGAGGCTGATCCAGCCCGCATAACCGTCCGCCAGCAGTGCCGCGATCTGGCCCTTCCAGTCGATGCCCATAGTTCCAACCGCGCCCCATTCCGGCGTGCTGCCGTCTTTCATGCGGCAGTCCTTGGCGTGTACATGGGCGATGCTGCCCCTGGGGAGCTTCCTGTAGCCCTCAGGAAATGAGTCCTCGCCCGACACATAGGCGTTGGCGGGATCCCAGACGAGCTTTACGCTGGGGTGATTCACACGAGCGATGATCTGCGCCGCTTCCGCCCCGGTCGCTATGTTGCAGGCGTGCTCGTTCTCGAGACCGATGGTCAGGCCCCGTTTGCCCGCCTCGTCCCCAAGCTTCTGAAGCGCGGCCACGATGGCGTCGTACGTCTTCTCCGGCTCGACGGTGCGCCAATACGAGAAGACGCGCACGATCTTCGCCCCCATCATCTGGGCGATGGCGAAGGCGCGCTGCGCCAGCCGGTCCTGATCTTCGTACGTGTGCTTTGAGGCGAAGATGTCGTGCTCGAATCGAGTATCCAGCGCCGCAGCGTTGGGCAGCACGCACTTGAGCAGCGGGGAAGCAATGGACACGGTCTCGAAGCCCGCGCCACGGACCAACTCCCGCACGCGCTCCAGGTCGCCGTACTCCAGGTCCATGATGTTTTTCGCATCGATCACGCGCAGTTCGGCGCCAGTCAGGCCGGCTGCCTTCATTGCTTCCAGCGCCGCCGCGAGGTCGGGCGAGAATTCGTCGGTAATTGCAGCGGTGCGGAGTTTCAGAGTTTGCGGCCCTCGGTCACAGTCAGGAATTGATTCGCATGGACATTGTAATCCTTATCCACCTGGCCGCTGGGCCACTGGATTTCAATCGACTTGGCCACGGTGTCCTGGCCAAGGCCGAAGGTGAGCGCTAAATCGCTCTGCGAGCAGTAGCTGGAGCCGCTGTGCACCATCTGCATCTGCTTACCGGTTGAGGTTTCCACCCAGACCTTGGCGTCCAGGCCGTCACGCGTCGATTTCGTGCCGACCAGTTTCAGTGTGATCCAGTGATTCCGGTTTCCGCCGTCGTTGCGCAGCAGCTTCGCCGGGCCGTTGTTCTGTGCGATCACGATGTCCAGATCGCCGTCGTGATCGAAGTCGGCGTAGGCGGCGCCGCGGGCGACGATTGGCTGTTCGAGGTCCGGCCCTACCGCGCGGCTCGCGTCCTCGAAGCGGCCCTTCCCGAGATTGCGGAACAGCAGCGGCGCTTCGCGGTACTGGATCTTCGGCTGCACGCGCCCGATCTCCTCCTCGATATGGCCGTTTGCGGCGAGGATATCGGGGTACCCGTCCAGGTCGTAATCGAAAAAGAAAGCGCCAAACGTCAGGCTGAGCAGCGATGCGCGCCCGATCGTGGAGCTTGGCGCTTCATCGACAAAGAGACCGTGGCCTTCGTTGTGGTACAGGCCGATCATCTGGTTGGAGAAGTTGCCCACCAGCAGGTCCATGCGACCGGAGCGGTCGTAATCGGCGGCATCCACGCCCATGGCGCCCCGCGCAACGCCGTCCTCGCCGAACGCGACGCCCGCTGCAACTGCTTCGTCCGTGAAGGCGCCGTTTTGGTTATTGCGATACAGCTTGTTGGGCTGGGTGTCGTTGGTGATGAAGAGGTCCGGCCAGCCGTCGCTGTCGTAATCGAGGACGGCGACGCCCAGTGACTTGCTGGTCGGGTCACCGAGGCCCGCCTTCTGCGTCACGTCCTCGAACCGGCCGTTCCCGAGATTGTGGTACAGCTTCGATGACGTACCCTTGTACGATTCCGGTGTGCAGTACGACTTGGTCGCACCATCGAGCGAGCACCACAGGTCGCCCTTCTGCGTCCACTGCACGTAGTTGGCGACGAAGAGATCGGGTTTGCCGTCGCGGTCGTAGTCGAGCCAGGCGGCGCTCGCCGGGAAGCTCGCGTTGTGAATGCCGGCCTGCTTCGTCGCGTCTCGGAAATGGCCGTGGCCTTCGTTATGGAACAGATGGTCGCCATCCAGCGCGGTGATGTATACGTCTTCGCGGCCATCGTTATCGTAATCGGCGACGCTCACGCCCAGCCCGTACATCTCCACGTCGAAGCCGCTGCCGCGCGTGACATCGGTGAACGTGCCGTTGTGATTATTCCGGTACAGCGCGGCGGTCGTTTTGTGCGCGTGCGGCCCCCAGGGGCAGCTGTTCACCAGCAGAATGTCGGGCCAGCCGTCGCCGTCCGCGTCGACGAAAGCGACTCCGG
Source organism: Bryobacteraceae bacterium (assembly GCA_035653295.1). Lineage (GTDB taxonomy): Bacteria > Acidobacteriota > Terriglobia > Bryobacterales > Bryobacteraceae > DASRCB01. The sequence goes on from DASRCB010000140.1 coordinate 65,744, forward strand.
AGCCCATGGTCTCGGGCAGGTACTTGTGACCGGCTTTGCCCGCCGTGTGGGTGAAGTGGATGCCCGCCGCCGAGGTGATATCGGTGAAACGAACGGCGGGAGGGCCGCCCGCGCGCGGGGTGTTCGCCATCAGAAGCGCCGCCGCCGCCGCAATTGTCATGCAGGCCAGCGGCCTGCTCCATGTCTGACTGTTGTACTTCTTCATTCCGATGCTGCTGCTCCTGCTGTGACCCGCCATGCATTGTCGTGATCATGGATCGGCTGGCGCTCGTTATTGTCTTCCGGACTGAGCATGCGCCGCCGCGCGGTAATGGCCTGCGCCGCTTCGTTCGCCTTGAACCGCATGAAAAGCGCCTGCTCGTGTTCCGCCTGCTCGGGCCTCCCCAGACCGCGATAACAGAGCATCAGGTTGTAGTGCGCCTGCAGGTCCTCTGGATCGACTTCGAGCGCGCCGTCGAGCGCGTTTACCGCATCCGCATAGTCGCGCTTCAAAAACAGAATGCGGCCCATCTGGTTGAGCACCACGCGGTCATGCGGATACATCGAGGAGCAGGTACGCAGAGAACTCAGCGCGCCATCGTAATCGCCGTCCGATTTCTGCACCATCGCCTTGAAGAAGTACACACGCCCGAGGTGCGAGTTGAGGGACATGGCTTTGTCGATATACGGTTTCGCTTCGTCCGTCTCGCCTTCCTGGATCAGGGCGCGGGCGATGTTCAGCCAGCCGTCAGCGTACGACGGGTCCGCTTCGGTGACTTTGTGGAACGCATACTCGGCGCCTTTCAGATCGCCCTGCAGGAGCATTCCGATGCCCCAGTCGTTCCAGCGCTCCCGGTCCTGCTTACGCAGGATGGGCTGCCACGGCGTTTCGTTGCCCAGAGGGAGTTCCAGCTTCGCCGTGGCCATGGTCACGATGGGGATGTTCGGGATTTGTCCCTTGATGCGGCCGGACACGTCGGCGGGGATGTTCGCCGGCGAGTAGGAGAATTCGCGGTCATCATGATCCACGTTCACCAGCGCCTCCTGCCCCGGCTTCGGCTTGCCAGCGTAAGCGAAGCGCACGTAATCGTACATGAACTTCCGGTAATTCAGCTTTGCCGTGAGGGTGACAGGGCCTTTCGCATTGGACGGAATCTTTATAAGGAAATGCGCAACGTCCGCGGCGCCGGGCGGGATGAGGTGGACGTAAAGCACGCTGCGCGTGGCCCAGCCGTTGCGCTTGTTGATCGGATTCCCATCGCCGTCGAGCTGGTACGATTTGTAGAAATGCGCGCCAGGCTCGACCGGCCCGCAACCGTTATCCTCCACATACCCGCTCCAGTAGATGATGCGGCCATCGGCATCGCGGCCCTGCATTTCCAGCCATACGTCGGGCGCGTCGACCGTACCGCCCGGGAAAAAGTGACCAATTGTCCGCGTCCGCACCACGGCATCGACGCGGATGGTTTCGCCGGGCGAGAAACGCTGTAATTCGAGCGGCGCCTTTACCTTCCCAACTTCACGGATGAAAACCGGGCCCTGCTGCTCGGCTTCCTCGCCGACCGCGAACGTAGAGCTGAGCGTGGGGTTATCCGAGGCCCGCCGCTTCATCTGCAGCTGTGCAGCGTTCTCCTGCACCGGCGACGCCGCGAACAGGTCCACGGTGATAAAGCCGGACTTCAGGAAATCTTCTTCCGCCTTGAGTTGCTCCTGGTCGTGGTTGACGTAAGCCACGGCTGTATTCGCCGCCGGGAAGCGATGCGAGTGAATGAAACCATCGACGTTCCCCGGATCATTGGAGCGCACCTTAGGCATGTGGCAATTGGTGCATACCAGCGACTTCGGCGGATAGTAAAACGAACGCGCGCCCATACCGGATACACCGCTGGCCTGCCAGTTGTCGTAATCGTTGAAGCCGCGAATCCAGCGGTAGTTGTTCACCGGCACATCGAGGTGCACCTTGTGGCACACGCCGCAGAACTCGGCGTTGTCGCGCATGAAGGGCTTCAGGAACGTTTCCCGGTGCGGCTCTGGGTTGAGATACGTCAGGAAGCGGTCCACGCCGTGGATGATCGGGTTCTTGCTGTCGGCCAGCTCGTGCAGTGGCGGATACGTGACCGTGAAGTCACCATTCCCCATGCTGCTGTGGACCGCGGTGATGGCATGGCAGGACATGCAGCCGAGGCCGTTCTGTGCCTCGGGCGTGTCGATCTGTTGTTTAATCGGGCGGTCGAACCGGCCGTTGAAGAAGACGGCGTGGTCGTGGCAGCCGGCACACCACTTGCTGCCTTTCGTCGTGCCCTCCACATCCTGCATGTACTCGATCGCTTTTCGATAGAACTGATTGTTAAACGATGCGAAGTGATGCGCCGAGCCCTGCCACTGCGCGTAGATGTCCTTGTGGCATTCGCCGCAACCCTTCGAATCCATGAAGAAATTCGAAGGGATGATCTTACCGGTGTTGGTATTCGACGATGACGGCCAGAACGGCGACGACGGGCCCGCGCCTTCGCCCGCCATTGAAGTAGGAACGGTGAGGCTGTTGCGGATTAAAGCTTCGTCGCGGGTGCGGCGAGCACGGTAGATGCGGCCGGCGAGCGGAACCACCAGCAGGGTGATCAGGCAGGCGACGAACGCGTTGCGAAAGCGGACCGGAGTTTTCTGGAATGCCCACGGAAGCAGCAGAAGCACGCCGGCTACGGCGGTGATGATGTGCAGGTTCAACGCCCAGCGGTGTGCCCGGATCGCGCCGAACGCGGTCAGGTACGCGGCCAGGACGGCAGAGGTCAAAAGCAGTGCGGCGGCGGCGTAGGGCAGTCCTTCAGCCTGCCTGCGGCGGACGAGCAGCCGAACTAATACGACCGTCAGTCCAAAGCCTACCAGCACGTGCAGGAGCACGTTGCCCATGTAGAAGACCGTCGCGGAGGGGAACGCCGCTATATAAGCGGCATTCAGCAGCAGAAACAGGAAAAGGAAAGCTACAACTCTTTTCATGATTGCTTCAGCGCGCGAATCAGGCGCAGGGCCGGGCGCGTGTTGTATTTACGCCGATACGCCTCGTGGTCTGCATCGGTTGGGTAATGCTGGCCGGCCGGATACGGATAAGTGGTCATACCGTGGAACGGCAGCGGCTCGACGCTGTCCGAGAATGCGGTGTTGGCATCGCGGTCTTTAGCCCAGCCGTCTACTTTCAGCAGGAAGTCGCGCTTCCAGCCGGGCTTCAGCGGAGGTAAGGAAGCGGCGTTGAATCGCAGCCCGATCTCATCGCCGGATCCCATAATCACGTATTTGTCATCCACGCGGGTCAGCAGCTCGCGCACGTCGCCATAACGCGTGTACATGCCCGGAGTCGGATTCCACGACGGCGTCGTCCGCAGAACGTCGTAGAAGTAAACGCCGGGATCGGAGCCGCCGGACGAGATTTGCTTCGAAAAGCCGCGGTAGTGCAGATCCGCCTCAATCGCCGGCACGCCGGTCAGGACAGCCGGGGGCGGAGCGGAGTCCTCGATGAGAAACGCTTCGTCCCAGTAAATGCAGATGCTGGTAAGAATACGGACCTCGCGCGACCGCGACCGGAACTTGCCCGTAAGATCGACGGCAATGGTTTTGGGGCTCCCCGAAGGCATGCCCATATCCTCGATGACGGTTTTCCAGTTGCCCTGCGCATCACGCACCTGCAGCTTCGGCGTGACGAGGCTACCGCGATTCTCCTGCGAGGCGGCGAAGAATGTTGAGCCGTCGGCCCAGTCGGTCCAGCCGTGCATCACCAGTACCGCGTGATTCTGCGGCGCGGCTGCGCCGAAATCGAGCGTGAGCGCGTGCGGCTCGGCCATCGCGGTGCGCGTGCGTTTGAAGCCCCCGGCGAATTTTCCGTCACGCCGCAGCAGCGCATCGCGCAGGTCGTGGCCGGCATCGTCCACCGCGGATACCGGATAAACACGCCGGCTCGCGCCGAAAAGCCGGAAGTCCGGGAATGGCGGGCTCTTCCATTTGTCATTCGTAAAGATATCGATGCTCGCCGGGTGATCGAGGGCGATGAGGCGAACCTGATCGAGGTACGCCACCTCGCTTAGCTCTTCGCTCACCCGCACGCGGTACTCGCCGTTCTCGCTTTTGAGCGCCTCTCCTGGGATCTGAATGAATTCGTCATGATCCACCGGGAAATAGCTGCCGTCCCCGGAGCTGGCGCCCAGCGGAGCCGTGCCCAGCACATCCGAGATGAACCGGAACTTCTCGCCATCCCAGCTCCAGATCATGGGACAGGAGCCCGAGAGCCGCTGCTCCTCGCGATAGACGTACGCTTTGCCGGAGCCCTGATCCGTCTCGTTCTGAATCAGACCGTTGGCCCAGGTGATGCGGACCGTGTCGGCCTTATCATGATCGAGCAGGTTGAAGGTGAGCGGCACGCCATCGTAGATCTTCTTGTCGTACAGCTCGCCGGCCTTGACCTCTACTTCCGCCGCGTACGCCAGCTTCGTATTCTTGATTCCCACCAGCTGAACGGTGATCCAGTTGTTCGGCCCGGGCGTACGATTCATCGCCACTTCGAGCTTGCCGTCCGAGGCGACGCGGGCTTCGTCGATGCGGCCATCGCCATCGAAGTCAGCGTCCACCGAAGCGCCGGCGCCATTCCCCGCGCCGGACGTGAATTCGCCGTGCTCGTTCATGAGCACGCCGCCGCCGTAGACCAAATCGAGCCACGAATCGTGATTCACATCCTGCGCTTTGAGCGAGCCGGCGCCGGCTGGCAGCGCCTCGACGGGCTTTGTCTCGAAATGTTCGCCGAGCTTGTCCAGGTAAGCCACGCCGTGCTGATCTGCATAGCCGGCCACGATATCGAATGCTTTGCTGTCGGCCATGACCCGCGTCAGCACGGCATCGATAGGTTGTCCTTTGACGAACGGGTAATCGGCCGTGCGATCGACAAATCCGCTCTCGCCCTGGTTGCGCAGCAGGTGCGGGTTATCGCCAAACAGGAACAAATCGAGATCGTAATCGTGGTCGTAATCCACCCACAGCGCTTTCGCGAAACGGCCGCCGGGAAGATCGGCTTTGAACGGCTCGAAACGGCCCTTCACGTTTCGATAGAGCAGCGGGGCCTTGTCGGTAAGAACACACAAATCGGGCAGACCGTCATTATCGAAGTCGCCGCTGGCCACCGAAACCACGCCCGTCAGGCCCGCCAGGCCGGTCTTCTCCCCGTTGATGAGCTCCGTACCGCGGCGATAAATGGAGATGCCTTTGCCCGACCACGCCAGCAGATCGGATTTCCCTGTCCCGTCAAGATCCAGCAGCAGCACCCCTGACGTCTTCGGATCCAACCCCTCGGCCAGCGTGCGCGTCTCGTACCTGGGCGCGGGAACTCTTTCCGGCTTCATATCGATTGGGTCCCAGATCTCGGCGTAATCACACCATTCCATGTCTTCGGGAATGGCCGCGCCCTCCTGCGATTTCTTCAGCTTCTGAAAGATCTGGAGCTCCGCCATGGCCTTGTCGCGCTCGCCGGCCTGCCGGTAAACGTTGTACAGCTGGAAATGCGGCGCTGCGAGGTTCGGGTCGAGGCGGACCGCAGTCCTGAACTGCTCCTCGGCATCCTTCATCCGGCCGGCCTGTTTGTAGAGCACGCCAAGGTTGTAGTGCGATTTGGGCTCGCCGGGCACGAGCCTCGTCATCTCCTCGAACTGTTGCGTGGCTTTCTCGAAGTCGCCGTTCTTGCGGTAATAAATGCCGAGGTTAAACCAGGTGTGAGGAAGTTTGGGGTCTTCCTTCTGTACTTTCTGTAACTCAGCAACCCCTGCTTCGGTCTTGCCACCGCGCATCAGCGCCAGGGCATAGTTCACCTGTTCGCGGACCGAACCCGGGTCCAGATCGAGGGCCTCTTTAAAAACATCAATGGCCTGAATCTGGGTGGTCGGATTTTCGTAAAACGCCTTACCCAGATTGCGATAGCGCCAGAGCTTTTCCTCGGTCTCTTGGTTGAGTCCTGCCGCGCAAACGAGGCCGCAGCAGAGGACGAGCGAGAACCTCTTCAACAAAACAGTGTTCCGATTGTACGGCGAGAAGGCAGGGCAGTTCTCTAGTGTCTTTGTAGTACGCATGTTGGAAGGGGCTGTAATGTTTTCTGGCGCGAAACGTGAATGAATGTTATTGTTCTTCAAAGTCAACAGCTTAGCAGGTGAACACCGGCTGGCATCCGTCTTGCTTTAGACGAAGGCGGAGGAAACGAGATGCTCTGGTACGCATGGGTCTTTCTGGTAATCGCGATCATCGCCGCGATCTTTGGTTTCGGCGGAATCGCGGCAGGGGCGGCTGGGATTGCGAAGATCCTCTTCTTCGTGTTCCTGGTGGTCTTCCTGATCAGCCTGTTTACCGGCCGCCGCGGGGTGGTGTAACCGGGCTTCTCCGAGCCGCGCCTGTAACGGAACGGCGCGGCTCGGATCAGACTTGCTGACAGCTCAGAAAAGCAGGGAGGAGAATCGAATGTTGCTGAAGGGTTTGGCTCTCGCGGGCCTTGCTGCTGCAATGGTGTGCGCGGCCGAGAAAACACCGGACGAGCGGCTGCAGAACGCGGCCGATACGTTCCGCGAGATTATGGCGACCCCCGACAAGGGAATCCCGCAGGATCTGCTCGGGCGGGCGCAGTGTGTGGTCATCATCCCCGGACTGAAGAAGGGCGCCTTTGTTGTTGGCGGCGAGTACGGGAAGGGTTTCGCCGAATGCCGCACCGGTAACGGTTGGAGCGGCCCCGCAGCCGTGAAGATGACGGGCGGCAGTTTCGGATTCCAGATTGGCGGGTCGGAGACCGATCTCGTGCTCCTGGTCATGAATCAGCGCGGCATGGACAAACTAATGAGCAATAAGTTCACACTTGGGGCCGATGCCTCCGTTGCCGCCGGACCGGTTGGGCGCACTGCCGCGGCGGAGACCGACGCGTCTATGCACGCTGAAATTCTGGCCTGGTCGCGTTCCCGCGGCGCATTCGCGGGAATCGCACTCAACGGCGCAGTGCTGCAGCCCGACGAAAGCGAAGACCGCAAGCTGTACGGCCACGACGTATCGAGCCGCGATGTCCTCGCAGGTTCTGCGCGACGCTCGGTTGCGACTAATCCGCTCACAGCGGCGCTGGAAGCCTATCCGGCTAACGCGGGTAACGCTGACCGGTCGCGGTAACGCCCCACAACAAGATCTTACCTGGCCGCTCCAACTCGCTCGATCGAAACGCTCTTGATCGTAACAGGTTGGAGCGGTTTGTCTTTGTCGTCGCGGTCCACGTTCGAGATGTTGTCCGCGACTTCCTGCCCATCCACCACCTGCCCGAAGATCGTATAGCCGCCATTGAGGTGCGGCTGCGGGGCGACGGTGACAAAGAACTGGCACCCGTTGGTGTCGCGTCCCGAGTTGGCCATTGCCACACGGCCGGCCCGATCGAAGCGCAAGTCGCTGTCCTCGTTTTCGAATTCGTAACCCGGGCCGCCCTCGCCTGTACCGAGTGGGTCGCCGCCCTGGATCATGAAGAACGGGATCACCCGGTGGAACGTCGTCCCGTCGTAAAGCGGCTTCCTCGTCTTCTGGTTCGTGCGCGGGTCGGTCCACTCCTTCTTACCGGTGGCGAGGCCGACGAAGTTGGCGACCGTCTTCGGAGCTTCCTTCTCGAATAACTGGATGGTGATGTCGCCCATCGAAGTATGGATGGTGGCGTACAGCCCCGGCTCGCGAGCGGCGGTTGTGGAAGCCGTGCCGGAAGAGGGCGTCTGTGCGGAAATGACAGCGCAAGCAACACAAAACAGAGCGGTTAACAGAAATTTCACGATCTTTCGATTATACTGAACCGCTTCGCGCGGTCTTGCCGCTTTATGCCGGCCGCTCGAGCACGCGATCGAACTCGGCGATGATGCGGAACTTCTCCTCGTCCGGCTCGAGGTCCCAGGAAGGGTAGTCCGGGTTGAGCGATTCGAGCCGGATGTGCCTGTGGCGCCACGCGCTTTCGTCACCGTCCGACGTCTTTTCGCTGCGGTAACGCTTCACCGTGTAGCGGTTCGTTCCGGTGGTCTGAAGGTCCTCGACCAGCACTAACCGACCGTCCCTCGAGCCGCGTACGCCTGCCCTGAAAACGCACAGGCTGCCGTCGGGTATGAGCGGCTCCATGGAATGTCCCGCGATGCGGGCAACGAACATGTCCGGGGTGAGCCGAAGATCTTCAGGCGCTTCCTGCCAGCCCTCCTCCTGGACTTCCTCATTCTCCAGAAAGCGCCCCGCAGCCACGCGCAGCGTATACAGCGGCAGGTGCGTGCGGAACGGCAGCACCTTCGGCTGTACGTGACGGCGGTAGAGGCGCTCGAGAGCGCGCTCGAAGTTCTCCACCAGCACCGTTTCGCGATCGGAAATGCGCAGCGTGTTCGAGAGCGTGTCTTCGAGACGGGCCAGGAGCGCTTCGGCGCCGATTTCCTGAGCTCCGGAGGCGAAATCCGCGGCAACCGCCTCCAGCACCTCGGCATCCTCCGGCTCGGCGATCTCCTCCCAGTCGCGGCGGAACTTCACATACAGGGTATCGGTGGCGGGATCCTCGAGAACGATGCCGATGGTCTCAACTCCGCGGCCGGGCAGTTCCGCGCTGATCGCGGCGTACACGCCCTGTGCGGTCTCGGAGATGGAAGATGGCATTATGCTGTTCTCATCGGTCAGAATCGTCAGGGCTTGAAAGGATAATATCCCTTTCTTGCTCGCACCTTCACATTGGGCAGGTCCACATCCACGCGAATGTTTCGGAACGTCCTGCCCGAGTCGGCCACATCGGGAACATAACGCAGAATGTACTGTGTCGTCACCTCGCCGGCGATGTGTTCGATCGCGCGATACATGCCATTGACAAGTTCCGAGGCATACCCGCCGGTTCCGGGATGGAACACATAATTCCCCTCGTCCATGGGCGTGGAGAGATAGCCCGACACATCGGAGTAAACTTTCTGCAGCGGCGATTCAACCCGCCCGCCCGTCTCCTCCGCCAGCCGCACCAGGTTCTTTTCGTCATCCGTCACCGCGCCGAATGACACCGTGCTGATGCCGTAAATCGTGACCAGGTTGCGCTGCGCAATCTCCAGCGCCTGATTCAGGTTCTTGGTGCTCGCGGTATCGTGGCCGTCGCCCATGATCACCAGCACGCGCCGCGGCTCGATGGGCTCGCCTTTCACCAGGTCGTGGCTGGTGCACGCCTTCCACACGGCGTCGTACAGCGCTGCGCCTCCGCCGGGCTTGAGCTTGCGAATCTTCTCGACGATCGCCTCGCCGTCACTCGTGGTATTTTGCAGCAGCTCCGCGTCGCTGGAGTAGGCGATCAGGTAGCCGCTGTACTTCTTGTCGCCGGGCAACAGCGTGTCCACCAGTTCGATCGCCGCGTCCTTGTAGTTCTTCCAGGTCAGGCGGCTGGTGTTGCTCATGTCGATGAGGAACCCGACCACCACCGGCTGGCTGCGCTCGCGGCTGAAATACTCGATTTTTTGTTCCTTACCTTCATCGAAGATCCGGAAATCCTTCTGCTCGAGATCGGTGACGAAGCGGCCGCGCTCATCGGTGACCGTGACCGGCACAATGACCTCGTTTACCTGCACCTGAATGGGACTCTCGGCAGGTTTGGACTGGGTAGGGACCTCCGCCTTTGCCGCCACGGGCGGCGGTCCGGACTTCGTCTGGGCAAAAAGCGAGACAACGAGCGCGCAGCTCAGGATGACGCGAAACAACATGCAGGAATGCCTTTCTACGATTATAGGGACTTCACGCCGTCTGCCGGTGCTATTCTGATTCGCGCGGTATGGGTGTGCGGTTGTCCTGCGCCTGTCTTCTGGATCCGCAATGTACGCAGCGAGCCCACCCGACGCGATCATCGATCGCGCGCGACAGCGCATGGCCGCCAATGTTGCCGGCCTGCCAAACTTTACCTGCACCGAAACCACCGCACGAACGGTTCGACGCGCGTCCACGCAACGGCTCCTGTTTCGCGATACCCTCCACCTCGAGGTCGCGTTTATCTCCGGAACGGAAATGTTCTCCTGGCCTGGATCGGGCAGTTTTGAGCCTGGCTTTCTGCAGAACCTCCCCCACTCGGGCGTCAGCGGAACCGGCGGCTTTGCCGGCTGGACGCGCACGCTCTTCGGTCCTGCCGCGCCGCAGTTCACATCGGACGGAGACTGTATTGTTGACGGGCGGCAGGGAGCACAATACAAATTCCGGGTCCCCATCGAGGCAAGTGGCTACGAAGTCCAGTCCGCCGGCGGCCGCGCCGTATCGCCGTATTCCGGGACAGTCTGCATCGACCCGGTTGCATCGGATGTGATGCGGCTCTCGATCCGAGCCGAAAGTCTTCAAAACCGTTTCGCGGCGTCAGCGAATCCATCCGTTACGGACACAGCACCGTGAGCGGTATCGACCATTTGCTGCCGCGGGAAAGCGAACTGGTCGTGCTCGACTCGGATGGCAATGAGAGCCGCAGCCTGAGCCGCTTCAGCAGTTGCCGGGCATTCTCCAGCCACTCTTTCCTCCGCATGGACGATGACCAGACCAGCGCTTTGGCGCAGTTGCCGGGCGCCATCCTGCAACTCCCCGCCGGGGCGTCACTGGAATTGGAGCTCACCAGCCCCGTGTCGTTCGACGAATCCGCTGTGGGCGACCCCGTTACGGCGGGGCTCGTTCGAGCCGTGAGATTCGCGGAACTCACCATTCCGAAAGGCGCCGTGGCGTTGGGCCATATTGTCCGCCTGGAGCAGTATTTCGAGCCTCGTAAGTATTTTGTGGTGAGTCTGGATTTCTCCTCGCTTGCTTTTGGCGAAAAGAGTGCCGTGTTCCGCGCCAGGCTCATAGGTCCGCGGCTGCAGGCCGGCAGCGCTGCGGTCAGTTCCGGGACCGTCGAGTTGGACGGCTCCCGCAATCTCGGCATGAGCTCGCATCGACCCTCTACTTCGGAAATGGATGTCCGGGGTAGCTTCGATATCGTTGACGAAGCCGGGCCCGGCGCCTTCCGCGTCTGGGGAACCAAGCTTCGGCTCCCACCGGGCCTTCGAATGGATCTCAAAACGCAACAGCACTAATCCTGCAGCGACTGCTCCATGGGCATCGCAAACGGCGGCTCGATGAGGAAGTCCTGCTCCGCCATGTCGGCCAGGGCGGCTCGCAGCGACTCTTCACGGCAGGGCTGGGTGGTTATCACGAACGGCAGGTCCCTCCAGTTCTCGCTTGGGATCTGCAGCACGGCGTCGAGGCTGATGCCCTGGCCGGCCAGGACTGTGGCGAGGCGGGCGATGATGCCGGGACGATCCTCCACGCGGAAACGCAGGAAGTAGGGCGAAGCCAGTCTCTCGATAGAGATGGGCTGGTATTCGCCAAGACGCTCGTGGGCGAAAGGAGAAACACGCTCGGGGCTGCCGGATCGAATCTCGCGCCCGACACGCATCATGTCGGAGACCACGGCCACGCCAGTCGGCAGGGGTCCCGCGCCGCGGCCGTAATAGAACGTGTCCTGACCGTAGTGGCCGCGAATCCAAATCGCGTTATACGAGCCTCGCACGCCGGCCAGAATCGTGCGGTTCGAAATCAGAGACGGCCGGACCGACAGGATCAAACCTTCGGTGGTTTTGCGCGCCGCGCAGATAAGCCGAATCGTGTAGTCGATCTGCTGGGCGTATTGGAAATCAACCGGCAGAACGCGGCGAATCCCCTCGGTGTAGATATCCGAGGGCGTGATCTTCTCGCCGAAGGCGAGAGCTGCGACAATAGCGAGCTTCGATCGAGCGTCGAAACCATCGACATCGTCGGCCGGATTGGCCTCCGCATATCCTAGTTTCTGGGCCTCCCGGAGCACCACGTCAAATGGCGTCCCGTGCCGCTCGATTTCCGTCAGGATGTAGTTGCAGGTGCCGTTCAGGATCCCGAACAGCGAGGTCACCCGGTCGCCGGCAATGCCTTCACGCAGAGTGGCCAGGATGGGAATGCCTCCGGCAACGCTGGCCTCCATGCCGAGGTTCACGCCCGCGCGGATCGCGCGGTCCCACAGTTCGGCGCCACAGGCGGCCATCAGCTCCTTGTTCGCTGTGACCACGGACTTGCCATGCTCGATCGCGCCTTCAAGGACCTCGCGCGCGACGTGCGTTCCGCCAATCAGCTCGGCGACGATATCGACTTCGGGGTGACTTACCACCTCGCGCCAGTCGTTCGTTTTCAGCAGCGCGTCCCCAAGGGCGGCGGGCATCGCCTTCGTCTCGACGGTGCGGCTGCAGACGGCCTTAACGACGAGGCGGAACCCACACTTCTGTGCGATGGACTCGGCGTTGTCGGCCAAAATCGTGAGCGAGCCCGTACCCACGTTGCCGAGGCCGACAATACCGACGTTGACCTGTCGCATAAGAGGCCATTATACGATTGGCGGCATGGATTAGCCGGTGTTATTCGTAGCCGCACCCCCGCCGCCGGGTTCCGCCCGAACCTGCACTTTTCGGCACTGTAATCTGCAATAGCATACAAACGAAACCTAACCGTAATTTGAAGTAATTCATCGCAACGGGTTTCGCGGCATGGCGTATATGTTTTCTCGGGTGGGCGCACATGGGACCGGCGCTGGCGCGGATTTCAATCGCAGTGACTGCTTCCTGCGGCATCGCCATTATGGCGCTTGCTGTGTCCGATCTGCTTCACCCCTCTCCGGCAACAGATGTGGAGATGAACCTGGCGCCATCTTCCGATGCGCTTCGTGTCGATTGGCAATGCAAATACGCGTCGGCGCATTCGCGCCGGGCGATTCTGCGAATTGTCGACGGCATTCACACACGGCAGCTTCAGCTTGGCGACGACCAGTTGCCGGTCGGTTCGCTGCTGTATAAGGCGAGCTCCGACGACGTCCTTTTTGAAATCACCATGATCATCGACGGGAATGCCGCCGCGGCGCGCGCTGTCCGGTACGTTGGCGGGCCTGAGCGGGCGGTTCCTGTGACGGTGGTCCCAGCGCCTTCGCCAAAGGTGGTCGAGGCCTTCGCACACAAAGCATCTGCAGTTGCGGTTGCCGAGAGTGCCGCGTCCGCCGACCGTTACGCCCTTCGTCCGTGGCGCCCACAGCACGACGCTGTGATGGCGCAAATCGTTCCTGCTCGGCCTTTGCCGGTAATATCCAAAGTGTCCGAGCCGCCCGGCGCGAGGCCATCGCCGACGCCGACCGCCGTGCCAACGCCCGTACTTCAATCAAATCCGCCTCCGCGCAATCATCCGCCAGCCATGACTCAAATGCCGGTTCCCAGGGCGCCCGCTGTTCCCGTTCAAATCGAACCGCCTGAGCCTGTCCGGCGCGTGTTTCCCCGGCTGAACGGTGGGCCACGACGGTTTCGGAGCAGCACCGTCTCCGTGTCGGTCCGCCTTGACGAGCGCGGCCGTGTTGTAGGGGCGCATGTTATATCCGCTACGCCGTACACCAGCGAGTTTGTCGTCGGAGCCGCGCTGGTGGCCGCACAGCAGTGGGTGTTCCGGCCGTGCAGACTGCGCGGGCAGGCGATCGTGAGCGATTTCGTGATCAACTTCAATTTCCCCGAAGACCCGCATTAGCGCCGAGGCCGGCTGACGGCCTGCAACCGGCACGGTCTCGCGGTGAACTCCGGCGCGGGCGCACAACCAAAACGGCCGGCCGTGCGTCTGTATCTGCACGGCCTTCCAGGGGCACGCGTGTTATTCTTAAGCCAACTCGGGACCTCCCCATGCATTTCCGCGGTGTTGTATTCGCAGTTCCTGCGGCCCTTGTGCTGGTCAGTTCCCTGCTGGCAGTGCAGCGCCCGGGGCAGGTTTACCCCGATCACTTCCAGGTCTATCCAGGCGTCGAGTACACCAACTTCCCGCTGCCGCCGGAATGGCGCGGTCAGAACGCGGAATGGACGTTCGCCCGCATCATGTACCCAGCCGTGGTCTGGTATCCGCGCTGGACTATGGACTATCCCCGCTCGGACCGGCACCTCAGCGCAGCCATCAGCCGCCTCACACGCATCGACGCGCGCCCGGTGGAGCAGCCGGTCTCGCTCGATACCGACGCCTTCCGCAATTTCCCCTGGGTATATGCGGTCGAGGTGGGCTATTGGAACCTCACTGACGCCGAATGCGCCCGGCTGCGCGATCACCTGCTGCACGGTGGTTTCCTGATGGTCGATGATTTTCACGGCACGCGCGAGTGGGAGATCTTCATGCAGAGCATGAGCCGCGTGTTCCCGGACCGGCCGGTGGTGGAGATCCCGGACGATGACCCGATCTTCCACACCGTGTACGACCTCGACCATCGCTATCAGGTGCCCGGGGCACAGTTCATGGAGACGGGCAAGACCTACGAGCATGACGGCTACGAGCCGGAATGGCGCGGAATCCGCGATGACAAGGGACGCATCATGGTGGCCATGTGCCACAACATGGATCTCGGCGATTCGTGGGAGCACGCCGACAACCCTCAGTACCCGGAGAAATTCTCCGCGCTCGGGATGCGAATCGGGGTGGACTACCTGGTCTACGCGATGACCCATTAGAGGTCCGCGAAAGAGCGCGAGCATGTCCGAGTTCCTGTTCAAGTATCCCTGGGCGCTGTTCTCCAAAGGCAGCTTTGTGCTGGATTCGCACTGGCCCGTGTGGCTGCTCGTTTCCCTGATCGCAGCCGGAGCGGGCGCTCTTGCCTGGTTCATTCTCAGCCGTGCCCGCCCGGGCATGCGCGGATTACGGCCCGCGATTTTGTGGCTTTTCGACAGCTCGCTTCTCGCGCTGCTGCTGTTCCTGCTCTGGGATCCCGCAATCAGCGTGGCGACTCTGCGGCAGCAGGAGAATATCGTCGCGGTTGTGGTGGATGACAGCCGCAGCATGGGGCAGGCAGATGATCGCGTCGGCCAGGAGCGGCGGCTGCTTGAGTCGCCTGCCTTCAAGGCCCTCGGTAAGAAGTTTCAAGTGCGGATGTATCGAATGGGCGCGTCGGCGGAGCCGCTTGGCAATGCGGCGGACCTGAAAGCGCGCGATGGTGCGACCCACATTGCCGCCGCGCTCGAGCAGGTGGTCCGGCAGACGGCCACGCTGCCCGTGGGCGGCATCGTGCTGCTCAGCGATGGGGCCGATAACTCCGGCGGAATCGATCTGGATACGATGAACGAGCTGCGCCGGAGGCGCATTCCCGTGCATGCCATCGGCTTCGGGCCGGAGCATCCGTCTCAGGACGTGGAACTGACCGATTTGCAGTTTCCGGCATCAACGCTCGCCAATTCGCGTGTGCGCGCGCTGGTTGGACTCCGGCAGTTTGGATTCGCAGGGCGGCAGGTGAAGCTCACGGTTCGCGATGGCGAAACGACTCTGGCTACCCGCGAGGTGGCGCTTGCGGGCGACGGCGCCGATCAATCGGAGCCCATCGTTTTCAACGCCGGCGCCGAGGGCGTCCGCAACGTGGAAATCGCTGTTCAGCCCCTGGGTGGAGAGCAAAACGCCGCCAATAACAAGCTCACGCGAGTTATGTACGTCGACGCGGCGCCGCGGCGCGTTCTGTTCGTTGAAGGCGAGCCGCGGTGGGAATACAAATTCATCCGCCGCGCCGTCGAGGACGACAAAACCCTGCAACTGGTGTCGATGCTGCGCACCACCGAAAACAAGATTTATCGCCAGGGGGTCGCGAACGCGGACGAGCTGAAGGACGGGTTTCCGAGCCGGGTCGAGGATCTGTTCGAGTACAAGGCGCTGATTATCGGCAGCGTCGAAGCGGGCTGGTTCACCACCACGCAGGCGGAGATGATCCGGCAGTTCGTCGATCGCCGCGGCGGCGGGCTCCTGTTCCTCGGCGGACGCTGGGCGCTGGCCGACGGCGGCTACGACCGGCCCCCATTCAACGATTTGCTGCCGGTGAACCTGCCTCCGAAGCACGGCACGTTTTTCCGGGACCCGGCGTATCCGCAGCTGACGCCCGCCGGCCGCGACAGCTTGCTGTGCCGCATCGACGATGACCCGGACCACAACATGCAGCGCTGGAAAGCTCTGCCGTATCTCGCCAACTATCAGGAAATCGGGCAGACCAAACCTGGGGCAACGCTGCTGGCGCAGATGCAGGTGGACGGGCGGGGAACTCTGCCGCTGCTGGCGACCGAGAATTACGGGCGCGGGCGCACGGCCGTGTTCGCCACCGCGGGAAGCTGGCGCTGGCAGATGCTCCAGCCGCTGGCCGACATGAGCCACGAAATCTTCTGGCGTCAGATGCTGCGCTGGCTGGTGACGGAGACCCCATCGCGCGTTACCGCATCCACTCCGCATGCCGTCCTTTATGACGATGGCGCCGTGAAGCTGCGTGCTGAAGTTCGCGATACGACATATCTGCCCACCAGCGACGCGCAGGTCTCGGCGCGCATCATCGCCCCCGATGGCCACGAGGAAACTGTCGACCTGCGGCCCGACGCGATTCAGACAGGCGTCTATACCGGCGAGTGGAACGCTCCGAAGCCGGGCTCGTATATCGCCGATATCACGGCCAGGCGCGGGCAGCAGGATCTGGGCAAGGATGTCGTGACGTTCCGGCGCGAGGACGGCGTCGCGGAGAATTTCCATCTCTATCAGAACCGCGATCTGCTGGAGAAGCTGGCGGCGGATACGGGCGGCAAATACTGGAAGCCAGCGGAGGTGAGCCGCTTACCGGAGGACATCGCGTGGTCGGAGGCCGGCATCAGCGTGAGGGAGACGCACGATTTGTGGGATGCGCCGATCATGTTTCTGCTGGCCCTGGCGCTGAGGTCCGGCGGATGGCTATTGCGGCGAAGGTGGGGCGCGGTATGAGAATGCTTTTCGCTTCTACCAATCCGCGGGCAGGCGGTTTCGCCCGCCAGGATGCCGACACCAACCCAAAACGCCCGCTGACGAAACGCGGGACCCAAACGCTGCCCCACAACCTGTGCAGCAAACTCGCGTCCCTGCTCCTCCTTGCCGGTTCGGCTCACGCGGCCACCTACTACGTCACTGTCGCCGGGCTCGGCGGCGAACCCGATTACGAGCAGCGCTTCGAGGGCTGGGCAAAGGACATCGAACGTACATTGAAGGGCAGCGCCGACGCGTCCACGGTCACGACGCTCTACGGCCCCACCGCCACGCGTGATGCCGTCCGGACCACGCTGCGCCAGATCGCCGGTCGCGCGCACCCCGACGACGCATTCGTCCTCATGCTGATCGGTCACGGAACATTCGACGGCGAGGACTATAAAATCAACCTGCCCGGCCCGGACATGACCGGCATCGAATTCGCCGAGCTGCTCGACCGCATTCCGGCCAAACGGCAACTCGTGGTCAATATGACGAGCGCGAGCGGCGCATCCATGGAAGCTCTGCGCCGCCAGGGTCGAGCGGTGATCACGGCGACAAAATCGGGGTACGAGAAGAACGCAACCGTGTTCGCGCGCTACTGGGTGGCCGCGCTCACCGATCCTGCGGCCGATACCAACAAGGACGGCACGATCTCGGCGCTGGAAGCGTTCAAGTACGCCGAGCAGAAGACCGGCAGCTTCTACGATACGCAAAAGCGCCTCGCCACGGAGCATCCTTTGCTCGAGGACACCGGAGCAGGGCAGGCCACGCGCGCGCCCGGTCGGGACAATGGCGAGGGATTGGTGGCCAGCGCCTTCCCGGTGCTGCGCATCGACAAGAGTCAGGCGGTGGCGAACAGTCCGGAAAAACGCGCGCTGCTGGCGAAGAAGGATGAGCTCGAGTCGCTCATTGACCAGCTCAAGTACAAAAAGGCGTCCATCCCGGCGGACGAGTACAAGACTCAGGTTACCGATCTGCTGCTGCAGTTGGCGCGCACGCAGGCGGAGATCGACAAATGACGCGCGCATGCCTCATCGCTTTGGCTGTGGCCGGCGCGCTTGCCGCCGCCACTCCCGAACAGTGCCGCGCGCTCCGCTATCACGGCCGGCTGGACGCCGCCGATTCGTGTTTCACGCAGCTTTCTCGTGAAGAAGACCCGTACCTCAGCGCCGAAGGCCTGTGGGGGCTGCGTCGCTGGGCCGATGCAAACAACCGCTTTCGCGATGCGCTCAAGGTCCATCCCGGCGATGCGCGCGTCCGCGTTCAATGGGGCCGCCTGCTGCTCGAGCGCTTCAATCCGAAGGACGCCGCAGGGCTGTTTCAGGAAGCGCTGAACATTGATCCAAACTACGCTCCGGCTTACATCGGCATGGCGCTGGTGGGCTCGGAGAACTTCGAGGCCAAGGCGGTCGCTGCCGCAAAGAAGGCCGCCGATCTCGATCCGAAGCTGGTGGAAGCCCGTGAGCTGCTGGCGTATCTGGCGCTCGAAGACAACGACGAGAAGGGCGCAAAGGACGAGGCGGACAAGGCGCTGGCGATTTCTCCCGAGGCGCTGGATGCGATGGCGATTCACGCCAGCATCGATCTCCTTGATGGCCGCGACGCCGGCGCGTGGTTCGATCGCATCGCCAAAGTAAATCCCGTCTACGGCGAAGCCTGGTCAAAAGCCGGGCATTTCTTCATCATCAACCGCCGCTACGAAGAAGGTATCGCGGCTTACCGCAAGGCCCTGGACCTCGATCCGAAACTGGACGAAGCGCGCGCGCAGCTCGGCGTTAACCTGATGCGCCTCGGCAGGGAACAGGAAGCGCGTCAGCAGCTCGAGGCGGCGTACGATGACGGCTACCGAAACGCCGAGACCGTGAACTCGCTGCGCCTGATGGACAGCTATAAAAACTTCGAGACCTTCCGGACCGACAACACCATTCTCAAGCTGCACAAGAAAGAGGCGGAACTCCTGCGCTTGTATTTCGAGCAGGAGATGAAGCGCGCCATCGCCACTTACAAACGCAAGTATCAAATGACGCTGCCCGGTCCGGTGCAGGTCGAGGTTTATCCCGATCATGCCGATTTCGAGGTGCGCGCCATCGGCCTTCCGGGTCTCGGCGCGCTCGGTGTAACCTTCGGCGAAGTGGTGGCGATGGATAGCCCGTCCAGCAGGCCGCCCGGCGACTTCCACTGGGCCAGCACTCTGTGGCATGAGATGAGCCACGTTTACGTGCTGACAGCGACGCACCACCTGGTCCCGCGCTGGTTTACCGAAGGCGAAGCTGTCCACGAGGAGACCGCCGTTGCGCCCGATTGGGGCGACCGCATGGGACCGGATGAGATCGAAGCCATCCGCGATCACAAGCTCCTGCCCATCGCCGAGCTGGACCGCGGGTTTGTTCGGCCCAGCTATCCGTCCCAGGTGATCGTGTCCTATTACCAGGCGGGCAAGATCTGCGACTACATCGCACAAAAGTGGGGTGACGGCAAGATCCTCGAGATGATTCACTCCTTCGCACAGGCGAAGTCCACGCCGGAAGTCATACAAGCCGACCTCGGCATGTCGCCCGCCGATTTCGACAAGCAGTTCCTGGCCTGGCTGGATGCGCAGACGAAGACCACGGTGGAGCACTTCCCGGAATGGAAGAAGCGCGCCCGCGAAGTTGCCGAGGACGTCCGCGATAAGAAGTACGACGACGCGATCCGCGAAGGAAAGGCCATTCGCGACTGGTACCCCGATTACGTTGAGGGCAACAGCGTATACGAACTGCTGGCCGATGCGTATCTCGGAAAGGGCGACAAACCCGATGCGATCCATGAGCTCGAAGACTACAGCCGCGTTGGGGGGCGCAATCCTGCCACCATCAAGCAGCTCGCCGGGCTGGAGCAGGACCCCGCGGCCGCATCGAGGGCGCTGCAGCGGCTCATCTACATCTATCCCGAAGACGAGAAGCTGCACAGCCTCCTCGGCGAACTGTGGCTGGAGCAGGGCAACACGGCCGCGGCCATTCAGGAATACCAGGCCGTTCTTGCTTTAAAGCCGATGGATGTGGCGCAGGCGCGATTCAATCTGGCGCAGGCCTACCACCGCGCCAACCGCGTCAATGACGCGAAGGAGCAGGTGCTTCAGGCGCTCGAGGCGGCCCCGAACTTCAAACCGGCGCAGAAGCTTTTATTGGAGATCATGAAGTAGACATGTCTACGGCTACCACAACCATCGACGCCGCGGAACTCAAGGCCCGGGTGGGGCGCTTCCAGCGGACGCACGAGGCCATCGTGCGCGAGGTCCGTAAGGTCATTGTCGGGCAGGAAGAGGTGCTGGAGCAGGTACTCATCGCCCTGTTCGTCGGCGGCCATTGTCTCATCACCGGTCTGCCGGGCACGGCCAAGACGCTGCTGGTGCGCACCATCGCCCAGACGCTGGGGCTGAAGTTCCGGCGCATCCAGTTCACTCCCGACCTCATGCCCACCGACATCACCGGCACCGACATCATCGAGGAGGATCAAACCACCGGTCGGCGCAGCTGGACCTTCGTGCCGGGGCCGATCTTCGCGAATATCCTGCTGGCCGATGAAATCAACCGCACGCCGCCGAAAACGCAGTCGGCGCTGCTGGAAGCCATGCAGGAGCTGTCGTGCACCGTGCGCGGCCATCAGTATCGGATCGATCCGCCGTTTTTCGTGCTCGCCACGCAAAACCCCATCGAGCTGGAAGGCACGTATCCGCTGCCCGAAGCGCAGCTCGATCGCTTTCTGTTCAACACCATGCTCGATTACCTGAACTCGGCTGACGAGCTGAAGGTGGTGGACCTGACCACGACCACGCACATCCCTCAGGCCGATACGGTGACAAACGCCGAGGAGATTCTCGATTTTCAGCAGCTGGTGCGCATGGCGCCCATCGCCGAGTCCGTGGCGCGACACGCTGTGGATCTGGTGCGGGCGACCCGCCCGGGCGACGACACCTCGCCGGAATTCGTGAAGAAATACGTGAACTTCGGGGCAAGCGTCCGCGCCGCGCAGTCGCTGGTGCTGGCGGCGAAGGCGCGCGCCTTGATGCACGGCCGTTATCACGTGGCATATGAGGATATCCGCGCGCTCGCCGCGCCCATCCTGCGACACCGCGTGCTGCTGAATTTCTATGCCGAATCGGACCGGCTGAGCACGGACGACATCCTGAAGCGGCTGCTCGAGGCAAAGCCCGAGCCGAGGTAATACCAAAGGACCGATTCTGACATGCGAGATTCGCTATATGATCGGAGAGGAACCGGGCGGTTTCCCGCCCGGCTTCGTCTGTTACGATCAACGACGCCGCTTAAAGCGGATCGTCACCGTGACGGTAATGGCGAGCCGTCCGAAGATTCCGGCCCGGGAGCCAACCCGGGCCGGTTGCGTTTCGAACGCGAGTTGCGGCAGGGGAGAATTCTTCTCGGCACAGGAAGTGTGCAGGAGCACGTCGCGTCGGGCAGGCGGTTTCGCCTGCCAGGATGCCGAGGAATAACGCCAAAGCTCAGGGAACTCAACAAGACCCGCAGAAACTGGATTCCACTCGATATACCGCGCCATCCGGTTGAACTCCGAATCCGTCCTAACCGATCGATGGAACGACTCATTCTGCCAGAAGCGGCCCTTGCGCCCGAGAAGCTGATTCGCTGCATGCGCCGTCGAGCCCTTGAGCCAGCGCGTTATCACAGGCGCAGCCACGTTCCGTCGGATGAGCAAGTGCACGTCATTCGGCATCACCACACACGCGCGCAGTTCGTACAACGAGCGCTCGGCTTCGCCAATCAGCAGCTGCGTCGCGATTACCTGTCATGATTCCCCGCGCCGAGTACCGCAACCGCTTCCTCGACCCCGCCGTTCTTGGCGGGATCGCGCATCTCGAGCTGGTGGCGCGCACCGTCGTGGACGGTTTCATTTCCGGCCTGCATCGCTCGCCGGATTTCGGCTTCAGCCAGGAGTTCGCCGAATACCGCGCCTACACGCCGGGCGACGATTTGCGGCACATCGACTGGAACGTCTTCGCCCGCACCGAGCGCGCATACCTGAAGCGCTATCGAGGCGACACCAACACGCAGATCACCATCATTCTCGACGGCAGCGCCAGCATGGGCTTCGGCTCCGGCGCGGTGAAGAAGATGGAGTACGCGCGCTTCCTGGCCGCGTCCATCGCCTACATGGCGCATCAGCAGCGCGACGCCGCCGGCCTGATCGTCTTCCACGAGGATGTCGCCAACTACATCGCCCCCTCGGCGCGTCAGGGCCAGCTCGCTCGCCTCTATCACGCGCTCGATCATGCCGAACCCACCGCACGCACCGACTTCGCACGGCCCTTTCTCCATTTCCAGCAGTTCCTTCGTCGCCGCGGTTTGGTGGTCGTGATCTCCGATTTTTACGATCAGCCCGACACCATTGTGAAAGCCATTCGCCCGCTGCGTGCGCGTGGAACAGAAGTTGTCCTGTTTCATCTACTTGACCCGGAGGAATTAAAGCCTAGCCTGAATGGGCCGGTGTTGCTCATCGACATGGAAACGCATGACGCGCTGGAGGTCTCGGCCGAGTATGCGCGCGATGAATATCGCTCGAAGATCAGCGCTCACATCGAGGGCTTGCGTTCCGAGGCGCGCGGATCCGGTCTGGACTATTTTCTGATCGACACCAGCCGCCCGCTCGATGCCGCGCTGCGCGAGTATCTCACGATTCGACAGGGGCGCATGTAATGGGCTTTCTTGCGCCATGGTTCATCGCCGCCGGCGTTGTCGCCGCCGGGCTGCCGCTCTGGCTGCACCTGCTGCGCAAGTACCGCACCACCCCGCTCCCGTTCAGCTCGCTGATGTTCTTCGACCGTCGCCCGCAAAGCTCGGTAAAGCACCGGCGCCTCCGCTATCTGCTCCTGCTCAGTCTTCGGCTCGCGCTGTTGTTGCTGCTCGCGCTGGCGTTTGCGCGGCCATACCTGACGCATGCCGGCGCGGTGCTCACCAGCCGGCCGCTGCTGATTGTCGCCGTTGACCGGTCCTTCAGTATGCGAGCCGGCGACCGGCTGGCGCGGGCGAAGGACGAGGCGGTTTCTGCGCTCTCGCGTCTGGCGCCTGGACAGCACGGCGAGGTGCTCACGGTTGATTCGGAAGTGGATGTCGCCGCGCAGCCGACCGACGACGCATCGCAGCTCCGCTCGGCGATTCGCGGCATCGCCCACGGGGACCGGCGCAGTTCTTACGCCGAGCTGTCGCGCAGCCTGCGCTCGATCGCCGAGGCCACGCACACGCCGCTCGAAGTGCACTTCTTCACCGACGCGCAGAAGACCTCCATGCCGCCGGCATTCGCGGATCTTCAGCTCGGCCCGGCCACGAACCTCGTCATCCACTCCGTGGCGAACGGAGTCGAGCCAAACTGGGCTGTCGAAGCCGTGAGCGCACCCGCGCACTTGTACGACCCGAAGCGCGCGCGCGTTCAGGCGACGATCGCCGCTTATGGCACAGGCGCGGCGCACAAGACAGTTTCGCTCGTCGTCGATGGCCGCACCGTCGACACGAAGCCGGTTGATATTCCCGCTAACGGGCGCGCCACCGTTGAATTCGCGGCCCTCGAAAGCCCGTACGGATTCCACCGCGGCGAGGTGCGCATCGACGGAGGCGATGGCCTGAAGTCCGACGACTCGTTCCCGTTTTCGATCGAGCGCGTCGATCCACGCCACGTCCTGTTTCTGTATGAGGGGAATCGCGGACGCAGTCCGTTTTACTACCGCACCGCGCTGGAATCGGCGGAGAATGCCGGATTCGTGCTCGACCCGATGCCCCTCAACGAAGCCGGAGCCGCGGCGTTCTCGAAGTACGCTTTTGTCGTCATCTCCGACGTCCGCGCGATGCCGCCCGAGGTCGAGCAGAGCCTGCGCGCGTACCTGAACAAGGGGGGAGCGCTGTTGATCGCGCTGGGTCCGAATTCAGCCGGTCTGCAGCGCGTGCCGGTTATCGGCGATCCGGTGCTGCAGGCCCAGTATTCCTCGCGCGACGGCGAGCGCTTCCGCGGCGTCGCCGATCTGGATCAGCAGCACCCCGCGCTTCAGGCCGTCGACCGCTTCGCCGGCGTGCAGTTCTACCAAACGGTTCGCATCGACCCGCAGCATGACCGCGTCCTGGCGCGGCTCAGTGATGGCTCCCCGCTCATGGCCGAGAGGCCGATGGGCGCGGGACGAGCCCTCGTCTTCGCGTCGGGCCTCGACAATATTGCCAATGATCTGCCGCTGCATCGCTCCTTTGTGCCTTTCGTCATCGAGACCGCGCGATATCTTGCCGGCGACGAGCAGCGCACCACTAACGTGGAGGTCGGCGCCGCGGTGGACCTGCATCGCGGAGTGAACAGCGGCGCTGCCGCTGACGTCATCGACGCGGCCGGCCATCACCTGCTGTCGCTGCAGGAGGCGACCACTGCACGCCTGTTCACCGTGCCCGGCGAGGGCTTCTTTGAACTGCACGATGCGGCGGGAAAACAGTCACTCATCGCCGCCCATGCCGACCGCGCGGAATCGGACCTCGCTCCCGCCGCGGCCGACGCGCTTGCCCTGTGGCGCGATACCGGACGCGCGCCGCTCACCGGACCGGGCGCTGCGCAAACGGCCGAACAGGCCGGCAAACGCGAATTCTGGCGATGGCTCCTGATGCTGGCCATCGCAACACTGTTGCTGGAATCGTTCGTGGCCCGGCGGTATCTGGCCCCGGACAGGGAAGATCGTCATGAACCCGATCGAACAGCTCAATTCGTATCTGCGGGACGTTGAGGCGCGCGTCCGCGCCCTGGTGTTGTCGCGCGGCTTTGCCGTTGCGGCCGTGACGGCGCTGGTATCCACCATCGTGCTGGTCGCGCTCGCGAATCAGGCGGGGTTTGCGCCGGGTGCGGTTTTCGCCGCGCGCATCGTCATGTTCGTGCTCGTCGCCGCCGCGTTGTGCCTGGCTCTGCTCACCCCGGCGCTGCGGCTCAACCGCCGCGAAGCGGCGCGGCGCATGGAGCAGCACTTTCCGCAATTCCAGGAACGGCTGCTAACGCTCACAGAGCGGAGCGGCCCCGAGGATCCGTTCGCCATGTTGGTCGCCGACGACGCCCTGGCCGTCGCTGGTGGCCTTCGCGCGGTGGACCTGGCCGGAAACGGCCGGATTGCCGCATTCGCCACTTCCGCCGTCGCGGCAGTCGTCATTCTTCTCTGGATGGGGATGGCCGGCCCGGGCTGGATCGGCTACGGAACCTCGCTCCTTTGGGCCGGACCGCACGTGCGCGGAGATCGTCCTTTCTACGAAATCGTCGTGACCCCTGGCAACCGCACGGTGCGCCGCCGTTCCGACCAGCTCATCATCGCGCACCTCACCGGCTTCGATTCGCAGCCGCGCCTTTTCGCGCGCTATCGCGGCGCATCGAAATGGGAGCAGGCGCCCATGCAGCCGCAGCCCGGCGGCAACGGCTACGAGTTTCTCTTTTCCGGTCTGACCGAACAGGTCGATTACTACGTGGCGGCCGGTCCGCTGCACTCGCATACCTACACCCTTCGGGTCGTGGACCTCCCCGGCATCCAGCACCTGCGCGTGCGCTATCACTACCCCGCTGTCTACAACATGAAGGACGGTGTTGAAGACCCCGGCGGCGACCTGCGCGCCGTCGAAGGCACGGAAGCCGAAGTCGAAATCCTTACCGATCAGCCGTTGAAAAACGGCGTTCTGGCGCTCGATGATGACTCGCGCATCTCCCTCGAGCCGAGGGATGGGAACTGGCTCGCTGCCAGGGTGCCCATTACGCGCGACGGCACGTACCACATTGCGGCGCTGGACAACGCCGAACCCGTTCGCCTCACCGACGACTACTTCATCGAAGCGAAGAAGGACACCCCGCCGGAGATTCGCATCACCCGCCCCGGCCGGGACGCGCGCGTTAACCCCATCGAGGAAGTACCCGTCACCGTGGAAGCGAGCGATGATTTCGCGCTCGAAGCCGTGAACCTGCACTATTCGGTGAACGGTGGGCCGGAGCAGACCGTGGCCGTTGCCGATGCCCATGGCGTCAAGCAAACCACCGGAAAAACGACCCTGTACCTCGAGAATTTCAAACTTGTCCCGGGCGATCTGGTCAGCGTGTATGCCACCGCGCGCGACGCGAAGCACACTGCGAAGACGGACATCTTCTTCATCCAGGCTGAGCCGTTCGAGCGCAATTACGAGCAGCAGCAGGCCGCCGGATCGATGGGCGGCCAGCAGGACGACACGCATCCTTCCGAGCATCAGAAGGAAGTGATCGCGGCCACCTGGAACGCGCTCAAAGGCTCCGACGCGAAGAGCGATGCTGAGAACGCGAAATTCATCTCCGGCGTCGAGGACAAACTTTCCGCTCAGGCGCGATCGCTCGCGCAGCGCATGCGCAGCCGCCAGCTGACAGGCGCCAGCGACCAGTTCAAAAGCTTCTCTCAGGAGATGGACGATGCTGCGGCTGAGATGGACAAGGCGTCCGCCGAACTGCGAGGCATGCACTGGACCAACGCGCTGCCGGCGGAGCAGAAGGGTCTGCAGCATCTGCTGCGCGCCGAGGCGACGTTCCGTGATATCCAGGTGGCGTTCGGATCGCAGGCCGGCGGCCGCGGCGGCTCGGGCCGCGATCTGCAAAACATGTTCGATCTGGAGCTGGACACACAGAAAAACCAGTACGAGACCGGCGAGCAGGCGTCCGCCGAGCAGCGCGACAAGGCCGTGGACGACATGATGCAGAAGCTCGCCGATCTGGCGCGCCGCCAGCAGGAACTCGCCGCCCAGCAGAAGGACCAGCAGACCTTCCAGCAGCGCTGGCAGCAGGAGATGCTGCGCCGCGAAGCCGAGGAGCTGAAGCGCCAGATGGAGCAGCTCGCGCGCAATGGGCAGTCGCAGCAACAGTCTCAGCAGCAGGGCCAGCAGCAACAGGGCTCCCAGGCTTCCCAGGGCCAGCAGTCGCAATCCAGCGCGTCGTCCTCTCCGTCCTCGGGCTCGTCCGGAGGCGCCTCGGGCGAGACCATCCGCCGCGCAATGGACCAACTTTCGCGAGCCATGGACGATATGCGCCGGGGGTCAACGGAACAGGGAAGCGCGGGCCAGCGCCGCGCCGCCGAACGGCTGCAGGAAGCGCGCGACATGCTGCGCAACGCCGAGCGCCAGCAGGCGCAGCGTAATCTCCGGGACATGGCCGATCGCGCCGAGCAGCTTGCGCAGGCCCAGCGCGAATCCAGCGATCGTCTCCGTCAGGCGGCAGGCGCCTCGGCCGCTAACAATGGTGACAACGATCCGCGGTTGGGGCCCGCGCCCCCGGGCCGCTGGCGCAGGCGCGGGGTCCAGGATTACGGCGCCGGAGAAGGTAACACCCCGGCGGATCCGAAGACCGAAGCGCTCGCTCGTGAGAAGGAGCAGCTGGCGCGCGAAGTGCAGCAGCTCCAGAACCAGATGAGCGCGGCAGCCCAGGCCATGGCCGGCGGACAGCCCCATGCGTCCTCGAAGCTGCGGGCCGCGCTGGGCGAGGCTCAGCAGAGCGAGATCACCAGCAGCATGAAGAAGGCTGCGGAATTCCTGCGGCGCGGCTTTGGTTCGGCGGCCTGGGGCCGCGACCAGATGGCCACCATGGGTATGGACAGACTGCGCGACCAGCTGCGCGATGCCCAGCAGGCGCTCCAACAGGATGCGCAGCAACAGGCCTCCGGTTCGCAGCCCGGCGCAGGACAGGGCAGGGAAGAGACCGAGCGGCAACTGGCCCAGGTTGAAGATCTCCGGCGGCGCGCGGAACAAATGGCGGGCTCCAGCCCACAGGGCCAGCGCGCCCAGGGCTTCGGCCAGACCGGCGGTGGGCGTCCGGTGTTGGGCGGTTCGAATTCACCGGAGACTGAATATCGCCAAATGATGCGTGACATCGCCCGCATGGGTGACACGCTGCGCGGCACCGCTGCCGCTGACGATTCGCGCGACCTGATGAATCAGCTCGGCTGGGCCAATCCGCCGGGCAGCGACGCGGAACTGAACCAGCGCATCCAACATGTGATCCTGCCGGGGATCGAGCGTATGGAGTTGCAGCTGCGCCGCAGCCTGGACGCAAAGGGACAACCGCTCGATACCGGGGGAGAACGCGTGCCTCCAGGCTACTCGGATGCTTTGGCCGAATACTTCCGGCGCCTCAGCCAGGTGAAATAGTCAAAAAATCGGGCCGAAACGCTGCGCTCTTTGCTGTCTCGGCCCGTGCCCTGGAGGAAGGCCGGACAGTAAGTGCGCTGGGGAGCGAAATAGTCTCAGTCTATTTTTCACCGAGCCGCGTGGCGTGGTCCCACCAGTCCTCGATTTGCGCCTCGACGCCATCGTGCCGGTCACCCAGGGCCTTTGCCCCGGCATCGATTTCATCGGCCAGATGCGCCGCATCGCCTGCTCGCCCTTCCGGCGTCGCCGCGAATTCCCGAATCTGCCGGACGGCGGTTTCGAGTGTCGTCTGCGCTACTTGCCACGCGCCCTGCCGCGCCTGCTCCGCCGCGAGATTCAGGTTTTGCCGCGCGCGGAGCAGCGGCATCTCAGCGGAAGTGTTTTGAATACTGAACGCGTTCTGGACGGCGGCGAGCGCTGAATCGGCGCGGCCGTTCTCGCGATCTGAAAGTGCGGCGTCGGCACTCTGAAGGTTGGACAGCACGCCGGTCATGTTCAACGACATGCTGCCGGAGCGGAGCGCTGTGCTGATCGCCGTAACGGGCTCATCCGTCGCTCCCACGCGGAGCCGGTCGGCTTCAGACGACAGCGTCGGCTGCGCGCCCGCCGGGCCTTTGCCGAATTGCTCGGTCAGCTCGATGTAAATCGGCACTGACCCGTTGCCATGACCGTCCGCATCCAGCCGCTTCGCCGCTGTTAGGGCGCGAGCGACATCGCGCGACGCGGCCGCGTTGTCCCCGGCCTTGATCTCCGACCTCGCCCGGTTCACCGCATCGTAGATTTCGTAGGCGTCATGAGAGGCGCGGGCGCGCTCCACGTGAAAGCCCGGCTCAGTAACCAGTGTTTCCGGACTTGTGCCCCGGTCCTGAGCCGCACACGGAAGGAGCAGAACAACGGCTCCGACGAGCGCCAAACGCATAGAACGCCTCCGCTTGTGGACCCTGCGGCTCGTGGAAATGTTTCTATCAAGGCAGAGGCCGTGTTGTGTCCAGCGTGAAACAGGAGCGGCCTTTGGCGTGCCACCAGAACCGCGGTACGGATCGGTTCGGGAATCCGACGCTGCCGCAAAAGTCGCGCATAAGTCGAACTCCGTTGCGCCTTCTACGGCATATTCGTAAGGCAGGTCGTTCACCGCGTCACTGACGCGCAGCCTAGCCCGGCGAGCACTGATCTCGGCGATGGAGGCCGGAAGCGCAGGTAAACCGCGCACAGCTGTTCTGTCCCGGATAAGGCCGTTGGGGGGGCAGGCCACACGGGCTGCGGCGGGCGCTCCGCCCGCCATCGTCGGCGGAGTCGTACAAGGCAGTGGGCGGCCAGCGCGAGGCCCCGCCCGGAGGTTGTCAGGAATCAACTGGAGCAGGAGTCTACCGGAATTCCGGCTCGGCGATGATGCGGTCCGGCAGCACCGAAGCCAGCACATTGTCCTGCGGATACGCGTGCCCGCGATGCTGCCGGAATCCCTCCGCATGCCCAACATCATGGCCTGTCAAAAGCGATGCGCGCGCGCCCAGCGCAGTCGTCCAGCGCCGCGCGGCTTCGAGATATTCATCCATGCCGTGATGCTGCCTGAGCCACTCGCGCTGGCTCTCGTGCGAGGCGAGCATCCGCAGCTTTGTCTCGAATACGTCGGAGATGTCGCAATAGAATCCGGGAAGAACCGCGCGGCCGTACAGGTCCACACCCTCCACGGGCTGGGTGTAATACAGATACGGAATGCCGTCGGCGCGACGCACCGGCGTGAACTGCGAGGTGTCGTAGTTCGGCGCAGGCGCGGCAAAGCAGGCGTTCCGCACCAGGACGCTGGTTCCTTCGTGGTCGGCCATGTAGTCGGACGGTGGGTGCGTGATCACAATCCCCGGATTCACCTCCCGCATCAGCGCGGTCACGCGCCGGTTCGAGACATCGTCATTGAAGATCTGCAGATCCCGAAAGCCGAGGCAGTGATAACGCGCGCCGATGAGCCGGCAGGCGCGCTCCGCTTCTTTGCGGCGCACCGCGGCGATCTTCTCCGGGGCGAGATCGGCCGACCCGCAGTCGCCAACGGCCAACATGGCGATGTGCGCTTCGTAGCCCGCGCGGGTCAGCAGCAGCAGCAAACCCGCGCACAGGATCTCCACGTCGTCCGGATGCGCGCCGATTGCGAGCACCCGGCGATTGGAGGGAATGTCCAAATCGGCTATTGCCCTCTGGCGCGCCGTCGGCGACCGATCAGCAACAGTACCCCGCCAAGCCCCGCGAGCGCGATGGTGGACGGCTCCGGTATCGCCGCCAGCGCGGCATCCGCCAGGATTTGGTGCCCTTTCGTCGTGGGGTGCTCCAGATCCCAGAACAGATACGTGTCGGGATTGACGTTCTGGTTGCCATTGAGGAAATTCGCCGCTGGAGTGCTGATATTCGTCAGTCCGAACGCCGCCGGGTTGGCCGCGATGGCCCCAAACAGACCAAAGGTGTCCAGTCCCGTGATCGTGATCCCCGGATGCGCCGCCTCCAGAGCGCCGATATCCGCCGCCCATTGGGCGTTGAAGGCAATGGCCGCGGTCTCGAGTGCTGTGCCCGCGCCCGGAGGCAGCGTGCCCACCTCTGGAATGAACCCCAGCGGCGGCAGGTCCGGCCACAGGAAATTCTTTCCTCCGGCATTGGCAAGCGTGTTGATATAACTGGCGATGTTGTTGGCGGCCGTGGTCGCCGCGGTAAACGGGTCGCCTGCCAGGTTGTCAATAATGTCGTCCGCGCCGCCCCACAGAACATACAGGTTCTGCGATGAAACGGTGCTGCAGGTTCCGCAGAAGTCGGTCAACTGCTTGCCCATGTTCTGCACGAGCCCGTTGAAGAGGGTCCCGCTGCCGGTCTCGGCGCCTGCAAAGGCATAATTGGTTCCCCCTGCCAGCGAGTTGGTCGGGGTCCCCAGGCCGAGCTTTGGCGCCAGTTGCTCCACCCACACGCCCTTGGTGCTCGAAGCTGGGCTCGTTGTCGGACCGTTCGTCAGCCGGCCGTTGTCATAGTTCGGGGCGAATGGCAATTCCGTAGGCGGCAAAAACTTCGCCGCGTTGGCCGGCGTCCCGAATGCAGCCAGAATGTCCGTCGCTGTGTTGCCTGTGTCCGAGAGGCTGTCGCCGAACACGACCATCGTCCCGCCGTGTACGCTGACCGACATCGCGCAGCATGCAAACGCCAAAGAAGAAAGAAATAGCGAAGTCCTCAATGTGCCCCCTCCGATTAATCCGAAACCGCGCTGGGGTAAGTCTAGCATAAAGACTTCAATTCCGAAACATTGTTTCGCAGTTCTGTAATCAGGAAAAAGGCGTACGCGCGGCGGTCCCGTCCTGCGACCGCTTGCTAAAATCCAGGTTTCCCCATGCAGATCGAGAAAGTGTACGAACCGGGGCGCTTCGAGGCGCACTGGGCGCGATGGTGGATCGAAAACGGCATCTTCACGGCTGACCGGGACAAGCCCGGCGCTGTGTTCTCAATGGTGATCCCGCCACCCAACGTCACCGGCTCGCTGCACATGGGGCACATGCTCGATCACACCATTATGGATGCCTGTACCCGCTGGCATCGTATGAAGGGCGACAACACCCTGTGGCTCCCCGGGACAGACCACGCCGGCATCGCCACGCAAATGGTCGTCGAGCGGCAACTCGCCGAACAGGGCACGGACCGCCACCAGCTTGGCCGCGAGGAATTTCTGCGGCGCGTCTGGGCCTGGAAGGAGAAGTACGGCAATCGCATTACCGACCAGATGAAAGCCATCGGCGACAGCGTGGACTGGTCGCGGGAGCAGTTCACATTTTCACCGCAGCTTTCCCGCGCGGTCACCGAAGCATTTATCCGCCTCTACGAGAAGGGCCTCATCTACCGCGGCGAGTACATGATCAACTGGTGCCCGCGATGCCGCACCGCTCTGTCGGATCTCGAAACCGCTCACGAGGAGACCCAGGGCAGCCTCTGGCACATCCGTTACCCCGTTACCGAATCGGATCGCTGGCTTACCGTGGCCACCACGCGTCCTGAAACCATGCTGGGCGATACAGCCGTCGCGATTAACGCACGCGACGAGCGTTATCAAGACCTGCACGGGCGCACCGTCAACCTGCCGCTTATGGACCGGCAGATCCCCATCGTTCTCGACGAAATGGCCGACCCGGAGTTTGGCTCCGGCGTGGTCAAGGTGACGCCCGCGCATGATCCCAACGACTTCGAGGCAGGTAAGCGCCACCACCTGCCGCATCTCAAGGTGATCGACGAGGAAGCGAGGATGACCTCGGAAGCCGGACCCTATGCGGGTCTCGACCGCTTCGAGGCGCGCAGGCGCGTGGTCGCCGATCTGGAGAGACTGGGCCTGCTTGAAAAGGTGCAGCCCTATGTCCTCCCGCTCGCGACCTGCAGCCGTTGCAAGACCGTCATCGAGCCGCTGGTCTCGAAACAATGGTTCGTGCGCATGAAACCGCTGGCCGAAAAGGCCATCGACGCGGTGGAAAGCGGTGCGATTCGCTTTGTACCCGAGAACTGGAACGCCACGTACTTCAACTGGATGCGCAACATCCGCGACTGGTGCATCTCGCGCCAGCTCTGGTGGGGGCATCGCATTCCGGCGTGGCACTGCGAGGAATGCGGACGCATCGTCGTAGGCCGCGAGGCGCCGGGCAAATGCCCGCACTGCGGATCGAACCAGTTCGCTCAGGATCCGGACGTCCTTGATACCTGGTTCAGCTCTGGTCTGTGGCCGTTCTCCACGCTTGGGTGGCCCGACCAGACGCCGGACGTCGCCAAATACTACCCGACTTCGCTGCTGATAACCGGCTTCGACATCCTGTTCTTCTGGGTAGCGCGCATGATCGTCATGGGCATCGAATGCACCGGCGAAGTTCCCTTCCGCGTGGTGCACATGCACGGCCTGGTGCGCGACGCCGAGAAGCAGAAGATGTCCAAGACGAAGGGCAATACGATCGATCCGCTGGACATTACTGCTCAGTACGGCACCGATGCCGTCCGCATGTCGCTGCTGAAGGGCGTCGCCGCCGGCACGGACATTGTCTACACCGAGGACCGCCTGACCACGGCCCGGAACTTCTCGAACAAGCTGTGGAACGCGGCGCGCCTCATCTTCATGAACATGGAGCGCTCCGGCGTGGAGCCCGTCGTCCCCGGCGCCGCCGCGGCCGAGGCCATCGAAGACCGGTGGATGTTCAGCCGGCTCAACTGCAGCGCGCGCCGGGTGAGCACGTATTTCGAACAGCATCGCTATAACGACGTGGCCGAAGAGCTCTGGAGCCTCTTCTGGGATCACTTCTGCGACTGGTATTTGGAAGTGAAAAAGCTGCGCCTCGCCGAGAACACCGGCCTCGACGATCACTGGCGCAACCTGCTGTATTCGTTCACCACCATTCTGAAGCTGCTCCATCCGGCCATTCCATTCATTACCGAAGAGCTGTGGCATCGGATTGATCCGTCCGGCGCCTCCATCGCGGTGCAGCCCTGGCCGCAGCCGCGCGAGGATGTTGACCTCGGGCCCGAGCCGGAGCGCGATATGGAACTGCTGCAGCTCATCGTGACCGAGATCCGGAACCTGCGCGCCGACCAGAAGGTGGATAAGAAGCAGCGCGTCACAGCCCGCCTTTATTGCCGGCCCGACGCGCTCGCCGTGGCCGAGACCGAGCACGCCATCATCGAACGGCTGGGCAATGTGTCGTTGCATGTCAGCGAACAGTCGGCCCCGCATCTGAGCGGCGCTGTCCGCTCCAATACAGAATTCGATCTGGTGATCGAACTGCCCGATGTGGATAAGTCCGCGCTGCGCGGCAGGCTGGAGAAGGAGATCGCACAGCTGGCGGGCCTGATCGCACGAACGGATGCCCAGCTCAGTAACGAAAAATTCATGAAAGGCGCGCCGGCGCGCGTCATCGAATCCATGCGGGAGAAGCGCTCCGAATACACGGCCGAGCTGCAAAAGAAGAAGGAAGCGCACGAGGCCCTGGCATGAGTTTCGATGTTTCGCATCCGGAAGTAATCGACGCGGTGCGCCGCGCGCTGGCCGAGGATATCGGGGCCGGCGACGTCACGTCGAATCTGGTGGTCGGCGAGCAGCAGCGCGCCACCGGCACCTTCATCGCGCGTGAGCCGATGGTGCTGGCCGGGGTGGAGTTGCTGGAGCCGATCTATCGCCAGCGCGGCGGAGTCGATGAACTGATCATCCTGCACCGCAGCGGCGCCAGAATCGAGGAGAACTTTCAGATCGCGCGCGTCAACGGCCTCGCTCGCACGCTGCTGGAGTGCGAGCGTGTCGCGCTGAACTTTCTGCAGCGGCTGAGCGGCATCGCGACCATCGCGGCCGAGTTCACCGACGCCGTGAAAGGCACGAAATGTCGCGTGCTCGATACGCGCAAAACGACACCGGGGCTACGCCGCCTGGAGAAAATGGCGGCCGAGGCCGGCGGCGCGCAGAATCATCGCATGGGCCTGTTCGACGCCATTCTGATCAAGAACAATCACGTAACCGCGGCCGGCGGCATTTCCGAGGCGATGCAACGAGCGCAGCACGGCGGAATGCCCATCGAGATCGAAGTGCGCACGCGGCAGGAGCTCGATGAGGCCCTGGCTCATGGAGCAAAGCACGTCCTCCTCGACAACCTCATGCCTGAGGAAGCCGCGGAGTGGATTCGCACCATTGATGGACGGGCGACAGTGGAGTTGTCCGGCGGCATCACGCCCCATACTGCGCGCACGTACGCCGAGTGCGGCGCCGATTTCATCTCGGCGGGCGCGATCACGCATTCCGCCCCGGCGGTAGACATCAACTTCCGCCTGGACTGGCATTGATGTTTAGCCCGACATGTGCTCCGGGGCTTTGGCCTCCACGACATAAAGCATGCTGAACGTTGACGAAATCCGCGGACGCCTCGCCGGCCGGGAAATCCACTGGTCAGCCTCCGTCGACTCAACCATGCACGAGGCCTGCCGCCTCGCCGCCGCTGGGGCCGCTTCCGGCACAGTCATCGGCGCGGACGAGCAAA
>DASRCB010000141.1:0-4371 GCA_035653295.1 Bryobacteraceae bacterium
GTCGGCCTGCGGATCACGTTCGTAATAATGCCAGCCCGCGACCTGCAGCGTGGCAATGCCGGCCCTGCGCCAGCGGGCGGCGAAATAGTCGAGATCGACGCGGCTGCGGTAGGCGGAATCGAAGAAGGCCCAGAGCCGGGCGGAGCGCACAGGCGGCTCGAGACCGAGGTCGGTGAGCGCCTGAAGGATATACGGGAATCGTTCGTACCCTTGTTTGCCGGGGCTCGTCGCCAGCCAGAGCACGGCGCCTTTGCCGCGCTGCAGGCCGGCCATCAACGGGGCGTGCTGCCAGCGCTCGACGGCGAATAAATGCGCGTTTTTCGGAATGGAGAAGACCGGCAGTTCCAGAGTCTTCTCCCACACGATGGGAAGCGCCGGCGCGCGTTCATCGACGATGCTGCGCACCACCACGTGCTGCTTTGTCGGTTCGAAGCCGACCGCCGAGGCGAAATCGGATTCGCCTTCGAGAATGACGAAGGCGCCCGCGTCGATGCGCGCGAGCAGATCCTTCACGGGCGTGGCGGAGCTGTTGCGGACCACATAGATGCCGGCAGGCAAGTTCGTACCAGTGACAAAACCGACGGACGACAGGATCCGCGGCCAGGCGCCGGGGTCGTCGCCGTCGATGGCGAAGGCGGGGGAGGTGGCGGCCTGGGCGGCGATACACAGCGATACCAGACACCAGGCAAAGGTCGCGGCTGGCTTGCGGGCTCCCATCCTCCGGCGGGCCCTAGAGCCGCGCTCCTCCGTTGCAAACGACCAGGCGGGCTGGGAGCCCGCGGCAGGGCGAGGCCCTGCCCCCCATCGATTAGCGAGTGAAGGCATACCAGAAGCCGGCGCGGATATCGTCGAAATTGGGCCTGCGCGGGTTTCCGGCGTTGACCAGATACGCGCCGCGCAAGCCGTTCACCGAAAACAGAAGAGACTTCGGAGTACTGGGGAGATGGAATCGGACGCCCGGTCCCGTCTCGACGAAGTTCGCCCAGTACTGTCTGCTGATGTCGCTGGTCAGGTCATAATTCCAGTAGCCCTGAACGGAGCCGAAGCTGTAGCCGGTGCGGATCTGCGGATAGAACAGCAGGTCGTTGTTGAACCGGCTGACGAAGACGGCATCGCCATTGGTTTCGGCGAAGAGGCCCATGCCGCCGCCGGCGTGACCGTAGCCGCGCGCGTAAGAGGCCCCGCCACGGTAGTCGGGCGTCATCGAGCGGCCGCCCAGATATTTCATCGATTCGCCGGCTTCGGCGCAGCCGGTCAGCCCGTGCCAGCTGCGCGAAGCGATTCCAAGGCCGACAATGACGGAGTTTTCCGAGAGATACTGCACCTGCGCAATGCCGGGGAGCGTGGTGGTCTCGCGCGTGTCGCCGACCACGCGCGCTGAGGCGTAAATGTGAAAGGGCAGGCTGCCGAGGTTCAGGTCGGCGCGGGTCTGGCCGTAGCCGAACATGTCGTGCCAGCGCGTGGAGAAGAACGGGAACATCCAGGTGGTCACGTGGAAGCGGCGCGTACCGCTTTCGAGGTTTTTCCAGGCCTGATCGGCTTCCTTCGCCTGCGCCGGATCGGAGCTTTGGCGCGCGAGCCGGAACCACTCCACAGCGCTGCGGTCGTCGTGCAGCATGTTGTAAGTCCAGCCGAGCTTCAGCATCACGCCGAAGTCGACGGGATCGCTTTCGTGCGCGATGTTGTAATACTTGAGCGCGTCTTTGAGATACCCCGCGTTGAAGCTTTTGTCGGCCATGGCGCGCGCTTTTTCGGTTACCTGCGGACGCGGCGTGTCCTCGCGCCGGCGCAGGCTCTGGGGCATCTTCAGTGCAGATCGGACGCGGTCCGATAACTCGTCATCGGGGCCGTTCAGCACCTCTTCGAGCAGCGGCTGGGCGCCGTCTTCATGGCGCGCCAGCTTCAGCAATCCGAGCTGGGCGGTGGTGAGGCGGTCGTCAGGCGCCTGGCGGTGCACGGCCTCGAACTGTTTCTCCGCCTCCGTCCCGTTGTCCATCTGGAGGAGCAGGTAGGCGAGTTCGCGGCGCAGGTCGACATTGCCGGGGTCGAGCTCGAGAGCGACGTTGAACTCATAAACGTACGGATACCGCGACGGCAGCAGTTCACGGGCTCTTTCGGCGATGCGCGGCTGCGCTCCACGGGATGCGGCCAGCAGAGCGGCAAAGGCCTTCGCGTCTTCACCCTTCGCCTGCCACACGCGGCCAAGGTCGAGCAGCAGCTCGCGCTCCTCAGGCTTGATGCGCCAGGCTTTCTCGTAATGCTCGGCTGCCAGCGGAATCTCGTCGCGCTGTTCCGCCAGGCGCGCCAGCTCGTAATGGGCGCTGAAGTTGTTTGGAGATGATTCGAGCGCGGTTTGCCAGCGGGCGATTCCTTCAGACAGCGGGCGGTCGATATTCTGAAAGGCCTGCTCGGCGGTGGCGTTGCCGCTGTGGCGGATGCGATCGAATATGCGGCGCGCCTCCGCCTGCTTTTTGGTTTCGTAACAGAGGAAGGCGTACTCGAGCGCGACGTGTTCGTCGGCGGGCTGCAGGCGCATGGCCTCGCCGAACTGGTCGCGGGCGGCTTCGTTCTCGCCGATTTTCAGCAGTGTGTAAGCGAGGTCGACATGGATCGCTGCACGCTGCGGGGCGAGCGCGACCGCTTCGCGAAAGCCGCCCATGGCCGCATCGTAGTCTTTCGCGCGCAACGCTTTGTAGGCGCGATCCAGCGGCTGGTACGCGGGATCGGGCGTTTGCGCGCACGCCACCGCTGCCAACAGGATGGGGATAATGCGGATGCGAGCCATATCCCACGCCTCCATTTCGGATATGGAGTAGTGGGGAATGGCGCGGTCAGTTCTCAGCAGTTGTTCTCACCAGCGCCCACGGGCCGCCCCACAGCGCGATGGCGATGAAGAGGCTGGACCATTCATTCGGATTGCCTGGCGCGCCCGGAATCCCGTACACGCCCAGAACTCGAGGCAAGTGCAGCGTGAATACCCAGATCGCGAACATCAGCCCGATCCCTGCCGCTCCCCAGCGCAGGAGTACGTCCAGCCCGATGCTCAGGCCCGAGGCGATGAACGCGGCACCGAAGAACGCAACCCAGAACACGCGGAAGGGGATCCAGGCCGGGATCAGGGAGGCGATGAACTGCAGCGCGAGAAAATGGTCGATGCCGAAGACTACCAATGCGAGCGCGAGCAGCCATCGGCTGGTGCGCTCCAACATCTTCGGAATCGCCGTCCGGCCGGGCAGCAGACACGCCAGCGCCGCGATGGCTACCGGTTCGAAAACGAGTGTGCGCAGCCCAATATCGGCCGGTTTCGAGGCGTTCCTGGGCACGTCCAGAATCAGCGCAAAGAGAAACAGCAGGAACGCGAGCGTCAGGGCGGCGACGCGTTGCGTGCGCCTGAGAAAAAGACCAACACCGCAGGCGGCCCACACTACACCGAAAATCCAGCCGAGGGCGGTGATCTCAGGCAGCCAGGGAATAACGGGAATCGCCTGAAGGCCCTGCCGGGGAGCGACGTAGTGAGCGCATGCGATTGTTTCAACGCCGATGGCGATAATCGCCAGCGCGAACACCGGTACGCCGATTCTGGCCAGGCTGGGCATTTGACAAGAATACCTCCTTTGATGGAAAGTATTCGAAGATGATCGAAATGAAACGAAAGCTGACGCTGGCTGCCGTGCTGGCTGTCGCGGGGCTGTGCGCGGCGGACCGGCCGGGCGATTTCCGCGTCATCGGACCGGGCGGCGGCGGGGCGATGTACAACCCCACCTTCAGCCCCCACGACGTCAACACCGCGCTGATCAACTGCGACATGACCGGCGCGTACATCACGCACGATGGCGGGCAGTCGTGGCGGATGTTCAATCTGCGCGGCCGGGTGGAGTTCTTCGTTTTCGATCCCGTCGCGCGGCATACGATTTACGCTCAAACCACCGGCCTGTGGCGCAGCACCGACGACGGCCAGTCGTGGAAACTGGTGTGGCCCCGGCCGTCCACCGTACGCGGCGTGCGGATGAATTCCGATCACGCGGAAGAGGAGATCGCCGCCGAACCGAATCCGCTCGGCGTTGTTACCGCCATGGCAATCGATCCGGCGGATTCGCGCACGCTGGTTGGGTCGGCGCGGGACGGCCAGGCGAATGCCCTCTTCGTTTCGAAAGATGCGGGCCAGAGATGGAGCCGTATTCGTGGACTCGATTCGACGCCGAAGCGGATCTGGATCGATGGGCGCTCGCCGAAGCAGAACCGTGATTTGTACATTGCCGGCCAGCATGGCATTCTGGCCCGACGCGACGGAAAGTGGAATGACTGGAAATCGCCGGCCGGCGTGACGTTCACCGACATTTCGGGAGGCATCCCGGCGAATGGCGATCCGGT
>DASRCB010000142.1:0-18168 GCA_035653295.1 Bryobacteraceae bacterium
CAACGAACCGCCGGTGGGCGCCACCTGGATGAGGAGCTTCGTTGTCTCGATCGCCGCGAAACCGACCGATGCCGCGCCCGGGCCGGGGACGGCGCTGGTCTGCCCCGCCGGATAAGCGGAACTCGATGCGAATGCGGCGCCGAGCCAGGGCAGCACGAGGGTGATGGTCCCGCGGGATTTCATCTGGAGGCCGAGCAGCGAAATTGTTCCCGTGAATGCAACGATGAACGCCTGCTGGCCCGAGACGGAGCTGGTCTGCGCGCCATCGGAGTCGTACACCACCGGGCTGCGCGTCACATTCGCGCCGGCGAGGTACTGGAGCAGGCCGGTGAACGCGCTGCCCGTCACTGTGGCCGAGGCGCTTGTCACGCGCGTGCCCGGCGGGAACGCAGGCAAGGAGATCTGGATGTTACCGGATTGGGTCGCGTCCTGCTGAATGTAGATGCCCTGCGCAGGCCCGATGCCCCCCTCTTTGACACCGAACGGGTTCTGTTCGTAGATCCGGCCGCCGGACCCTCCAGCCTTGATCGCCATGGTGGTGAGCTACAGCTGATAGAGGAACGCCAGATCGGCTGCTCCCTTGGTGGCGTCGACGGCGGTTCCGAGGCGATTGGCTGCGAAGGCCGCCAGCGCCGCCTTGTCGGCGTCGGACATTTGGGCGATGGGAACGCCTTTATCCAGAGCCGATTTTGCGTTCTTCGCGAGCGCGTCGTTGGGGTTGCTGAGATCGTCCTCGAGCGTCCCGATGTTGGGGTATTTGGCGACGGTGGCGGGAGCGAGGCCGTTGAAGCTCTTGGTGGGTATGAGACTCTTTTCGACCACGGTAACCGTGATGGGAGTGCCCGCCGGAACGAAATCGCCCGGGGAAGGATCCTGGCTCACTACGATAGTTCTGGTGACGCGCGTCAGGGCGCCGGCGAAGATGTTGGGATCGAACCTGACCGTGAAATCGGGGTTGGAAGGAGCGGGTGGCGCGACACTCCCGGTGCTTCCCACCAGTCCGCCGACCTCCCTGATGATGTTGGGGTTGATCTCAATGATGCGGTTGATTGGAATGTTTGGCATTTCGGCTCCCGTTGTTCAGGCGTTCTTAGTTACTCCCAGCACTAACTGGCTGGCCGCAAGCGCGGCGCGCGCGTTGTCGATTGTCAGGCCGCGTATGTCGGGCACCTTCACCCGTTCCGTAAACTCCGCTTTGGCGGCAATCTGTACGAACAAGGCCGTGTTCTTCGGAACGACGATGCCGGCGTCGGGCGCCTGATTGAGAACGAACGCCTGGGCGGCGTCGGCGGTGAGGGCAGCCGGCGGAATGTCGTTGCCGTGGGAATCGATGATGCGGCCGATCTGCAGGTCGGTTCCGAGCGCGGCGATGGCCTGTGTCAGAGGAAGCCCGAGCAGAACCGGCGTAACAATGGTCTGAACGCTGGGCGTCAGCTGGACTTTGAGCGCCTGAGACGAGCCGTCGGCAGCCATTGTTACTGCGTCGGTCTCATCGGTGTATCCGTCGGCCTGGGAAACGACATTGTAAGTGCCCGGCGGCAGCTGATCGAGGCGGTAGCGGTTCACGCCGTTTCCGACAAACAGGGCGGCCCGGGGTTGCCCCTGGGTGGTCCCCGTGGGTACGACGCTGACAGTAGCGCCGGATATGACGGCGTTCGTACCGCGGTCGGTTATCGTAACGTCGAGCGAGCCCATGACGGTGTTGAATGCGTTGTACAGCGCGCCGATCGCATCGATGATGTTATTCCATTGCTGCGATGTGATCGGATCTCCGGGATTGACTTTGACCAGCGGTGGCGATGTCAGACTCATAATGTTGTCCTGTGTTGATAAGTTCTCTGCTACGCTCCGTTACTCCTGCTCGCGATCCATTTGGGGTCGAAGTAGTCCACGTCGACCTCGATGCCGGCGGTGCGAAACCGCTCCAGACCGGCGCGGACGAGTTTGCGCAGATCGGCGCCGCCGAGCACCGAAGCTTCCAGCGGCTTGAGTTCCGCTGGAATCAGGATGGTTACGGCGAAGGGTTTTTCTTCCTGCCACAACAGCTCCACCCTGGCCGAGGGCTGCGACGGCGGGCCTGCGAATACGGCCTCGTCGAACCCGGAGGCGTCGAATGCGCCATCTTCCACGGAAAAGCGCCAGTTCGAGACACCGAGAGGCAGCGTGATGACCGGCAGTTTCGCCGCCGGGGTAATGGTTGGACGCGGATAATTGCGATCGAGGGAACCGGGCGGCGTGGCGACGGGGAACAGATCGACGGGTTCCTTGCTGTCGGTCTGCGAAAGATCGAACAGCGCGCCTTTGAAGTAGTAAGCCGACGCGGTTGCGTCCGCGCCATCGAGATACGTCTTGCCGTCCTTCGCGGAGAAGAGCAGGGTCTGGCCGCCGGTCAGAGCCTTGCGGAAGCCCACGCCCTCATGCGTGGTCTCATTCACTACGCGCGGCAGCACCGTGCGGTCGCCCACGCCGGTTACCTGTACCGACACCGGCCCCGGATAGAATCCACCGCGCTTCACCTGAAAGGGTTCGCGCTGCTCCCGGTCGGTGTTGTCGGTCTTTTTATCCACCATGGGGTTTTCCACCATGTAGATGAAACCCTGCTTCTCCACCGGCTGATTATTGTCGAGGAGCGTGTAAGTGATGGGAATCCGGTGCACGAAGCCGCCGCGGGCCTGGTTCGCGTCGGTGTGCTCCACGGGACCCGTGGTTTCGGCGTCCAGCAGCACTGATGTGCCCTCGAGGAGAGCGTAAATCGTCCCGCATCCATCGAAAAGAATGTTAGCGACGCGCTCCACCGAGGTCCGCAACTGGTCGAGATACGCCGCGTACGAACGCTGCTGGCCATCCTCGGCGTCCTGAGGCGCGCCGAGGGCGACCGATACGGTCGAGAGTGTGGCGTTATCGCCGCCGGTGATGGCGACCGCCTGAGCGCCTTCAAGCTGGAACAGCGCGCTCCGTGCGGTCTGGTTGACCACATCCTTGACAGCGATGACGGTTGTTGGCGGCGTGAGCAAGAGCTGAACGTTCGCCTGGATCTCTGCCCGAATGTCGGCCAGGGCGCCGAGGGTCCTGATCTTCAGGACAAAAACGAACTCCGTGGCGCCGCCTTTGAATGCAACGCTGACGTCCTTCTCGGTGAGCGAGAAAAAGCCGTTCTCGTAAAAAGTGCGGAGGATGAAAAAATCCGCGAGCTGCAGCCCCAGCAGCGACGCAAGCTGTACGATGTCGCGCTCCTCATCCGCTACGGCGATCCGATGGGCTTTCTGGATGTTGTTCGCCAGCCGCTCCGCTTCGTCGAGCTGGCCGCCGAGCGCGAACGTGACCGATCCGAGCGCTTTGCCCGGCTGCTCGGCGCGCATGAAGGACGGGAACCGGTCGAGGATTCTTTGCGAGTAGCCCATCAGGACTTCGCCTCCACATTGAGGCTCCGCAGGACGGCCTGATCGCCCTGGTTGATCGAGGTTGCCGCGGAAGGTCCGCCCTGATCGTGAATCACCAGGCCCGCCTGTTCATATTCAGCGGTCCAGGTCAGATCAGCCGGCGCGAGCGTGTAGCTGTCGCTTACGCCGAGAGCCTTGATGATATCGGCGGAATTGACGGAGGAAGGATTCGTGGCGAAGTAATCCACCAGCTTTCCCTTGATCTCGTTGCGGATGTCTGTAAGTGCGGAGCCGTTTTTGGGTGTAACCTGGATGTCGAAGTCAAACTGAACCGGAGCGCCGGCGAAGGTAATGCTAAGGTCGGCGCTGTCGAGCGTCGCGCGACGGCCCTGCGGAAGCTGCAGATTGCGCTTCCCGGCGCCGCTCGCATCGCCTTTGGCCAGAAGAGTCACCACTACGTCCGCGACCCCGGCAATGGCCATCAACTCCGCGATGAGCTGGTTGTAGACGAGCACGCCGCCAACGGCCGAATTGCCGATGAAGTCCGTTACCGCGCTCTGTATCGCGGTCTGCATGGCCGTTTTGTCCGCACCGGTGATGCGCGGGTTATCCGGGAAGACGACGACGGCGCAGGTGACCGGCAGCTTGAAATCGCTGGAGTCCGGCGCCTCATCGCTGACGCCCTCATCGCGCACCGGGCCGCTCGCGACCACCACCTCAGCCGCCGTGGGGAGAGCGAACGACAGGTTATTTTCGGCGCGAATGCCCGCGGCGCGCGTGTTCAGAATGGCGTCATTGACTTCCTGCGCCAGATCGGCGGTGGCATCCTGGGCGATGAAGATCTGGATGACGCCAGGGCGGAGCTGCAGATCTTCCACCAGCTTGATATCGTTCTCCCTCAGGCCGCCGATTTCGGTGAGCGCGTTAATGATTGCCTGGGGGGTCGCCTTGCCGGCGCGCTCGGTCATCTTCTTCACGCGGGCGCGCAACTCGGCGTCGGTTTCAGTAGCGCCGCCCAGAACCGTGGGCGCGTCGTTGATAACGCTGTTGATCCCCAGAATCGGCTGGTTGACCACGGATATCGTTTTCGCCGCAACCACGCCGCCGCTGCCGGATGTCTCCGCGCTGATGTCGCACTCCACGGCAAGCTGACCACGGCGCAGCGTCTTCGACACGGAGGTTACAAAGCTGACAGGCGGATTCACAGCCGTCGAGACCCGGGTGCCGTCAGGGATAAAGATGTCAGCAGGAGCGGGCGTGTCACGGAAGAAGCGAACGCTTCCGACAGCGTAATTACCCTT
This sequence comes from Bryobacteraceae bacterium, assembly GCA_035653295.1. Classification (GTDB taxonomy): domain Bacteria; phylum Acidobacteriota; class Terriglobia; order Bryobacterales; family Bryobacteraceae; genus DASRCB01. Next base: position 4,682 of record DASRCB010000142.1, read on the forward strand.
TTTGCGACTTACGCCGAGCAGCGCGACCACCATATCGAGGGCCGGCCCCTCGGCGGTATCCACGAAGCCCGACTGGTAGACCATCTCGAGCTGCTTGCGCAGCACCGACAGTTCGCGCGAAAACGCCTCCGCGAGGGTGCGCGTCATGCTGCCGACGTTCTGATCGCTGAGCAAAGCCCCGCTGGTATCGAGAGGATAGTAACTGACGTAGAACTCCGAGCCTTCATCCGGCCAGGATGCTTGTGGCGCGGGCTTCGTTGCGTCTTTTGGATTGGCCAGGAACACCAGCCTTCCGTCGGCGCCCACGCGATAATCGCGGCCCTGCTGAAACGCGAAGAATGTCTGATTTACCTGGCCTGTAACTTCCAGCGTGTCGACATTGACGGTTGTCGGATCCAGTTCGAAGCTGAATGTGTTTGCCGCAGCGAAGAACTGATGGGTCTCCCGCGCCTGGCCGCCAGTAAGGGCCGTGAGAACCTGGCCGGTAACGTAACTGTATGGCTCGGCGACGTAGGTCACAGCACTCCTCCGAATGAAAACGGAATGACGAGGTCGACCGGCGCCGGCGCGCCGATGAACGTCAGCGAAAGATCGATCTCCACCTGGTCGGGCGCGACGGCGCGGTCGTAAGCGATGTCGGCGCTGAGTATCTTCTGAATCCGCGGCTCCTGGGCGAGCGCCTGGAGTATGTAGAGCTTGACCAGGTTGCGGTTATTCTCTGTGTTGGGCTCGCCAATGAGCTCGTGATGTCGCGAGCCGTAACCAGGATGCCCGAGGCCGGCCAGTTCCCCCTGCCGCGTCTTCAGCCTGTGAATGATCGCCTGAACGGCGTTATCAACGCCGCCGACGGTGGCAAGCTCTTCCAGGATGTGGCCGTTCGAGGCCTGAGTCTCGACGCGCGCGTAGTCGACGTCCTCATAGCGTCCGCCGCCAATGCGGTACAGCGCCTTCAGATCCTGTCCCAGTATGTCGGTTCGTTTCGCTGCGGGCATGCGGTTCTCTCAGGGGGCGTTGGTATCGGTTACAAAAGGCGCCGCTGGCGGTCCGAGGATCATCAGCACGCCGGGAGGCGAGGGGATCTGATCGCCCATGCGGACCAGCGCCTGCCCGTTGATCGTAACCCCGGTGCTGGCAAGCGGGCCGATGGTCAGCGGGTATGGCGCGCCGCTCACGGAATTGACCATCTGACAGATGGACCCGGCCACGGCCAGCGGCATTCCGCTCGCGGTCACGATGGCCTGTGGGATGGACAGGATGACACCCGAATCCGGGGCGCCGGCGGCGCCGGGCGTAACCATTACCGCGCATCCGATCGTAACTGGTGGTCCTGGCATCTTCAAATCGCTCCTAACTCGCCGAAAAACTGGTCGTGCCCGCGAGCGTCAGCATCGGGCCTTTTACCGTGGTGCTGGCGCCGCCCTGAACCTGCGCCGAAGTTTGCGCCTTGACCGTCGCCGAGAGTCCTTCCAGTGTGAGATCGCTCTGCGCCTTTACACTCAGCGAACCGGTTGCGTTCAGGCTGATATTGCCCTGGCTGGTGAACTCGATATCTCCCTGGCTGCTGACCGTCACCTTCGCGTTCGAATCTACTTCCACGTCGCCGCCGTTGTTGACGGTCAGTATTGTCTGCCCCATTTCGATCTTCAGCTTGTCGTCATCGAGCGTCAGTTTGTTCCCGTTGGGGAACTCGAGATAGAGGCGGCGCACGCCCGATTTTGCGGGGTCCGGTGAGACGTACACGCATTCTGCGACATCGGCCTGCGGAGGAATGTCCTGATCGTTGTATAGCCGGCCGGACACGACCGCGCCGTGGAGGTTGCCGCCGAGGAAGTGCACCAGAACCATGTCGCCGACATTGGGAATGGCCGCGAATCCGATTCGCCCCGTGGCGACGGGCACGCGCGGCAGTTCCAGACCGCTGTCGCGAAGTTTCACCGTGCACTGGTAATTGTTCGTATCGCTCGCGTCGGCATGCGGAAACACGTCCGTTACGACACCCACCTCCGCGAAGCGAACGCGGCGGAGTTCCTCGCGCACGATGCCCTGAAGAATCTCCACCAGATCGGCCGCGGGAGCATAAGCGCTCATGGCATGCCTCCCAGAGCGACCATGGTTCGGAAGCCGCGGCGCGCGTCCAGCCGATGAACCACCGCCATGATCTGATACAGGCCGTCCACGTCCGGCGTGGGCACGCCTTTGATCTCCACCGTTTCGCCGATCTCCACATCAGGCGCGCCCATCAGCTCCAGCTCGCCGCTAGTGGCGTCGCGCTGGCTGAAGTAGAGGCGCGCCTTCGCGGCCGATTCCGCTGCATCACGGGTGCGCAGCACGGGATCGCTGAACAGGACGGAGTCGCTGCCCGACCCTGCCGTGCCCTCGTGCGGGGAGGGATCCTTCACCAGCCACGAGGCCTTGTCGTCGCCGGCGCTGCTGGCGGGGCTCTCCGGAAACACGTTGCACGCGTCCAGGGGCGCCGTCGTTTCCACGCTCACACCGAGTATTTCCGCGCCGTAGCGCACGGTGTGGTCGGCGGATGTGGTGGTCAGGGCGGAAAATACCAACTCCCCCTCCGCGTTCGTGTACAGGTCGAAGCCGCACAGCCTGGCCAGCGTGGAACAGTGTGCAAACAGCGTGCGGGTAGAGTCCGCCACATACACGGGGAGGTCAATGCCGTCATCGGCGGTGTCGATGTCCACACCCGCCGTTCCCGCGAGAGCCGTAACCACCTGACCCGCGTTCTGACTGACGAAGACCTGATCCGTGCGGCTGCGCATCATCTTCATCTGCATGCCGGTGCAGTACGCCTCGGTGTGGCTGATTCCGCGAACGATGCGGTCGACCGTACCGGTGAAAACCGCGGTCGTGGCTCCGTCCCACCCGAGTTCGATGGACGCTGCATCACCCTCGGCGAAGTCCACGGCGACGGTTGTACCCAGCCGGACGATGGCCTCATCCGCGCGTCCCCGCTTGTCTCGCCGGACCTGAAGCGCCGCTACCGGTCCGATCTGCGACGAGCCGACCGTTGATGTTCCGAGCGTGATCTTGTAACTGGGCTTGAGCATAGGTTACGCCGGTGGAATCCTGGTAACTGTTCCCGAATAAGTGGTGAACACGACCGGCACGCCGTTACGATATGCGATGGCTTTATAGATGCCGTTGCTGATGTTGTGCTTCAGATCGGAAAAGACGAACGGAATTGACCAGTTCGCGCCCCCGCCGCTGCCCGGCGGGCCACTGATCTGACCGGCGGTCTGCATATGGACGTGGTCGAACGCACTGTTTCCGGTGTTGTCGGCCAGCATGATCACCTGGCCCTGCTTGACGAACTGGCCGATGACATTGGCCACAGTCTCGGTGCGATACACGTTCGTGGTGGCGCCGGATGTCGCCGGGCTGGTCATGAAGTTATTCAGGCAATGTCCGTAACTGGCGAAGGTAGCCTTTACCGGGATCAGCGGTCCGTTGCCATTGAGAAGCACCTCGCCCGGATCGGCCCCGACGCCGCGATCCTGGCCGGCCAGCAGGAACGCGATCTTCGTGCTGCTGTCAAATGGATTGGTGAAGCCCTTGTAGTACGCAGGCAATGTCGCGCGCTCGGCGTCTGACATGACCGCGCCGGCCGGATGCAGAGGTGGGAAGAAATCGAGAAGAAGGTTGCCATCGCTGTCCCAGTACGGCGGGAACAGCGCGTCAGCCGGAATCGGAGTCGTGCCGTCCATGAACACCGGCGTCGGGGCCGGGATGATGATGATCGTATTCGCGGGGACAACATTGCCGGAGGGCATCGGAACGCTTGTCGCGCCGCCCGCGCCCTGCTGGATGGCGATGGCGCCGGCCGGGAACGAGAAGTTGCCCAGAGGCGCGCCCGACGGCACGACGAAGAAGGTCGCCGGCAACACGACCCCGGCTGGAACTGCCGGCTTATGCACCGGCGTCGGCAAGCGCAGAGGCGGGTTCCCGTTCGGCGCGTCGAGCACCAGGTGCATGATTTCGACAAAGTTCCAGCCGTCGGAGTGATCGCCGGTGGCGATGGTGTCGCGTATGTTGACGATGATGCCGGCGCGCGATGCAACGATATCCTGCCCCTCGGCCATTTCGATATCGACGGCGTACACCTGGCCTGTTCCGTCATGGGCGTTGTGGCTGACAATACCCAGATTCCCCTGCACGCACATCCGCTGGGAATCCACCCAGGGAATCAGATAGGGCGAGGTGGACGGGTCCGGATAACCCAGAAACTTCTTCGGCGCGTCGTTGCCCTGGGTATCCAGCGCCAGAGTTCCGCCGTCGGTGTCCCCCGTCGTAAACACGAAACGATAGATGAGGTACTCGAGCGGATAAAGCAGGAATCCGAAGATGCACCGGGCAACGGCCCAAAACCCCGAGGCGCCGTCGGCGAAGCTGTACTTTCCGAGCAGCCGTTCGCGGAAGAAGACGGCAAACACATGAAGGCCGCTGCTGCTGAACAGAGGCTGCCCACTCAGCGGGCGCGCGATCACATAGCCAACGATGGTCATCGCCATCGGCCACAGCCATCCAATGGACACTGCCTGCTGTATAGGCGGGAGACTGAAGATCGAGACTCCTGTATCCAGATAAAACGCGCCGCGGTCGCGGTAAAACCCAAACAGGAAAAGACTTCCAATCTCGATGATGGCGATGATCGTGCCGTCGAAGTAGTAAGGATTGCTGGCCAGCGTCGTGGCGTCCTTCTCCACCTGGTTTGAGCGTGTACTCAGGATTTGCTGGAAGGCGGCGTCATCGTAGTTGAGCAGCGTAAGCACCGACAGCAGCGCTTCCCGCATTTCCCAGCACCATCGCCGGTACATGAGGTTCTCGACAGCGTCGGCGATATCGTGCCACCACCAGCAGCTGCGGCCACCGGATTCCGCCGTCGGCCCAATCCACGGAAACGTCAGCAGCGGCAGCCATCCCCAACCCCAGTGGAGCTTGTATTTTTTGAATATGATGAGTCCAGCGTCCGTGCCGTCATACAGTAACTGGACCAGGTTGTTTGTAATGTCGCCCTTCTCCATGGAGGTGGCATGGAACAGGACGAGTTCGATTACTGGCGCCAGCCACGCAGTGTGGTACGCGATCTTCTCCATGGTCTCCCGCGAAATGCGCTTGTAAGTGAAACCGAGGAGATACTGGTTATCGAACAGGTTGGTGCTCTGCCCCGTGTCGCTCGGAAAGCGCACGACATTACCGGCCACCCAGCTCGCGTACCACGCTATTGGATCGGAGGGGTTCTCGGCCGGGGCGGGAGTCCCGTTGCCGTTGGCCGCCTGGGGCGTCACTTTGACGTTCACTTCCACATCGACCACGGCCTGAGCGATGGTAGCGATTGGCGTGAGGAGCTGGTCGCCCTTTTGCAGGATCGCTTCAATCAGGGCAATGATGCGATCAATGCCCAGGTTCGCCCAGACCGCGCGTACTTCGCTCAGAACGGCGCTGATGTCCAGCGTGGGGAAATCGATGTCTTTCTGAAGGAGCGCGAGAATATCATCGAGGCCGGTCCCGAAGTCGTACAGGGCCACCGACTGGTCCGACATGTCCCCGTTCTCGACGCCGGTCTGCAGCTTCTCGACCATGTGCGTGATCGTCGTTGTGAGCACGCCGAGCAACCCGCCGCCGCTCACTCCGAGGTCCGTCAGGATGACATCGAAAAGGCCCTGAAGGAAGTTCACGATGTTGGCAGCGGTGAGCTCCTGAAGGAACTGCATCAGTCCCTGAAGGACATTCGGCAGGATAGTAAGCGCCTCGCCATCGAAGGCAGCGATGATCGCGTTCACCGGTCCGACGAATGGCTGAAAGACGGCTCGCACCTTCCCGTCCGCCAACCGCATCGGTTCCTCGAAGCCGCTCAGGAAGTCGCGCAACGAATTGAGCGCTTCTGCCCCCATGATCTGCACGGCCGCGACGGACGCTTCAGGGTCCTTCAGAAGCGACTCGGCGAAGGCGATGATCACGTCACCGACCGAGATGGGCGTGTCGGGGGCGGTGAGCGGCTGCGGTCTGACGAGCACGGCGCCGAGTGACATTTAGAACCCCAGCCCTCCCGCGATATCGCCGACGGCGCCCGCTACCGCCGAGGCCGCGTCCGCCAGTGAGATGGAGGGAACGGCATTCAACATCTCTTTGTAGGCGGCATTGGTCTTGTCCAGCTCGGTGTGCAGATCCTTTTCGAGCGTTTCGAGCTGCGCGATCGCCGCCTGCAACAGAGCCGTGATATCAAAGGCCTTCAACAGTGGTGGAACGGTGCTGTCCCATAGCGGCTGGACGACGTCGACGATCAGCTTCTTCGGGTCGAACTGCTTCAGGTCGTCAACGATCTTCTGGTAGTCGGCGTCGAGCGCGTCGAGTTCCGCTTTCGGCAGGAGCTGGCTGACATCCAGCAGGTTCAGGGCGCTGTTGAACGCGTTCTCGACGAGCGTGCGGATGGCCGTCGGACTGACCGCGGTCAGCTTGCCGCGAATCGTCTGGAACGTGCTGTCCATCTGCGTCACGATGAAATTCAGGTTGATGTTATGCAGACGGGTGATCAGAGTGTTGATCGCGTCGCGCAGGCCGCCGAGCGCGCCCGGCCCGGTGAGTATGTCGTCCAGCTTCTGGTCGAACTCGTCGATAAAAGCGGTCACCTTCGCCAGCGGCGGTTTCGCCGCCGCAGCGGCGGTCTGGATGATGCCCAGCAGATGCGCGAGCGGCTGCACGATTTCGTTCTCCAGCGCATCCTGCAAGGTCGCTTTCAACGCCGCCGCGGTCACAGGCTGCTGGACGAAGCCGTTCAGCGGCCGGTTGGGGCCGTGATACCGCGCGTCCCAGTGCGTCAGCAGCGCCTCGAACGCGGGCTCATCGGCGGCGATCTCCTGCTGCCATTTCGCAAAGCCGTTGAACGGGCGCGAGAAGTCGGGGGACACCGGATTGAACCGCGCCAGCACCGCCTGCGCAGCCGTTTTTTGCGCGCTTGCGGGAAGCGCGGCGAGCGCATCGGGATGCACACTTCCGTACGCGGCGGCCACAGTGGAGAGCGCCGACGTGGGATTCAGGGCCGTGATTCCGCTTTTCACCGGGGCCAGCGCATTCTGCACGGCCGTGCGTATGGCGTCCGCTTTGAGCGCGTTGACGGCATTCGCCAGGCTGTCGAATGCCGGCTGCAGCGGCGTCAGGTCCGCCATCTGATCGATATCGTTGAGAATGGGCTGTAGCCACGTGCGGATCTGTGTCTCCGCATCGGCCAGCCCGTCCACCAGTCCGGTGACCTTCTCGATCACCGACTTCACGGCCACGGTTATGTCGCGGACCGACTGGAAGGGCGCCAGGACGGCGTTCAGAGCATTCATCAGCGCGTCGGTGGGCAGCGCGTTCAGCACCTTGTCGATCACCGCCTGCAAGGCATCGTTCAGCGGCTTCACGAGATCCTGCGGCTTGAGCTTGTCGAACTGCGCCAACAGCTGATTAAACAGGTCCTCGAGCGGCTGCAGGAGTTGCCCCGGATCGGCGGTCCTGCGGATCTGGTCCTTGATCCCGTTCAACACCTGCTCCACCGGCGCCAGCAGCGAACTCGGCTTGAACTTTTCCAGATCGGCGATCAGCGCCTCGAAGGGCTTCGAAAGCTGGTCGCCGATCAGCGATGCCGGCGAGAACGCATTCACCTGGGCCAGCAGCTTTGCCGGCTGTGCTTCCACGGCGGTCAGCAGAGGCTTCGGCCCGGTATCCACGAGCTGGTCAAACTCCTTCACCAGCGGATCGGTAACCGGCTTGAGATCGCTCGGAAGAACTGCCACCGCTGCCTTCAGCGCGAGTTTCACCGAGGTGCTGAGAAGGCTTGGATCGATGGCCTTCAGCATTTTGGTGATGTCCTCGATGCCCGAGATCACCTCGTCCGTAATTGGCGCGAACGAGATTTTCTGCAGCTCCGCGGTCGCTTCCTGCACGGCATTGTGAATCGTGTTCACCGCGTTCGCGACGTCCGGCGATTGCAGCACCGCGGTGAGTTTCGAGATAGCATCCTTCAGCGCGTTGACGATGTCGTCGACTTTCAGATCCTGCACCGTGTTGCTGATTTGCGTGACCGCGTCCGAAATGGCCGTGCGCGCGGGTGCGAAAAGATTGTTCGCCGTCTGCTGCAGCTTGTTCTGAAAATCGGTGACGGCCTGCGTAATGGGGTTGATCACCGAGCTGGGATCCACCTGCGCGAGCACTTTGTTCACTCCATCGAACAGAAGGCCCGTTTCTGACGCCACCTGCGCCAGGAGCTTATCGATGTCGTCGGCGGCGCTCTTGATGGCGTCGATGGCCGTGAGCATGGGCTCGCGAATGGGGATGATGTTGACGATGTCCAGCGCCTTTACCGCGGGCTGGAGGAGCCCATCGATGTCGGTTGCAAGCTGATCGGCGGGGTTCTTCTGAAGCGCGGCCGCGAGCTTGTCGCCCATGGTCTGGAGCAGCTGCGCCTGTTGCACCGGCTGGACGGCTTCGGCAACGCGGCGCATGGCGCGCTCCGTCTGCACCGGCAGCCGGTTAAAGGTAAGCTCGATGGCGTCCACGTGGCCGTCGAAGAGGTGCGGATCCAGCGCGGCAACCCGCGGGAGAAGAGTATTCAGCGCCGTGTTCACGGCGGCGATATCAGCGCCGCTGCTGCTCAGGTCGCCGCTCGAAACCGCAGCGCCAATGCGCGCCAGACCGGTCCCGGCCGTCGCCATTTCCGACTTCAAAGCGTTGAAGTCTACCTGAGCGGCGAGCGCGTTGCAGCGCGAGGTGAAATCCGTAATTGGCTTCGCGCCGGACGACGCCAGAAACGCCGCAAGTTGCTGAACGGTCGTCTTCAGGTATGTTTGCAGCGCCGTCGCGTCCATGGACCGAAGAACAACCACATTGGTGAAGAGATCCAGCAGATCATCCAAAATCGGGATTTTTTGCGCATGGATGAGATCGCGCGGGATCTTCCGGACCTGATCGTGTACGAAGGTGATGAACGTGGGCGCGGTGAACGGAGTGACGCCGGCCAGCGACTGATCAAGCGCTTTCACCGCATCCAGGCGGCGTTGTCTGGCGTCGGCTGCGGGATCGGGCGGGGGCGGAGCAGGACTCCCGCCGCCGGCGGGCGCAGGCCCTGCTGGCCCGGGTCCACCCGGCGCATGTCCACCAGCGGCCGGGGCGCCGCCGACGGGTGCGGGGCCGCCTGCTCCAGCCGGCGCAGCGGGCGGCAACGGAAGCGTGCTGAACCCCGCCTGCACTAAGTGCTGGAGTGCCTGTATCGCGCCAATGACCTTCTGGAGCTGCCCGACGAGATTCGTCGAGACCTGACTATCGAGCCCGCTGAGCGCCTGCGTGAGCCCGCCGGTGACGCTGGAAAGGTCCGACGGCATGGCCGAGCTCAACGAACTTAGTGCGCCTGCAAAACCCGTCGTGCTGCCGCTGATATCAGGTGGTGTGATGCTCGACAGGCCGCTTTGCAACCCGCCGACTGCCGGCAGCTGCCCGCTCTGGAGCGCGGTTAGTTGCGAACCGGCTCCGCCGATCTTCGAAGTCAACGCAGACAGGGCGGTCGAGAGCGTGTTCCCCGCCATGCCCGAAGTGATGCTGTCGAAGATCGTGGGCATGCGCTCAGCCTCCGAACAGCCCCTTCAGCGCGCCCTGCACCCCGCTGAACTTGCCGACCGCCGACTTCACGCTGTCCACTGCCCCCTTGAGCGGCGGCGTCGGGTCGCCGAAATTGGGAATGGAATTGATGAGGTCGGGAACCTGCGCGGCATTGAACTGCTGGGCCGCTTCGCCGGCGACATCGCCATCCACACTGGAGAGGTCCCCGGCCGGCGGCGGTGGCGGCTCGACATACTGCGTCAACACCACCCGGTAGCGAAACGAGTCGGCGCTGCCGGCCACCTCCACGACGCTGAGGTCGGCCACCATCACCTTGTCGATGCTCGTCGCGGTGGCGATGTCGGCCACAAAGTCCACTGGCTTGCCGGCCTGGAGCATCGGCCTGACGTTATTCAGGAAATCATCGCGCGCATCGTCGCCGGCCAGCGTGCCCTCAATATGGATGGATACCGAGCCGGAGCCAAGGTCCTGGGTCAGGCTGCCTTCCAGTCCCGGCACGGGAATCTCCACCAGCCGGCGATCTTCGAGCGTGCCGATACGCTGGATGCCCGGCGCCGCGTACTGACCGATCATCGGCTTGACCTTCATGAGAGATCGATGCCGCGGGCGTGAGCCTGCCGTTTCAGGATGGCGTGCAGCCGGCCCGCCAGGTCATCATCGGCGATCCAGCGAATCTCCGGGTCGTTATCGCAAGGCGGCGCAGCCGGGGCAGTGGAGCGGAAGCGCTCGCCGATGGTCTCCACGGTGTGCGTGAAGCGCTCGACGGCGTCGATCAGAATGTCCGGGTTTGCGGACGACGCGGCAGACTCGACGAGCGTGGTCCAGGCCGCATTCGTGGTCGTTTCGAACAGAGCCGGCGGCGATTGCAGTGGAGTAGCCGCCGCCTCGAACTGCTGGAACTGGACGCGGCGCTCGGGCGTGGCAGTCAGGTCATGGAGCAACTCCGTCACGCGCGAGAGGGATGAGGTGATGTAAGCCGGCGACCCGAGTTGGGGCAATGCACGAGAACCTGCCGGCTGTAAGGCCGGCGCTACATCATGATCCGAGAGAGCTGCACTCAACGGAGTAGCGGATTGTTGTCTCTGAGCTACCGCGGTGTCGGCCCGCAGCGCGAGTCGCTCAGGGCTGCCTCTCCGCGCCAGCCCCTCGGGCGCGCCGCTGTTCTCGATGCGCTCCAGAACCGTCAGCAGATCGGAGACGCGCTCGCTTGTTGCGGAAGCAGTTCCCGCGGTGGGCTCGATTCGTGCTGGCATCGGCCACGAGAACGCGTCGGTTACCGTTCTCGTGTCTGGCGCCCGCGTGGCGCCAGTCGCCGGCATTCCCGGGGCGACCACTCGCCGAGACCCTGCACTTCGGCGCTCCGCTCGCGCGTCCTCGTCAGCAGGCACCGTGAACCCCGATCCAGCCAGCGGGTCGGCAACGGCGCCGACGTCGATGTGCGGCAGTAATACGTCTTCGCGAGCGAGGCAACCGGCCAGCGCGGCGGCGTGCTCCATCCCGAGCCGCCATTCACGAATGCCCCAGGCCGCTCGTTGCGCCCATGTCGCCAGCTCGAGGTTCCCGATCATGCGCCGGCGGCATCCTTCCGGTGCTCCCGAATCATCTCCAGATACAGCAGCACCTGCCCCAGCGTGAGCTCACCTACCTGCTGCGGCGACCAGCCGAACTCGCGCGCGAGCAGGAAGCAGGCCTTCGCCATCGGCGCCTGCACCGCTTCCGCCAGCCCCGGCTTGTCCACCTGCAGGCCGCTGATGCGATTCAGCTCTTCCACGAGAAACCGCGCGACGCCGCCTGGCAGCGCCTGTACCTGATCGAAGGAGAGCGCCGGCTCCACCAACGCCTCCTTCAGCATCAGCGCCGACAGCAGGGCATCGCTGTCCTTTGCGGCGCGCGTCACCAGCTGAACGTCGCGCACCGTCAGCGGCCGCAGCCGCACGCGCCGCGACGCGCCGTTTTCGCGCCCCAGCAGTGCCGGTGGAATCTCGATGTCGTGGTGCGCCGAGCTGCCCGCGAGCAGCTCGTCCGCGGTCAGGTACGGCACATCAACCTGCCTTGTCTTCCACGCTCACCCACAACGCTTTGAACTGCACCTTCTCCATGACGAAATCGTCCTCGGGAATGGAGTAGGTCCAGTTTTCGATCTTCACGCCATGCACCGTCACGGCGGAGAAGACGCCCGGACGCGCCGGGTTCTCCAGGCGCACGTCGATGTTGAACGTCGGCGCGACGAAAGCCCCCGCTGGACGCGAGTCCGCGGCATCGCCGAGCAGCAGCTTCAGCAGCGCGCCGTTGATGTAGGCCCGGTCCATGCTCCCGCTGACATTCACGTTGCCGGCGCGGAGCTCGGCCGGATAGCGCTGCCCCAGTTCGTGAAATGGCTGAAGGTCGCTTGCTACCTGCACCTCGATATTCGTGGCGCGGCCTACCGGAGTCAGATTGAAGGCGTCGATGACCTTCTTCGCGGCATCGCCTTCGGCGCCCGAGTCGACCGCCAGCACGATGGATCCGTCGGCTCCGCGAAATACGTTTGTGTTCGTGTTCGCCATATTCGTTCCCCCTTACGAGAGGTTCATGATCACCTTGATGTAGTCGATACTGAACGTGGGCTGCAGCATCATGGTCACCAGGCAGACCCCGGCGATCTCCTGCTCGCGCGTGGCGGTCACGTCGAGCGTGAAGCCGGTCAGCGCTTCGTTCAGCACCATGTCGGAAAGGAATCCGTTCAGCGTGGCTTTCAGCGCGCCGCGAACGCGCGCATTGTTCAGCCGGCCGATGTAGGGCTGCGCACCGTCGCGCGTGCCTGCTTTCGCGTAATCGACAATGCGGCGGACCGAGATCTGCCGGAAGGCGCCGTCATCGGTGGTGATGCCCTTAACGACACGGAACCCGTTGTTCTTCTCGATGGCCAGCACGCGGTTCTCGATCAGCTGCTCGAGCTCGCCGTTGTTGTAAGCTTTACGGACGCCGGCGATGCTGAGCACCTTGTTTGTCGGACTCTCCTGCACCGAGAGCGAGGCGATCAGTCCGGCAACCGCTGCGGCGCCGTAGGCAGGCGGAAGCGACACGTTGACCCCCGACATTAGGTCCTGATCGATAATCCCGGGCGCCACCAGCACAAAGCGGCCGCTGGACACCGAGCCGGCGTTGGCGATCACGGTCGCCGTGTCGTCGGCGTCAGCGCCGCAAATCACGATCCGTTCGTTGCCCGCCGTCTCAGTGGCCTCCGCGTGCGCCAGAAGCGTAGCCCCGCCACTGGTGAAACTCTGCCCCGCCAGCAGCACAATATTCACGTCTTCGTTGGCCAGTGCGGCCAGCGCGTTCGTGTAGTCGCCGGCCGTCGCGGTTTCGCCATTCGAGCCGCCGGTCAGCTGCAGGGCCTGGGGCATCGTGTCCGGCGTTCGCGCGTCGGCCCCGGCGTCGATCGTCGCGGTAACCAGTGTGGATCGGCCGTTGATATCGGCCACGATGTTGGTCGCATCGACATCCGTGTAGGTTTCCTTCGCGTTCTGGTACGCGATGACGATGTCGCGGCTGTTGGCCTGCGCGACGAAGTACGACGCGACAATCTGATCGCCGTTCACGGGCGTGTCTCCGGCATCGAAGGTCATGGCCCCGCTGGCCGCGTCGACGTGCACGTTCCCCGGCGCCGCGGCGGCGGTGGGCGAGAGGGTCAGCCGGATGGTCTGTCCCGTGGCGCCCTTAATCACCCGCACGACATTCTGCGGCGAAGCGACGATGTGCGCGTGCAGCGGCTGGAGCGGCGCCGCCGTCACGCTCTGTTTCCGCTGCGGCACCCACGCGTTCCCGGATGCGGGCTTTACCTGAACCGTGATGTCAGCCCCCCAGGAGCCCGGGCTGTTCGCCGAAATCGTGACCACGGC
>DASRCB010000143.1:0-11543 GCA_035653295.1 Bryobacteraceae bacterium
CAACGCCGAGGGCGCGGAACACGAAAAAAACACCTGGGGCCACCGCTCGCCGTGGATGGATTACTACGGAACAATCGGCAGCGAGAAGCTGGGGGTGGCCATTTTCGACCACCCCTCCAATCCCGGTTACCCCAACCGCTGGCATTGCCGCGGATACGGCCTGTTTTCGATGAACCCGTTCGCGCAGCACGCCTTCGACCCGGCGCTGCCGGAGAAGCACACACAGCTGGCCAAAGGCGCGAGCATGCATTACCGCTGGCGTGTGGTGGTGCACCCCGGAGACGCCCACACCGCCGACATCGCCGGGCTATATCGAGCCTGGACGGGACAGAAGTGAGGGGCGCGACATGAACTGGGCGCGGACTTTGGCCAGTTCCTCATACTGGTCGGTGGCGATGTAATCGACGCCCGCTTCGAAGCACGCCTGCCAGCGATCGCGCGCGCGCTCAAGGCTGCCGAAATCGTACGACCGCTCCCATCCGTTCTGCTCATCGGCGGCCGGAGATGCGCCATTCAGCGTGTAGAACCGAATCCAGAGCCCATTTTGGTGCGCGTATTTCACCAGTGCGTCGAGCCGGCGCCGGCTGCGATCGTTCCAGTCGCGAGCCGCGGTTTGCCCGCCTTTCTCGACGACGCCCCAGGGGTTGTTCCACCAGCGGCGATAGTTTGTCGCCGGCGATGAAATCATCCGCCGCGGCTCCACGGACGGATCGTCGCCCAGCGTGTGCACCGCGCCAAAGACGCGCAGCGTTCCGCCGGGCGGAACGATGTCGTGGAAATCGCGCTCCTGCGAAGCGGCTTCGCCGGTGAGGACCAGCACCGGACCGGCGTGCATGGGCGTAACCTCGTGCGGATCGGTGGAGCGCACCGCGGTGCACAGCCAGCCCTGATAATCCCCGAGCAGCTTCCACACCGCGGCGTGATGCTGCGGCTCGTCGGTCTTGAAATCGAGATTCAGCGTAATCAGCGGCCAGTCGCCGGAGTTGCCCTGCTCGAGCGCGCGCTCGATGATGGGGCGGATGCGCTCGAAGAAGTATTCGCGCATCCCAGGCTCGCTGCCCGTTGGTTGTTTTTCATGCGAGAGCACGGAACGGCCCGCCCCGGTGCGCGGATCGACGTACCATGCAAGATCCTGCTCGATGGCAACGGGCAGGCCGGCGCTGAGGGCGCGTTCGATGCGGTCCGCCCAGCGCCCGTTATAGGGGTAGCAGTTGTGCGCGTCCACCACCGAACGGGATCCCGGCGGCTGCGGCGGCGCGCCGGAATCCGCATACAGAGAAAAAAGTGCGACCAGCAAGACGCCGGCCGCCGTCAGGGGCTGCGTGGGGGTGCTCCTGAGGAAGCGGCAGAATATCATCCCGCGCATTTCACCATGATGACGCGCGCATGAACAAGCGGCCTCAGACCTGAAACTGCCGCTGGATGGGGATGCCGAAGCGGTGCAGGACAGCCTCCACGTCTTTCTCCGAAAGACGGCTGGCGTCATACTCCACGGTGACCCTGTCCAGCCCCGGAGCGGGGATCACACGCATGATTCCGTACCAGCTGTGCACATTCGCCACGGCGCCGGCGTCGCTGTCATTCAGCGGCCGCACCAGCGGGTAGTGAAGCTGCAGCTTGGTCATTTCGAGAATCAGGATAGCATCGGACGCGCCGCAGGCCGCCTATTTCGCGAAGGTCATGCGCAACCCGGTGCTGAACAGAATATCGTTCTTTTTGAAACCAGGCAGCGGGTTGCTCAGCAGCCGGTCGCTGACTGCGAACTGCCACGACAGCCACTTGCGGAAGGCGGTTACGGCAGCCGCGTCGAAGTTCATGCGGTAATCCCCGCCGCTGCTGAAGTTCGGGAAAAACACCAGCGTCTCGCTAAAGGTTGTCCTTGCGCCGAACTTGTGGTCGAACTGCTCCCCGAGCAGACCCTCGCCAAAGGTGCGATTGGTCCCGTCCGTCAGGAATTCGCGGTCAAGCGAAGCTCCCGCGCGCAGGTCCAGCGTCGTTTTGTCGTTTTTGATGAAGTGGTAGCCGACGCCGGCAGCGGGCGCAAAACGGAAGTCGAGGCCCTGAAACTGGTCGTACTCCAAATCCACCGCCCCGAACACGAAGACCTTCGGCCGCAGATTCAGGTCGTACAACAGGCCGCCCCGCTCCGCATTGGCCGTGGTCACTGAAGGCGCGCCCGGACCCGCCTTGCTGCTGGAGTAGATGGAAGTGAAATCGGCCTCGATTTTGTCGCGCGGCGTAGTCCGAATCGCCTGGGCCGAGCTGGTCAGGGTAAAGGTGTTCGCATTGCCTCGCGCCAGAGCCAGCCCCAGCGCGCCATACCCGGTCCAGAGGTCCAGCAGTCCGGGATGCTCGTAGCGCCCCACTTCGGCCTCGTAAACGTCGGGGGCGCGGATGTAGTCTACATCCTCACGCTTCGAAGTCACGTGCCCCGCCTCTGCACTCTGCACTTCAACGCCGGAAGGCGTTATCGTGACAAGGCCCTGCACCACCTGGCCCTTCTTCAGGCCGACGTAAACCTTTTCCTTCGACGTGAGTTCGGTGACATTCGCCCAGTCGATGCTGACGTCACCCGCCAGGTTGGAGTGGAACGTCAGGCTCTTGCCGTCCATCTTTTTGATCGCGCCGGTTAGCCGGTCGCCGTTCTTCAGCGTGACCTGATCGGCGACGAGTGTACTCGCCAATACGGCGGCGAAGAATACCACCTTGTGCGTCATCCC
The DNA here is from genome assembly GCA_035653295.1 of Bryobacteraceae bacterium. GTDB lineage: Bacteria > Acidobacteriota > Terriglobia > Bryobacterales > Bryobacteraceae > DASRCB01. The sequence goes on from DASRCB010000143.1 coordinate 2,721, forward strand.
TCGGAATGACCGTGGAAGGCGTAACTTCGTTACATTTTAATCGTTACAGAATGTTCACCGCGCGCGCCGCGAGGAGCGCGACTGTGAGCAGGGAAATAATCGACTGGACCATCATCATGGCCTTGGCCCATCGCGAGAGCACCGGAACATCGGTGGGCGAGAAGGCCGTGCTGGTATTGAACGCGAGAAAAAGGTAATCCACGAATCCGGGGGACCAGTTCTCGCAGCCGGCGGCCTGCATGGCTTTCGGGCTCAGGGTCATCTGCGGAAAGAGAAACGCGCCGTAGGTGTGCGCCGCTTTGAGGGCTCGCCGATGCGGGCCGCCGGCATCCAGCCTCCAGTACCACGAGGCGAAAACCAGGATATTCGTAACCCAAAGCGCCGCCGCCGAGCGAAGCAGCACGTCCGGCTTGTCCAAATGGAGGGCCATGCGCCAGACCATCATGCCCAGGGAAAAGCACATCGCGGCGGTCGCGACCGCCAGGATGACGTAGCCCAGGCATCGGTCAAGGAGATGGCGGCCGGTCCGGTGGGCCACGATGGTCGGAACCAGCAGGAAGACGATTACGGCGAGCACCAGCCAGTACGGTCCGGGACTGAGCGGCTCGCGCAGCACGGCCTGAAGGGCGCCGATGGCTACCAGCGCCACGGTCGCCGGCCAGCGCGGCTCGGCATTGGGAGGACTTGCCTGTTGTACGCCCAAACATTTGATATTAAACGGTCTTAACTGATGTGGCGTAAATCCCGCGCGCCGTACGAACATCTAAACAGGAGAAGGGATCCAATTCCACCCCCATGGGGAGCTCATTCGTCTTCTACGATCCGACCGGCCGCCGCTGGAACCGCTTTCGAAGGGCCTTCGGCCTTGGCGGCGTCCTTCTCTGCATCATTCTCGTTATCTTCATCCTGAGCGCGCTCAGCAACCCGCAGTTGCCGGCGCTCGGGCTCCCCTCGGTTCAGCTGCTGGCCAATTCCTCGGAAATTCCAACAATCGTTCGCGGCCAGAAGGTGGCGCGGAATGTCCCGTATGTCTCGCACAAGCCGATCAAGTATGTCCGCAATGGCGGAAATCCGCTGCTGCACCCGAAAACCGCGGCTCCGGCGCACGAGGGCCAGCCGCTGGTGTTCGGATACTACGTCAACTGGGACGAGGCCAGCCTGACTTCGCTGCGGGGCAATCTCTCGCACCTGACACATCTGATTCCGGAATGGCTGCGGCTGGAGAACGGCAAGGGCGATCTGACCGACGAGACGGATCCCGTGGTGGTGCAGATCGCGGCGGCCGCGCATCTGCCCATCCTCGTCGAAGTGAACAACTACCGCGACGGCTGGCAATCGGCCGACCTGCATCGCGTCCTGACGAACCCGGAAGCGCGCCAGGACCTCATCGACAACATCTTCAGCAATGTTCAGGAACACAAGTTTGCGGGGGTCAGCATTGATTTCGAGGAGATGAAGAATGGCGACCGGCCGGCGATGGTGCGCTTCATGCAGGCGCTCGCGGCCCGGCTGCACGGCGCCGGCTACCTGGTGACGCAGTCTGTTCCCGTGGACGACGACAACTACGACCTGAAGCGGCTGGGTGAGATCGATGACTACATCATCCCCATGGTCTACGACGAGCACTACCAGTCGAGCGCGCCCGGGCCGATCGCCTCCGAGCAGTGGTTCCAGAACCAGCTCGATGCGCTGGCGAAGATCGTGCCGAAGAACAAGACCGTAATAGGCATGGGCAACTACGGCTACGACTGGATCATCGGGAGCCATGGCGGCACGGAAGTGAAGTTTTCCGACGTGATGGCCGCGGCTGAAAAACAGAAAGCGCCGATCGACTGGGATCGCGACGAGGATAATCCCGTGCTGCGGTACTCCGCGGGCGGACAGCAGCACGAAGTCTGGTTCCTCGACGCCACTACGGCCCTGAATCAGATTGAGGATGTCGCGGACGACGACTATCGCGGTGTGGCCGTCTGGCGGCTCGGGGCCGAGGATCCCGGAATCTGGACCGTCGCCGATCCACGCAACTGGCCCGGCGATGACTTCAATCCCGGTGTGCTCTTCAGGCTGTCCTCGTCACACGATATCGGCCGGTACGGCACGGGCGAGGTGCTCCGGGTTGTCGACACACCGCACGACGGAAAGCGCAATGTCTGGCTCGATAAAGACTCGGGCGACTACTTCGAACAGTACCAGTCCTACCCGTCGTATTTCGTCGTGGAACGCAACGGCGGCACGAATCAGAAGCGCCTCGCCCTCACCTTCGACGACGGGCCGGACCCGCGCTACACGCCGAAGGTATTGGACATTCTGAGTGAGAAGCACGTGCCCGCGGCGTTCTTCATTGTGGGCGTGAATGCCGAAGAGAATCCGGACCTCATCCAGCGCGAGTACCGCGAGGGCCACACCATTGGGAACCATTCCTACGACCACCCCAACATCGCCGCGCTCTCACCCGAGCGGGTGCGCTTCGAGCTGAGCAGCACCCAGCGGCTGATCGAGCGCGAGCTGGGCCACAGCACCATCCTGTTCCGGCCGCCTTACAACGCCGACAGCGAGCCCACCACGCCGGACGAAATCGTGCCCATTTGGGAAGCTCAGCAGGAGGGCTACGTCACTATCGCCGAGAGTCTGGATCCGCGCGACTGGGAGCGCGGCCGCACCTCCGGCCAGATCGTCGATGAGGTCGTCTCCGAGCTGAACGATCCCGACATGCAGAACGAAGGCGGCCACATCGTCCTGCTGCACGACGCCGGGGGGGACCGCACCGCCACGCTGACCGCCCTCCCGATTCTGATCGACAAGCTCCGCGCTCAGGGCTACACGTTCGTTTCCATCGACGATCTGATGGGCCGCACGCGCGCGCAGGTGATGCCCGTGCCCTCCCCGGAAGAGATGCGCATGGCGCGCATCGAGGGCAGCGCGCTGATCACGAAGGGCAATTTCAAGAAGGGGATCGGCCTGCTGTTCCTGATCGCGATTTATCTCACCCTCCTGCGGTCGGTGATTTACGGCGGGCTGGCCGTCATTCAGACTTTCCGCGCGCGGCGGCGACGGTTCGATCCTTCCTTCCACCCGCCGGTGTCGGTTATCATCGCCGCTTACAACGAGGAGAAGGTGATCGAGAAAACCGTGCGCTCCATCCTGGACAACGGCTACGACGATCTGGAGGTCATCGTCGTTGACGACGGATCGAAGGACCGTACACTCTCGGTCCTGCACGAGAAGTTCGGCGAGAACGAGCAGGTGCGCATCGTTACCCAGCCGAATGCCGGCAAATCCGCCGCGCTGAACAACGCCATCGGCCAGGCGCGGAACAATATCCTGGTGGCGCTCGACGCGGACACCATTTTCAAGCGGGGCACCATCGCAAAGCTGGTGCGCCATTTCTCCGACCCGTGCGTCGGCGCGGTTTCCGGCAATGCGCGAGTGGGCAACCGGAACAAGCTCATCACGCGTTTTCAGTCGATCGAGTACATCATGGGCTTCAATCTGGACCGCCGCGCGCTCGACCTGTTGAATGCCATTACCGTCGTGCCCGGCGCTGCCGGGGCGTGGCGGAAGGACCTGATCGTCCAGCTCGGGGGCTTCGGGCACGACACGCTGGCCGAGGATACCGACCTGACGCTGGCGATCCGCCGCCTTGATTATCAGATCCGTTACGACGAGGAAGCGATCGCGTGGACCGAGGCGCCGGAGAAAACCAGCGCCCTGGCGAAGCAGCGTTTCCGCTGGGCGTTCGGAACGCTTCAGGCGGTTTGGAAACACCGCGACGCCACGTTCAACCCGGCTTATGGCTATCTGGGAATGGTGGCTCTGCCCAGCATCTGGATATTCCAGGTGCTGCTCGCCTTCCTGTCGCCCTTCGCCGAGATCGCCATGATCATCGCCTTGTATGCCGGCAACTGGCGCGTAGTGCTGCTGTACTATCTGGGGCTGTTCCTGCTGGAGCTGCTCACCGCCGTGCTCGCGTATGCGCTGGAGCGCGCGCCCGCATGGGATCTCGTGCTGCTCTTCATCCAGCGCATCTTCTACCGGCAGCTCATGTACTATGTGCTCGGGAAATCAATCCTTTATGCGATGAGGGGCCGGCTGGTCGGCTGGGGCAAGCTGGAGCGGACGGCGTCGGTCCACCAGAGCGCCTGAAGAAATCGGGCCGCTCCGCCGATAGGCTGGATGTGCGGCCTCGCTACATCAAGGAGACCTCCGTCGCGATGCTGGCCCTCAGCATCGGATGGCTCTTCCAGCTGAACAGCAGCCTCACAACGGGCAAGGTCGCGCTCGCCTTTGTGGCCTTTGTCGTCCGCCTGCTCACCACCTTGTCGTACTGGAGAGGGAAGAATTGGGCGCGCGTGCTGGCGGTGTTCTACTCGATCTTCTGCCTGGTGCGGCTCTGGCAGTGGAACAAGGTAACGATGCTCACGCGCGAGCTGTGGATGTCCGAAGCCGCGCTTGCGGTATTCCTGCTGGTGTACCTGAACCAGGGAGACGTGGCCGCCTGGTTCAAAGGAACGAAACCCGCCGCGACCACGGTCCCGATCGAAGATCCGCTTCTTTCCGCCGCCGACGACGTCGATCGCGAGCCGTCCGGTGTTCTCGAGTAATCAGTAGCCGGCGACCGCGGGGGCGTGGGACGCAATCGCTGGCAGGCCCAGCCGTGCACGGCATTCATCCAACATTGAGGCGGTGCGAGACGCTCCGCAGCGCGTTACGCCGATTTCGCGGACCTTCAGCAGGGCATCGAGATCGCGAACGCCGCCGGCAGCCTTCACCTGAACCTGCGGTGCGGCGTGCCTGCGCATCAGCTTCAGGTCTTCGATTGTGGCGCCGCCCGTGCCATAACCTGTCGAGGTCTTCACCCAATCGGCGTCGAGTTCGCTACAAATCTCGCATAACCGGATCTTCTGCGCGTCATCGAGATAGCAGTTCTCGAAGATAACCTTCACCTTCTGGCCGGCATCGTGAACCGCGGGAATCAATACTGACAGCTCGCGGTGGACGTAGTCCCAGTCGGCGCTGCGCACGGCGCTGATATTGACCACCATATCCAGCTCTTCGCCGCCGTCCTCGAGCGCCTGGCGCACCTCGGCCAGCTTTACCGCCGTGGTATGTCCGCCGTGCGGGAAGCCGATGGTGGTGCTCGCCTTCACGCCGCTCCCCGAGAGGATGCTGGCGCAGCGCTTCAGATACCAGGGCATGATGCACACGCTCGCCACCTGGTAATCGAGCGCGAGGCGGCAGCCCGCTTCCAGCTCGTCAGAGGTGAGCGTCGGGTTGAGCAGCGAATGATCGATCATCCCGGCTATTTCCGGGTAGGTGTAGTCCATGGTTCTTCCTCCGCGCCGGCAGCAGCTCGGCAATGTCGTCGATCCAGTAGTCCGGATCGAAACGGGCCATCTCGTCTATATCACCATAGCCGTAGCGGACCGCGCAGGTGCGAACCCCGGCGCGGCGGCCGGCCTCCATATCCGCAGCCGAATCGCCCACGAACAGCGCGTCAGCGGCCGTAACGCCGAAGACATCCAGCGATTTCAGCAGCACGTCCGGCGCTGGCTTGTGGGGGAATCCGTCGGTGCCCTGCACGTGGTCGAAGTACGGCAGCAAGCCGAAGCGTTCCAGCACGAGGCGCGTAGTCGGGGTGCCTTTGGTGGTCGCCGTCGACTTGCGGCCGGGAAGAGCGGCGAGGGTCTCCTTTACGCGCGGGAAAGCGACCGTGTTGGCGTGGTCGCGCGCCGGGTATTCGCAGCGATACTGATGGATCAGGCGCTCGATCTCGTGAGCCGGGGCATCGGGGAAGAGGTCCTCGAAGAGATCGATCAGGTCGCGGCCGATATAGGAACGCAGATATTCAAAGGGGACGTCCGGGCGCGACGTTAAGGCGAGGACGGTCTGGACGGCTCCGCAGATATCGCGTGCGGAGTCGACCAGAGTGCCGTCGACGTCGAACAGATAAACGGGAAACGCCGGAATCACGCCGGCTGCGGACTGCCGCCGCCGATCAGGCCCGGCGACTGCTTGCCCGACTCAGGCCGGATGACCTGCTGCGGAGTGCCATCGCCACCCGTCGGCGGCTTGGAAGGCGTAAACGCCGGCAGCGGCTTGCCTTCGATCAGCTGGGCCACTTCCCCGCCCTCCAGCACCTCGCGCTCCAGCAGCGCTTCGGCGATGCGAACCAGGGCGTCTGCCCGTTCCTCAATGATCTGTTTGGCGCGCTGGTAGCCGGCATCGATGAACTTTTTCACCTGCTCATCGATCAGGATGGCCGTCTCCTCGCTGTAATCGCGATGCTGCGCGATTTCGCGGCCGAGGAAGATCTGCTCTTCCTTCTTGCCGAAGCTCATGGGTCCGAGATCGCTCATGCCCCACTCGCAGACCATCTTACGGGCCATATCCGTGGCGCGCTCGATGTCGTTCCCGGCGCCAGTGGTGATTTCGTGCGTGAACTTCTCTTCGGCGATGCGTCCGGCCATCAGGATGGCCAGGCGCGCTTCCAGATAATCCTTGCTCTGCGAGAGCTTGTCGCTCTCGGGAAGCTGCATGGTGATGCCCAGGGCCATGCCGCGCGGGATGATGGTCACTTTGTGCAGCGGGTCGGAGTTGGGCAGCACGGCGGCGACGAGCGCGTGTCCGGCTTCGTGATAAGCGGTCATGCGCTTTTCCTTGTCGCTGATAATGAGCGACTTGCGCTCCACGCCCATCAGCACTTTGTCCTTGGCCAGCTCGAAATCGAACATGGTCACGACTTTGCGATTCTGGCGGGCCGCCACGAGGGCTGCTTCGTTCACCAGATTGGCCAGATCCGCGCCGGCGAAGCCCGGTGTGCCGCGCGCGATGACGCTGAGATCCACGTCGTCGGACAGGGGGGTCTTCTTGGTATGTACGCGCAGGATCTGCTCGCGGCCTTTGACGTCGGGCCGGTCGACCACGACGCGACGGTCGAAACGGCCGGGGCGCAGCAGCGCGGGGTCCAGCACGTCGGGGCGGTTCGTGGCCGCCACCAGGATAACGCCTTCGTTTGACTCGAAGCCGTCCATCTCGACCAGCAGCTGATTCAGGGTCTGCTCGCGCTCGTCATGGCCACCGCCGAGACCCGCTCCGCGGTGACGGCCCACGGCGTCGATTTCGTCGATGAAGATGATGCAGGGCGCGTTCTTCTTCCCCTGCTCGAACAGGTCGCGCACGCGGCTGGCGCCCACGCCGACGAACATCTCCACAAAGTCGGAACCGGAAATTGAGAAGAACGGAACATTCGCTTCCCCGGCGATCGCGCGGGCCAGCAGCGTCTTACCGGTTCCCGGCGGTCCGATCAGCAGCACGCCTTTGGGAATGCGTCCGCCCAGCTTCTGGAACTTCTGCGGCTCACGCAGGAACTCGATGATTTCCTGCAGCTCTTCCTTGGCCTCTTCCACGCCGGCGACATCCTTAAACGTCACCTTTTTCTGCTGCGAGGAGTGCAGCCGGGCTCGGCTTTTTCCGAAGCTCAGGGCCTTGTTGCCGCCGCTCTGCATCTGCCGCATCATGAAAATCCAGAAGGCGAGCAGGAGAACGAACGGGATGGCGTTGATGAGGATGGATACCCAGTTGCTAGCGGTTTCCTTCTGATAGTTGACGACGACGCCTTTGCCGACCATGGCCTCAACCAGGGGCTGGTACGCGGCGCTCGGGATCACAGCGTGCAGTTCGTCGTTGCTGTCCTTGAAATGCCCGTGCAGGTCGTTGCCGGAAATGGTGACGTCCTTGATCTTGCCCTGATTGACATCGGTCATGAGCTCGGTGAACGAGAGGGTGGTCTCGTGCGAGCCGCGTCCGGTCTTGACCACGGCATAGAGCATCACCACGACCATGATGATGACCAGCCAGAGGACGATCGTTTTGATGTTAGAATTCATTGCTTCTCCTGCATCGCGGCTCCCATCTGTAAAGATCGGCAGATGATTTCGCCGGGCATTAGGGTACCTTACCTATATGACGTCCATTCCAGGGCGCCAGATTCACACCGGGGCAACATATTCCTCGTGGATGCTGAGCCGTGTCGCGGTGTTCTCGTCCGGCGCGACGGCTGACGCCACTCCGAATCCGCGACTCCAGAGGATTTGTCCAGCAACAGTGAGCACCGGCCAGGCGGCGCGCTCCCACACCGGGACCCGGGAATCCTGAAACATTTGCTTGATCTTTGCCTCACGGCCTGTCGCAGGTTGGTATCGGTCACCCGGCCGCCAGTTCCTGACCATCAGCGCTTCGCCAGAGCACTCGATCAGGGCAAGGGTTCGCTCCCAGCTTAATTCATCCTTCACTGTATCACAGGAATGGCTCTCCAGACCGCGCAAGTCAAAGCGAAGCCTATACTTTTGCGTCGGGATCGCGAGCTGGCCGGGGATGGAAACGGGGAGCTCATAATCGGGGCGCGGGGGGGAGATGGCCGGGGGTCTCGCGAAACGAACCCAGTCGAAGGAACGCCAGACTTCGATATCTCCGAAGCGAAAGCGCCCGCGGCCCTCCGGCGCGGTGGCGAGGGCGAGGGCAGCGGCGACGTGCTCGAACCCGACCTGGCGGAGGTCGCCTTTCAGCGCTTCTATGCATTTCCGGACAATCCGCCGGGCGAGCGCCGGCGGTGCCGAAGCGAGATCGGCAGCTGTAAGGAGGATTACACTATCCCGGACGTGCGGTTCGGGAACGGTCTGCCGCCAATATTCCTCATCCTCGCGAGCAAGGCGTGCGATCCGAACCAGGGCTTCCGTGATCTGAGGATTGTACCTGGCGCGGAGCTGAGGCAGGAGCTCATGGCGTATGCGGTTCCTGGCGTATGACAGATCACGGTTAGATTCG
>DASRCB010000144.1:0-24696 GCA_035653295.1 Bryobacteraceae bacterium
CAGCCGATGGCCAGCATCGCCTGCGTGCCGTTCACCAGCGAGATGCCTTCCTTCGACCCCAGCGTGAGTGGTTCGATGCCGGCGCGGCGCAGCGCCTCGCCGCCGGGCAGGCGTTCGCCGCCGAACCACGCTTCGCCTTCCCCGATCAGCACCAGCGCCATGTGTGCGAGCGGGGCCAGATCCCCGCTGGCGCCCACGCTGCCCTGGGAGGGAACCACCGGCGTAACTCCGCGGTTCAGCAGATCGCAAAGCCGCTCGGCGACGACCGGGCGAATGCCGGAGCAGCCCGCCGCAAGAACATTGGCGCGGATCAGCATCATTGCGCGGACTTCCGGCACCGTAAGCGGATCGCCCACGCCAGCCGCGTGAGAGCGAACCACGTTCCGCTGCAGCTGCTCGAGCGCGGCAGGCGCGACACGCACGTCGGCCAGCAGCCCCACACCGGTATTCACCGCATACACGGGATCGTCGCCGGCGGCGAGCCGCTCCACCACCGCACGCGACTCGCGCATGGGCGCCATGGCTTCCGGGGCGATCCCCGCTTCAGCGCCCTCGCAGGCTACCGCACGAACGTTCTCGATGGTCAGCGAACCGCCATCGAGCAGGATCATGGCTGAAGCGCGCGCAGCAGCGCCGTCCAGGCAGGCTTGGGTTTGTAATCGGCATCGAAGGGCAGGGCAGCGCCCGTTCCCTTGAACGTATGCGGAACCCAGGAGTAGCGGTCGGTGAAGCCCCACGTTTGAATTGCGGTGCAGTGCGGCGTGGCCACGCAGGCCGATGCCACGTCGCTGTACACGCGCGCCTGCCGTTCCAGATCCTCTGGCTTCGGCGCGCCGTTCTCCAGCGGAATACGAACGTCCAGTTCCGTGATCTGGACCTGTAGTCCCAGCGCCGTGAAGCGCGCGAGGTTGACCATGAAATCGGCTTTCGAAACGCCCTTCAGTGTCAGATGGCACTGGAAACCGACCCCGTTAATCGGAACCCCGTCTTGCAGCAGCTTCTGCACCAGCGCATAAACGGCGTCCGATTTGGCGTTGCGCTCCTCGGTGTCGTAGTCGTTATAGAACAGCAGCGCGGCGGGATCCGCGGCGTGGGCCGTGCGGAATGCGCCGGCGATGTAGTTCGGGATGCCGGACCAGACCGATTTGCGCATGCTGCCGTCCTTCTCCACCGCTTCGTTCACCACGTCCCAGGCATAGATCCTGCCGGCGAAGTGCGACACCTCGGTGGTGATGTGCTCGCGCAGAATGGACTCCAGCTGGTCGGGCGTGAAACCACCCTGGCTGACCCATGCGGGGACCGCTTCGTGCCAGACCAGTACGTGGCCGCGCATCTTCATGCCGTGCGCGGCGGCAAAGGCCGCGATGGCGTCAGCGGCGGAGAAGTCGAAGCGGTCCCGCGTGGGGTGTACGTTGCGCATCTTCGTTTCGTTCTCGGGCTGGACCTGGTTGAACTCGCGCGCGAGGACGGCGGCGTACTCGGGTTGCTGAAGCAGGCGGGAGGCCACAGCCGTGCCGATGTGGATGCCACGCGCGTCGGCGGCCGAGCGGAGCGTGTCGGCGGCGTAAACGGCAGACAGGCTTGCAATCAGCAGGCAGGCTGGGAGCCTGCTGCTCAGGAAGCTCACTGGACGTAGCCGATGGAGCGCAGCGTGCGCGCCGGTTCGCTCTCGTCGAAGTTGTCCACCGCGGCGATCTCCCGGCCGTTATCCAGCGCCACGCCGTACGGAGCGTTGATGAACTTGAATACCTGGCGCAGCTTGTCGACATCCAGCGAGGTCACCGCCTTCAGGCCGGTATCGTGCAGGAACGCGGCGGCGAACTGCGGAACCCTCGTGGGCACCGCGACCACGGTGGTGTCCTTCCACTTATAGGTGGCCATGCGCCGTGCCGCGGCGTCGCAGTGCATGCACTCCGGATCGTAGAAGAAGACGAAAATGTGCCCCTGGTCGAGCGAGTACGGCTTGCCATCCACGGTGATCGGCGAAGGCGCGTGAATGCCGCTGTGCTCCTTGGCGTTAATGCCGTACGAGATGCCGGCGAAAACCAGCACCGCGCCGAGCGCCGCCAGCGCTCCACGGATCCCGGAGGATCGCCGGGCCCACACTCCGGCCAGAATGGCCAGCAGCAGCATGAGGCCGTCGCTGACGAAAAACATCGGACCCACCGACCGTTTCACCAGCGGAAAACAGCTGCAGTCCTTGCCCGCGAGCGCCCCGTAGTTGATGCCGATGTAGGCCATGTAAACGATCAGCTCCACCGACATCAGGATGCTGCCCCAGCGCCGGAACGCGGGAACAACGATCAGCACCGCGGCCAGCGTGTCGCCGATGCCGATCAGCAGCGTGAGCGGCATGTCCAGCGGGGACGGCACCCGAAACTGTCCCAGTGCCTGCGCCCAGGTGAATGGCTCGGTGAGCTTCCACGCGCCGGCGGCGAAAAAGATCACGCCCATGATCACGGCCGCGATCGTGCCGAAAATGCTTTTCCAGGCGGGCTGCTCGAACGAGGTGAGGGCGGCGGTGTGATTAGTGGCCATACCCAAAAGGCAAAGCCGCGGTCTGTAGCATAAAAACCCATTATATCGACGCATCGCCGCGCCGCGGGCGGCCGGGTTGACAAGCCCCCGGCCGCTCCGATATAGTGCTGAAGTATCGAGCTTTCAACGGCTTGTGAGTGGTTGTGTCCTTCCGGAGAGCCCTCCTTCTGATCAGCACGTCGTAAAAAAGAAGTAGTCGGCCCGTTTTCTGGTACAATCCGTTGAACTGCACATCTTTGCTTTGAGCCTTGTCTCGGGGAATTGTTGACCATGGCCGCAGGACCTGACGATCAGAACCTGGGAATCCCAGCGTATCCGGACGACGCGGACTACGGGCAGCTTATCGACGACTACACCCACTTCGCGCCCCCGGCGCAGGGGGAGGTGGTGCAGGGCCACGTGCTCAGCGTGAGCGACAAGGACGTCATCGTCGATTTCGGTTACAAGTCCGAGGGTCTGGTCCCGATCGAGCAGTTCCGGCACGCCGACGGCAGCATCACCGTCCAGCGCGGCGACACCATCGACGTCATGATCGACCGCCAGGGTGTTCAGCCGGAAGGCTACATCCTGCTCTCGCACGAAAAGGCGACCCGGCTGCGCGCCTGGGAAAACCTGGAAAAGGCCTTCAACGAAGGGCTGATCCTCTCCGGCCGGGTGCTGGCGCGGGTGAAGGGCGGCCTGTCCATCGACGTGGGCGTGACCGCTTTCATGCCCGGCTCGCAGGTGGACGTCCGGCCGCTGCACAACCTGGACGCGTTTGTCGGCAAGGACATTCCGGTCAAGATCGTCAAGCTGAATCGCCGCCGAGGCAACGTGGTGGTCTCGCGCCGGCTGGCCATCGAAGAAGACCTGACCGCGCGCCGCAGCGCGGCGGTCAGCGAGATCTCCGAAGGATCCGTGGTTACCGGAACGGTGAAAAACCTCACCGATTACGGCGCCTTTGTCGATCTGGGCGGCATCGACGGGCTGCTGCACGTCAGCGATATTTCGCATGGCCGCGTTTCGCATCCCTCCGAGGTGCTCAACGTCGGCGACGAGATCACCGTCAAGGTGCTGAAATTCGACCGCGACCGCGAGCGCATCTCGCTGGGCCTGAAGCAGCTGATTCCCGATCCGTGGGAGACCATCGGCGAGCATTATCCTGCCGGCGCGCGGGTCATCGGCCGCGTGGTGAGCGTCACCGACTATGGCGCCTTCATCGAACTGGAACCCGGCGTGGAAGGGCTGATCCACATCTCCGAGATGACCTGGAGCCGGCGCATGAAGCATCCCAGCAAAGTGGTCAAGGCCGGCGATCAGGTTGAGGCCGTGGTGCTGGAAGTGAAGCCCAAGGAACGGCGCGTCTCGCTGGGCATCAAGCAGCTCGAGCCGGACCCGTGGACCACCGTCGCGGAACGGTACGCCATCGGCTCCGTGGTCGAGGGCCGGGTGCGCAAGCTGACCGACTTCGGCGCCTTCATCGAGATCGAGGAAGGCATCGACGGACTGGTCCACATTTCCGATCTGTCCTGGACGCGCCGCGTCAAGCACCCCTCCGAAGTGCTCAAGAAGGGGCAGGTGGTTCAGGCTGTCATACTGAATATCGACGCGCCGAACCGGCGTCTGTCGCTGGGCATTAAACAGCTTCAGCCGGATGCCTGGGAGTCGATTTTCCGCCACCATCAGGTCGGCGATGTACTGCGCGGCCGGGTCTGCCGGGCGGCGACGTTCGGTGTTTTCGTGGAACTGGCCCCGGGCGTGGAAGGCCTGTGCCACCGCTCGGAGATCCCGGGCGCGGGCCGCGGCGAAGAGCCGGCGCTGCCCATCGGCCAGGAGTTCGATTTCCGGATCATCCGCATGAATGAAGCGGAGAAAAAGATTGGCCTGAGTATGAAAGGCCTGGAGACGGACGAGGAGAAAAGCCGTCTGAACGATTATCAGCGGCACGCCGCGGCGGCGACAATGAATGTCGAAGAGCTTATGAATTCCAGAGGAAGGGGCGAAGGCCGCTGAGGCCTTCAGCCAGGAGTGAGGGAGACGTTATCCATGACGAAGGCGGAGTTGATCGAAGAGGTCTCGCGCGTGGTGGAGATGACGCGGAAGGATTCCGAAGTCATCGTGGAGGCTATCTTCGACAGTATCGTTCGCTCGCTGCGCACCGGGGACAAGATCGAGATTCGCGGTTTCGGCAGCTTTCGTACGCGGCAGCGGCAGCCGAGAGTGGGCCGCAATCCCAAGACGGGCACCCGCGTGGAAGTGCCCTCCAAGCGCATTCCTTATTTCAAGCCCAGCAAGGAACTGAAAGACCTGGTCAATAATTCCGCCAAAAGCGCCGCGGAGCATCCCGCCGCATCCGCTCCGGGCGGCGACAGCGCGCCTCAGTTCTGAAGCGCCGTGGACTGGCTGTGGAGTCCGTGGCGTTATCGCTATCTGCAAAAAGACCCGGAACCTGGCTGCATTTTCTGCACCAAAGCCGCGGAAAATCGCGATGACGCCAACTTTATTGCTTTCCGCGGCCGCTACAATTTCATCATCCTGAATCTGTATCCGTACACGACCGGGCACCTCATGGTGGCCCCCTACGAGCACGTCGCCACACTGAACGAGGCGCAGCCGGAAACGCGTCGGGAAATGATCGAGCTGGCGCGCCGTGCCGAAGCGGCGCTCGCCGAGGCGTACCGTCCAAAGGGCTTCAACCTGGGCATGAACATCGGGGAATCGGCGGGAGCGGGAGTGGCCGAACACATTCACATGCACGTGCTGCCGCGCTGGCCCGGCGACGTGAACTTCATGACCGCGGTGGGAGAGACCCGGGTCATTCCCGAAGAGCTCCCAGTCACCTACGAAAAGGTCCGTAAAGCCCTCGCGAGCGTTTGTGGGGCAGGCTCCCAGCCCGCCTGACTCCCCGGATCGAACCGACTCCCAACTCGCGGAGCCACACCCCCCTGTTATCCTGACGTTCGATGGCGGAGCAGGAGGCCACGCCCACAGTCGTGATCGTGGGCCGGCCCAACGTCGGCAAATCCACGCTGTTCAACAGCATCATCGGGCAGCGGCGATCGATCGTCGGCGACGAGCCGGGCATCACCCGCGACCGCATTCACGGCCAGGCGCTGCATGCCGGCAGGCCATTCGAGCTGATCGATACCGGCGGCATCATTCCCAACGACGCCGAACTGATCCCCAGCGAGATCCTCAAGCAGGCGCGCGTCGCCCTGGAGCGCGCCTCGAACATCATTTTCCTGATCGACGGGCGAACCGAGATCACCTCCGCGGACCGTGACCTGGCGCAAATGCTGCGGCAACTCGGCCGCCCCGTTACCCTGGCCGTGAACAAAATCGACAGCCCGCGCCGCGAGGACCTCACCTCCGAGTTCTACTCGCTCGGCTTCCCCGACGTGTTCCCCGTTTCCGCCGAGCACAAGCTGGGCATCGGCGACATGCTTGACCACATCACCCAGGGGTTCGCCCGGGAAGAAGGCGAGCCGGACAAGACCGGGAAGACGCGCATAAAGGTGGCCATCATCGGGCGCCCGAACGTCGGCAAATCGACGCTGCTGAACGCGCTGGCCGGCTCCGAGCGCGCCATCGTGTCGCCCGTCGCCGGCACCACGCGCGACGCCGTTGACGAAGTGGTCGAGCACGAGGACACCGAGTTCGTCTTCGTGGACACCGCCGGCATTCGGCGCAAGGGCAAAACGCATCTGATGGCCGAAAAGCTCAGCGTCGTGATGGCGCGGCGGCACATTCGCATGGCCAATGTCGTGGTGCTGGTGATCGACGCCAGCGAAGGCATTGTCGCCTCCGACGCCACCATCGCCGGATACGCGCACGAAGAGGGCCGGTCACTGGTCATTTGCGTCAATAAATGGGACATCACCGGCGAGAAGAGCCAGAAGGCGTTTACGGAAAACATTCGCGACGAGTTCAAGTTCCTGGACTATGCGCCGGTGGCGTTCGTGTCGGCGAAAACCGGCAGCGGCGTGAAACGTCTGTTCGGCATCGTTCGGAACTGTTTCGAATGCGCGTCGAAGCGCGTTTCCACCGGTGAGCTGAACCGTTTTCTGGAGACACTGGAGGTCGATCCGGAACTGAAAATCCGCTTCATGACCCAGGCATCGGTTCGGCCGCCGACCTTCGTCCTGTTCACCAGCCGGCCGAAACGGGTACACTTCTCCTTCGAGCGCTACATGGTGAACCAGATTCGAAAGCGTTTCGGCTTCGAGTGCACGCCCATCGTGATTCGCACTCGGCCTACAGACAAAAGGGAGAGGCAGGCAAAGTGATTCGAAAGCTGCTGATCATTCCGGCGCTGCTGGCGCTGACCGCGGCGGCGCAGACCGCGCGATGGAGCGAACAGAAGGCCGCCGACTGGTATCGCAATCAGCCCTGGCTCGTGGGTAGCAACTACATTCCCTCCGACGCCATCAACGAGCTGGAAATGTGGCAGGCGGCGACCTTCGATCCGAAGCGCATCGACAGGGAACTCGGCTGGGCTGAAGGCCTGGGCATGAACACCATGCGCGTGTTCCTGCACGACCTGCTGTGGGAACAGGACGCCGCAGGCTTCCGCTCGCGCATCGATCAGTTCCTGCGCATCGCCACGCGGCATCACATCCGTCCCCTGTTCGTGCTCTTCGATTCCTGCTGGGACCCGAATCCGCAGCTCGGGCCGCAGCGCGCGCCGCGGCCGGGCGTGCACAACTCGGGATGGGTGCAAAGTCCGGGCCGCAAGGCGCTCGACGACCCTTCTCAGTATCCGCGCCTCGAGGCCTACGTGAAGGGAGTCGTTGGGGCATTTGCGAACGACCAGCGCGTGCTCGGCTGGGACGTGTGGAACGAGCCGGATAATACCAACGGGTCCAGCTACAACGATCCGGCCGATAAGGTCGAGCGCGTGCTGGCCCTGCTCCCGCAGGTTTTCGAGTGGGCCCGATCGGCGAATCCATCGCAGCCGCTCACCAGCGGCGTGTGGCAGGGCGACTGGTCATCGCCGGACAAGTTATCGCCCATGGCGAAGATTCAGCTCGACGATTCGGACGTGACTTCGTTCCACAGCTACGACCCGCCGGAGGAATTCGAAAAGCGCGTCAATGACCTGAAGCAGTACGGCCGGCCCCTGCTGTGCACCGAGTACATGGCCCGCCCCCGCGGCAGTACGTTTGCCGCAATCCTGCCCATTGCCAAAAAATACAATGTCGCGGCGTATAACTGGGGTTTCGTCCAGGGAAAGACGCAGACCAACCTGCCCTGGGATTCGTGGCAGCACCCGTACGTCGATCACCCGCCGGCGGAGTGGTTCCACGACATCTTCTATCCCGATGGCAGGCCTTATCGTCCGGCTGAGGTGCAGTTCATACGCCAGATCACCGGACACGGTCATAAGCGCAAAGCGGCGTGACACGCTGGTGAGAACGATCCGGGGTGGCATTCGACGTGCTCACTCCATGGCTGGGGGATGCGTTCGACGTGCGGAGAACGAACTGGCTGCTGATCGCAGGCGCGGCGCTGGTCACGGTGGTTGTGGCGCTCACGGTATTCACGATGCGTTGGCGGAGCCGTCCGCAGCCCGCGCCCGCGCCGCCACCGGAGCAAACGGCAAAGAACGTTAAACCGGCGCCGCAGCCGCAATCGCCTGTGACCGTGCTCAACAACGAGGAAAGGCCGCAGGCACAGGCGCCGCGTGTCCGCCCCGGTCAGGAGCTGGGGCGTATCGTCATACCGCGGCTGCATGTCGCGACCCCGATCTTTGAAGGCGCGGACGAGGCAGAGTTGAAGCGCGGGGCCGGGCATGTCCCGTCCACCGCGCTTCCCGGGGCGGACGGAAACGTCGCTATCGCCGCGCATCGCGATAAGTTCTTCCGCGCCCTGCGCAATATTCGCGCGAAGGACGAAATCACCCTCGATACGCCGCATGGGGTTTATCACTACGTGGTGCGGCGAACCGAGATCGTTACCCCGAAGGACGTGCGCGTGTTGCGGCCGACTCCCGATCCGGAGCTGACGCTGGTGACCTGCTACCCGTTCTACTACGTCGGCCACGCGCCAAAGCGTTTTATCGTGCACGCAGAGCGCGCATCGTAGCCGCGCATTCGGATTGCGATCCTCGGCCAGGATTTACGCGTAAGCGATCAGCAGCAGGCAGCCGTCCTTAGTGTGGATCGGCCGATGCGTGCTGCCCGCGGCCATGCACACGAAATCTCCGGCATAGGCGGTAATGCCGTCGGAATCGGTGATGCTGCCTTCCAGCACATAACACTGTTCGTCGAGCGGGTGCTCGTGCTCGGGATATACCGTCCCGGGCTGCATACGGACCAGCAGTGTTTTGTCGCCAAGCAGGCGCCGCATCTCGACGCCGGGCAGTGCTTTGCGCCACGGCGACTCGCCTTTCCGCACCAGCGTCATTTCCGGCGGCGGCTGCTTCGGCGGCTCCGCCGCGTGGCCGATCCTCTCCAGCAAACGGTCGCGCAATGATGCAGGAGGCGCCTCCGCCGGCACACCGGCCGCGAGCATGCTGGTTATTTCGGCGCACTCTTCCAGCGCCGCGCTGCACAGCGGGCATCCGCCGGCCAGCCGCTGCTCGAACCCGCGCCGCTCTTCCGGCGGAAGCGCCCCGAGCGCGTACATGGCCGCCGTGGCGAAGCACTCGTCGCAATGCTGCTGGTAGCTCATTGCGCCGCCTCTCCGCCGCTGTACTGCGGCTCCAGCAGCGCGCAGCGGAGCTTCTCCATCCCCGCTCTGATTCTGGTTTTAATCGTGCCCAGCGGAACACCTAAAGCCGCGGCTATCTCGACATGGGTGAATTCCGAGAACCACGCCATCTCGATCGCCCGGCGCTGCTCCGGCGGCAGAAGATTCATGGCCTGCCGCACCATCACCTGCTGCTGCCGGAAAATGCTGGTCTCGTCCGGCCGCGGTTCCTGGCTGAAAACCTCCGATTCCTCGGGCGCCACCGGAAGCTCGCGCTCGCGCCGCCCGGATTCGGCGCGCAGCCGGTCGAGAGCCCGGCTGCGGGTCAGCAGCACCAGCCATCTCCAGACCGTGCCGCGTTCCGGATCGAATGTATCGGCGCGGCGCCACACCTGTTCAAACACATCAAGCAAGACTTCCTCTGCGTCCGCGCGGTTACCCAGAATCCGCAGGGCAAGCCCGAACAGTGAGGACGAACTATCATCGTACAGCCGTGTCAGAGCGTGAGCGTCGCCCGCGCGAATGTCGCGCAGACACGCCTGCCAGCGCTCCTCGCGCTCCAGAGAAGACCCCGTAACCATTCCCCGCGATGCCCCCGTGCTTGTCCGTTCCTTCGGGACAAGATACCACGAGAACCTGGCCAGCGCGCGTGTGGGAGCCTGTGCGATGTCCGCCTCCATTAATGAGTACGGCGGCCAGGGGGCGGGCGGATTCTAAGAATTCACGTGATGTTCCGCGCGAATTTCAAGCAATACGTACGCCAGTTCGCGATCGTCGCCTTCGGCCGGCGCACGCGCGTCGCACTCTGCCTCGAGCAGAAACGTCTTCGTAAGCGGCGCTGTGCGCGCGTCAACCTCGACTTCAAAAACACCGTGCCCCGCGAGAGCTTCGGCGCGAACCTGATTATCGATGCGAATCGTCACCTTCGCCCGCGCCGGCGCGGACTCCGGCCGCCAGCCGCGAACGCGCAATGCGACCACCGGATTGAGCGGCTGAATCGCGAGTGCGGCGTGCATCTGCGCCCAGCCATCGGCAAACAGCCCTGTGGAGCGGCCCTCCTGCAAAACATAACCGGTCAGGGGAGCGCGCACGCGGGACATGAGATCGCGGATGTAACTGGCGTGCTCGGCCACCTGCGCGCTTTTGGTGAGCTCCAGTTTCTGATAGAACTCGATCCAGCGATCGCGGCGGTCCACCGTTTCGAGCAGCGCCTCGCAGTCCTCATCGCTCAGCATGTGGCCTGGCCGCACCCATTCCGGCAGCGGCCGCTGGACGTAGAACGTGCTGTGCATGGGAGCAATTTCATCGGCGGGGCGCTCCCGCGTGTACAGATAAATCGACAGTGATTTGCGCGAGCGATGGCGTTCTTCCGGCGGCAGCTCGATGCGCGGGAATCCGTGCCAGGAGCGCTCGTTCGTTTCGAAGATCACGGCGCGGTTGAAGATCGGATTCACGGTCGTGATCCGGTTCTCCTCCGGCCGGCGGGGATCGGAATGCAGCTCCAGCCCGCCGCCCCACTCGATTTTCCAGTCTTTATTCAGATAAACGATAAGGTTCAGCCGGCGATGAAGCTGCTGCGCCTGATCGTAGTTGAAGTCCACGTGCGGGTCCAGATCCTGCCCGTGCAGGTTCTCATGCGTGCCGCCGCCGTAAAATGCGGGGTCGAAGGTGAGGTCCGGAATCCCGGTGAGCTCGCTGACGAGATCGAGAAACGGCCGCGATGCGACCAGTTCATAGAGGTCCTGGTAAACCGGGTCGATCTCCCGCAGCTGCGTGTTCACGGCCTTGCGTGGGACGCGGTTGATCTCGTTCTTTGCCAGCGACGGGTCGAACGCGGGGAAGCGAGCCAGCAATTGCTCGGCGAAATCGGGCGTCAGAAAGTTGTCGATCACCGCGTACCGGAACGGGTCGGCTTCATTGAAGCTGCGGCGGAAGGACGCGGTGTTGGACAGCACCTCAGCCGAGATGCATTGCGAAAGACTCGGCGCCGCCGTGGATGGGGACGGGTGCGACATACAGCTTACGGCTGTATGGTAACCCACCGGTTCCACGCTTCACCGCGCTTTTTTGACCGCCACCCGAACGACGCCCAGCGTGTTGTCCGGTGTGAGCGGCTTCCCGTTGGTTCGATCCTGGAGGTAGAACGTCATACCATCGGCGACCCATTCGCCCGTGGTGGCGACGCCGCTGACATATGCCTGAGTCGAGCCGGAGCGCGAAACAATCGTGCCATCCGGCGCGCCGACTCGGATCTCCACATATCGCGCCCGCCGCGCCATGAACAGCAGCGTGGTCTGCGCCAGGCCGGCATTCCTGCCTGCCGGAGCGGGATTGGGATCGGCGAAAAAGATGACATCCGATCCGGCCGCGCATGCGCCGGCTCCGGGCGCCGCGGACGTGGCCGGCGGGACGGCGTAGGCGACCGCCAGCAGAGCGCCGTCGCGCTGGCGAAACTCATGCGTCTCATAGGCGCGATGCAGGCAGTCGAGACGCTCACGGAAATCGATCGTCGTTTCGGGGAAATGCAGATAGCGGTTCGCGAAGGTGACGAACAGTCCTCCACCATCGAGGGCGCGCGTCCAGCGGTTCTCACGCGCGGCGTCGGCGACAGAACCTGAAGAGTATATTTCCTGAGCTCGCAGGCGGCCGCGTGAATCGAGCCACAGCGGCTGCTGCAGCCCCCAGTCGAGATCGTAGACGGGGCGCGGCGCCGTTGTCGACGCGAACGTGGCGACGTCCCCGACAGCGCTCGACCACTCGCCCAGGCCGCCGGTTGCCCGGAGTTCGTGCGCGGTGACAATATCGTGGCGAACTGCGCCGAAACAGTACGCGAGTGCGAACGCCGCCAGTGCGAAGCCCCCGTAACGGCTGCGCCGCGCGACATCGACGCCTGCCGCCGCCACCAGCGGAGCGGCCAGAAGCACCAGGATCACCAGATGATGCTGGGCCAGCGGCAGGCGCGTGTAGACGAAATAGCCCGCAACCAGCAGAGCCGCGAGCGCGAGAGCGCGCAGCGCCCGGGCCCGAACGAAAATCGCCGTCCACACCGCCGCAACCAACACCGTGAGCGCGGCGGTTAGAGAAACCCAGTAAGGTGTTGCCGCGCCGCCCCAGATCGTCCGATGCTCTCCGGCGGCAAAAAAGACATCGCGAAGGAGCGTCAGCAGATAGGTCAGGCGACTGTGAAAGTCCATGGCAACCGAAGATTTCCGGACGAATGCGAACAGCTCCTGACTATTCTGTTTCACGTAATAAAGCAGTGGAATCGCGCCGCAGAGCGCGCCCGCCGCCAGCGCCGGCACGAATCGAGCAATGCGAAGAATATCGCGCCGGTAAACGACCGCGGCCGCGAGCAGCCCGACCACGGGCAGCCAGGCGAAGTTCAACCGCGCCCACGTGCCCAGTCCGGCCGCCAGCCCCGTAACAAACATCAGCCGCGCCGATATGCCCCGGTGCATCAGGCCAAGACACGCCAGCAGCATGCCGGCGGCGGCAAGTGAAAAAGCGATGTTGCCGTTGTCGAATAGCGGCATGTCCAGATACGAGGGGTTGATGGCCAGCAGCACACAGCCGATAGCTGCCGCGCGCCAGCCACAGGCGGCGCGCAGGAACACCCATACGCCACAAATGCCAATGCAGGCGAGGATGGCCGCGCCCATCCGCGCGATGCTCGTCTTTACGCCCAGCAGCGCGAACGCCGGCAGAAAAACGTAATCCTTCGGCGCTCCGACATACCAGGCCACCATCAGCGGCCAGCAACGGTGGGCGAAGGCGAAAGATTCGACCGGGCACGGCGGCCTCAAGGTGCCCCAAACGGAATTCGCTGCACCGCGAAAGCTGACGATCTCGTCGAATTGCGGGCCTGCGGTGTGCACGCCCATCGCCCAGCTGAAGCCCAGGTAAATGATGAGCGCGAGAATCAGCGCGAGCCGAGGCTTCGGTCGCGCGCGAGCCATGCCCTTACGGCACAACCGTCTTCGCCACGGCCTGATTGTCGAAATCGTCCGTGACTCGAACGGCGATCACCTGGTCCCCGGAATGCCGCGGGATGGACAGATCGTAATTCTCTTCCGGAGAATCCGAGAGGCCGCCCACCGGCGCGGCCATCTGCCACTCGCCCCCGTTCACCGAATACTCGGCTTTGGAGATCGTGCTGCGCGGGTCCTGCGCGCGCCAGCGTACCTGGATGCCATCGCCGGATGGGGTGGCTGCAAGGCCCGTGATTTCCGGCGGAGTGTTGTCGATCACGAACGGATCGCTGACCATCTTCGCGCTCAGCGCCTGCGCCGGCGGATTCGTGGGTTCGTCCGACGCGGTGACCCGCAGTTCGTACTCGCCGTCCGGGAACGCCGTGCTGTCCCAGCTCATGTACTTTTCACGCACGTTTTCGCGCAGCGGGATCCAGCGCTTGTCGTTCACGCCCCGGATCTCCACGTTGTAAACGAGCGTGTCGCCGTTGTCATCGCGCGCCGCCCAGCGCGCTCCGATCCAGCCCTTGGCATAGGTGAGAGTGGGAGTGATCGTCGTCTCGTAATTCACGGCGGAAGACGGCGGCCGCGTACCGCCCAGCGGCGGAAGACTAAGGGTCTGCGGTGAGCCCGACGACGGCGCCGGGTTCGACACCGGGGCCGCGGGGAAACGATAGTTCGCCGGTGTGGTCTCCAGCGCCTCGATCTGCGGCGCCACGTTGCGCGGCAGATAGGCCATGGTCACCACCGCTACGTCCGGCAGCGTCCGTCCCTGAGCCGCCGGGCCCGGAGGATCGGGTGTCGATTCCAGCGACAGCTTGTACTGCATGAAGCGCGCCGGAGGCGATGTCACCGATCCGCTCTCGCAGTTGCCGCACTGCGGATCGCGGGTAAGCTTCACGGCGGCCCAGTCGCTCCAGTTGTTTTGCGTTCGGTTCAGGTTGCCCGACCGGGTAAAGGCGGTGACGCGGCCGTGCGCGTTACCCGCCTGAATCGAGAACCGGCCCCAGCGCGAGAATTCCCCGCCATCCAGCACCTCGCTCTGATACGTGCCGCTCTTCGCCAGGCCGGGGCCGATCTGATAGACCTTGCCGATATTGCCCGTAACCGCGTAGAGAGCTCCACCGGCGCCTGCGGTGAAACCGGTCACCTGCGTCGGCGGAAGGTCGAGCAGGATGGTGCTCAGAACGTCGGAATCGAGACGATACACCCGGCCGGAGTTGCCCGTCCCGAGCAGCGGGTGACCCTCGGAATCGAACGCGATCGCGTACACCAGCGCGTGCGCATTGGTCCACACGCGCCGGGGAGTTCCGTCGGGATCGATGCGATACACCTCCGAGCCGCCGGAACTGACGGCGGTCGAGGGCGTAATCGCGGGCGTGCTGGTAATCGGCTGGACCTGGATCGCCTGCGCCTGGCCTGGCCCCGGACCCGAGCCGGGCGGGGTCGTGCTGCCGGGCTCGCTGGCGTGCTGAACGGTAATGGGCGGCGGCGCTGACGTCGACGGCGCCGGAGTCGTCGCCGAGCGCGTGCCCGTGCCGGCGACATAAATCGCGCCGTTCGGAGCGATTGCGACAGAGGTGATTTCACGCCGCGCGGTCTGATACAGCACGAACCCTTTGCCTTCCGGCGAGACCCGAATCACGAGGCCGGACGGGTCGGTGCCGACGATCAGGTTATCGTTGCTGTCGATGGCCAGCGTTCGCGCGTGCGTCTCTTCCGTGTTGAAGAAGACCGAGCCTTTGCCGTCCGGTGTGACGCGGAAGATCTCTCCCTTGTCGCCGGTGGCCACGTACAGGTTGCCTTTGCTGTCGAACGCCAGCGCCCAGATGTACTTCGCCTTCGGATCGAAAAACGGCTGGACCTTGCCGTCGCGCGATACGCGCCACACCTGTCCGTCGGGCGCGGTAGCGGCGAAGATCTCGTCGCCGCGGTTCACCGCCACGGCGTGAATCTCGAGGCCCATGAGCTCGGCCACTTTTCGCGACTTGCCGTCGGGCGCGATCTCGAACAGCCGCGCCGTCCCGCCGCCCGTGCCGCCGCCGCCGGTATACAGGAAGCCCTTCGAATCGCGGGCCACGGACCACAGATACGGCGTCGCGGTGTCGAACAGCTCGTTCAGCGCCGGCGCGAGAAACAGGCGGCCGTCGCTGCGCAGCGAGATCTGCGTCAGCGTGCCCTTTTCGAAATCGGCCTGATCGCTTTGCTGCCAGTACTTGGTCTCTACGGCCAGACAGTCCGCCGCCAGCGCCAGGCCGGCGAGCGCCACAACACAAATTGTTTTCATCGAGAACTACTTAACCTGGATCTTCAGGGAATAACTGCCGTTCACCACCAGGTCGAACGGAATGCTGCCCTGCTCCACGGGATTCTCCATCGAACTGACCAGATGCCGGCTCGCCGTCCGCCCGGTTTGCATGACGTTCATCACCGAGGCGGGCAGGCTGGGCATGGTCTTGTCCTCGTAATACACCGTGGGACCGGGCTCCAGCAGCGAAACATACAGCTTGTTGTTCGTTCGCTCCTGATTGATGAGTGAAACGGTTTGCGGAATGTCCAGATGGTCGTCATTCGTGACGGCCGCGTTCTGCATCCGGTTTAGCGTGTCCGCGTCGCTCAGCAGAATGGTGTGATGCCCGCGCGACAGGCCGGCGGGGATCTTCAGCGTGAACTCGCGTTCGATGCGCTCGCCGCGATAGGGGCGCAGGTAAACCTTCACCGGCACCACCGAGCCGGGATCCACCTCGGCGTTCGGCACCCACGCATTTTCGA
Organism: Bryobacteraceae bacterium; assembly: GCA_035653295.1. Taxonomy (GTDB): domain Bacteria; phylum Acidobacteriota; class Terriglobia; order Bryobacterales; family Bryobacteraceae; genus DASRCB01. Next base: position 15,948 of record DASRCB010000144.1, read on the forward strand.
TGTTGGCGATGCGCCGGTCGGGCAGCAGGTCGATGGTGGCGCTGACGCTCTTCAGCTTCGGCATCTCCACCGGGTTCAGGAACAGGCGATTGAACTTGTCGCCCCACCACCCGGCCAGGACCATCGGAGCGGGCACCGGCATTTCGCTCGGCGCCAGCATGGTGGAAAGATTCAACCCCGGCTGGCCATCCAGCTGCACTTCGCCGCTCAGCCGGTAGGTGGCCTCTTCGGCGAACTCGTTCATGCTGGAGATGGAGTTGTACAGCGTGGCCATCATCAGGAACGGCGTCCACTTCTGCTGCACGAACACGCTGAAGTGCAGGTCCTTCTCGCCGGCCAGGTGATCCTTCTCGTCGAAGGAGCGCACCTTCAGCTCTACCGGCACCATTTCAGCCGTCGCGCCCATCCGCCCCTCGATAGCGCTGTGCCGATCCTGCCGCAGCGCGCCCACCACTTCCGTCGCGTTGCCGATCTTGTTGGGCTGATACGACGATGCCAGGGTGGTCAGCACTTCGCTTTTCGCGATAGGCATGTCCACCGGCCCGAGATTGAAGATGGAGTGCCCGCAGGCCAGCATGTGCTCGCCATCGTTATACGTCACCGTGCACATGCCGCTGATGCTCATGTCGCCGGACACGAGCACGGCGCTGACCGCGTCGCCGGGCGCGAGCGAGCTCTTCCAATCGGCCGCCGGAGTCGCGTCGTGCAGCGAGCTCGATGAGCCGCCGCCCACCGTCTGCAGCCCTTCCTGATTGAACAGCGGAGCGAACGCCTGCATCGCTTTGCTGCTGAACCCGGAGAAGCTCAGCGGCGTCTCGATCGGAACCATAGGAAGCTGGCCCGTGCCGGCCCCTGCCGCCGCCAGCTCCCCGAGCAATCCAGGCAGCGCCGCGGCATGATGCTCTTCTTTGGAATCTTTGGAGGACCGCGCCTCGGCCGGCGTGCGCGCGTCAGCGGGCCGGGACTGATCGTACTCGTTTACCTCCAGCATGTACTCGATCGGCGTGATGCCGCAGATCGCATCCGGCGAGAACACGCTCAGGCGTAGCGAGACCGCGCCCACCAGCTTGCCGTCGATATAGACCGGGCTGCCGCTCATGCCGCCCGCAACGTTGGTTCGCTCCGCCGCGCCGCCCATCTTGCCCAGGATGATGTCCTGGCGCGGGCCCCAGAGATTCTTCTCGATGCCGATGATTTCGATCGGGACAGCCTCAGGCTGTGTGCCCGAAAATACGGTCCAGGCAACGGCTTTCATGCCTGGCCGGATGTCGGCCTCCTTGAAAATCTGTGGCTTGCCGGCCTTCGGGCGGGGCAGGGCATCGGCGCCAAGCGCCGGAAGAAACGAACATGAGACCGCGATCACGACCGCGGCAGCTCGCTGGAGCATGGGTGGTCCTCGTTACAGCTGTCGCCCTCCCGTGAAAGGGAAAGAGCACGGGATAGGGTGTCCCTACATTATATCGGCTTAATGACCGAAATACTGTGATGTTCTGAGCGGCCTCACGGTTTACAGGATTTCAGTCCCCTGAAGACGTGATTCGGAGTTGGCAGGCGAACGATGCGGCGCCGGGTCCGCCGAGATGCATGCTCAGATCCTCCGCCCGGTGCTGCGGCGCGTCGTCGAGAAAGGAACCGAATTCCTCCAGGGTCGTCGGCGGGCGGCTCGGCATGGGTGAGGCGAGCACGGCGGGCACGACTCTGGCGCCGTTCATCGTGACCTCTGGCACACGAAAGAACAACGACTCCAGCTTCCCTTTCCTGGTCAGGCGGCAGTCGGCTGCCCAACTGCTCGCGGTATTCGACGCTCGCGGGCTGTCGCGCCTCTCCAGCAGCAGTTCGCCGCCGGCGAGCAGCCGCGTTCGATACCAGCGATAGATCTCGGCCCACATGGCCGGCGTTTCGGCCCAGGGCTGTCTGTCGTCGATGCTCGATCCGTCGAAGATGAGGAAGCGCGGACCTTTGTCGCGCACCCACGCGGCGTTGAGTGCATCGAGATAAGGGGTGTATGCGGCGTAACGCTGGATGACGGGGTAGATCTGGAGATTGAGCCCTTCGCCGACCGCGCCGTCGTAAATTGTCGAGAGCGAAGCCACGGTGGATTGGCCGATCACGCGACGAACGCCCGGGTCAAGCCGAGGCGCGCCGCCGTTTCCATGCAGGTCTTCCCCACGCGCGACCCGCACCAGCATCCGTGCCTGCGCGAATCCGCTGGCTTCGAGCAGCGCGGATCCGTTGGTTTGGACCAGCATGTATTCGGTCCAGATCAATCCGAAGGCAAGAGCGCTGATCCAGACCGAGGCGCGCCGGCGGCCGAAGGAGCCCACCAGACAGACCACCGCCAGCGCAAGCGCCACGAAACAGAAGAAGTTGACCTCATGCTCGTCCTGCCGCACGAAGGCGTGTTTAAAGACGGCGAACAGCGGGATTGCGAACAGCGCGCCGAAGAAGCGCGTCAGAGCGGCATTGCAGCCCGCCCGGATGAACACGCCCAGGAGCACGACTACAGCCGCCGCCGCGCCAAGATCGGCGCCGGCGCCCGGCAGCGACATGGCCGCGCTGTATCCGCCGGCGAACTCCAGTGTTGCGCGGGCGCAGCGCCCGATCGCCGCCATCGATCCCAGCACCAGCCACGCGCCCGCGGCCAGAACGGACGCCGGCGCGAAAATCGCCATTGCCGCTTCCCACAGCACACGCGCGCGCAGACGGATCGCAGCCTCGATCAGGTAACCGGCCAGCATTCCCCCGGCAACCACCGCCGCCGAGAACGAGATCAGCGGAACGACGCCCGCCAGCAGCAGAGCGGCAATGTAGCGCAACCAGCCGCCCTGCCGACGATACAGCGTGAGGAGGACGGCCATGGCCGCAATGAGCAGGTTCTCGATTCCCGTGTAGTTGAACCAGTACAGCGGGGCAGAAAGCGCGATGAACAGCGTGAACAGGCCGGGGTTGGTCGTCTTGGCGCGGAACGCATCGGCCAGAACGAGGGCCATGATCGCCCAGACAACCGCCTGGAACGCCAGCGCCGCGGACAGGTTGTTGCCGATCGCCTGCGGGAACAGGTAGACCGACAGCGGTCCCATGGTCCACACCACGTCCGAGCCGATGACCAGGCCGTGCGCCCGAGCATAGTTCAGCGCTAACACCCAGGTGCTGTCGACCGTGCCCTTCTGCGTCCAAACACGAATCGGGCAGACCAGCAGGAGTGAGAACGCGAACAGCAGCCAGCGGCGGATCACCGGAAGCAGCGGCCGTCCCGGGCTCTCCCGCTCAGCCGTGGGCGCGGCGATCTCGGGCGAAACAATCATCCCGGCTTCTTCGCGATGAGCAGCATCTGCTGGCCCATGATCCGCCAGGCCAGCGGCACGCGAAGATACAACTCCACCAGCCACTCCGCCTGCGGCAGGCGCGACTTGGACGTGTATGGAAGAAATCTCGCCAGCGCCTGCTCCATCTCGAAGCCCGCGATCTCGAGGCCTTCCGTCATGCCGCGATGCGTGAAGATCAGCCGGTGGTCGAAGAAGTCGAAGTACCGCCGGCTGCAGCAGGCGAAGTTCGGCTGCAGAATGACGAAGCGGCCGCCCGGCCGCAGGACGCGCCGCACCTCGCGAAAACTCGCCGCCACATCCTCACGTGACTGAAAGTGCTCGTAGACGTTGCTGGCGAACGCCGCGTCCACCGAGCCCGTTTCGATCCCGTCCAGCTGGGCCCCGGTTCCCACCACGGCGCGGACCTCCGGATTGGCGTAGCGCCGCAGGTTTTCCTCATTCAGATCGACGGCAATCTTCATCCCGGACTGGATATTGTTGATGAACTGGCACGAGCCCGCGCCTACGTCCAGTGTCGTTCCGTCCACCGGGAACCAGCGCTGCAGGTATCGGCAGATCGGCCGCCAGTAGCGCTCGCTGTCGGCGATGTCCTGCGCCGAAAAGCGATGGCGGTAAATGGCGGGTTCGAGCGCCGCAGTTTCAGCCTGGTTCTGCGCGGAAAGCATAAGCCGCCTCATCCTGATGGGTTCGGATCCATTGGTAGGTGTCGCGCAGCACGATCTCCGGGCCGCGCTGCGGGCGCCAGCCGTGAAGCGTGCGGATGAGCCTGGTGTCGCCGACGAAGATGCGCAGGTCGGCGGGCCGGTCCCCCGGCTCAGAGCCGATGGCAATGCTCCTGCCCGTCACCTGTTCGCAAAGGCGCGTCAGTTCGAGCAGCGACACGCTGAAGTCGCGGCCACCGCTCACGTTGAATGTCTGCCCGTCAAAAGCGGCGGGGCTGCCGGCCTGCATGGCTACAAGATCGGCCAGATCGTCGGCGTGCATCACGTCCCGCACCTGGCGCCCTTCGCCTCCGAACCCGATGTAGCGCAGCGGGCGTCCGTAATGGTGGGCAGCGAGCCAGTGCGTCACCACGCCCTGATCGGCCTTGCCCATCTGCCACGGCCCGGCCACGAGACCGCAGCGGTTGATGACAAAACGGAAGCCGTACGCGTCCGCGTATTCCTGGATCATCAGCTCCGCGGCAAGTTTCGTCATGCCGTAGATCGAGCGCACGCCATCGGTGGGAAAAGCCTCCGAGATCCCACGCTGCGACGCTCCGGCGACGGGCTGCTCGTCCATCCACTCGAAGCGTGTTTCCGTCTGGCGATAGGTCAGGCGGTTGAGCGCGCCCACCGGGTACACCCGGCTGCTGGAAAGAAAAATGAAGTCCGCCCGATTGCGCCGCGCCAGGTTCAGGCAGTTATAGCAGCCGAACAGATTCGTCTCCACTGCATACTCCGGTCCGGCGCCGTTGTAACCGGCCTGCGCCGAGGGGTCCGCGGAGCATTCCACGATGAGATCGGCGGGCAGCGAATCGAGATCGGCCGGCTGGCGCACATCGCCATGGACGAAACGAATGCCGCGCGCGGCAAGGCGCGGTACGTTCAACTCGCTTCCGCGCCGACGCAGATTGTCGAGCGCAGTGATATCCGCGCCCGGGAACCTGCGCTTCAGCTCGAACGCGATGGTCGACCCGATGAAGCCAGCGCCGCCGGTAATCAGAATGTGGTCTGGCATTGCGCTCTTTCCGGCGCGGCCTCCGCGGCGCTGGCAACCGGCGCGGGCCGGCGATAATCGCCGCGCGACAGGTGCTTCTCGAGCAGCGCGTAGAGAACGATGAAGAGGTACCGGCTGCCCATCTCGCGCAGCTTCAGCTTGGAGATGCCGGTCGCTCGATTGCGCCACGAAATCGGAATTACGGTGTAGCTGTAGCCGCGCACGGTGGCTTTCAGCGGCATTTCGACCGTCAGATTGAAGTGCGCCGAAAGAAGCGGCTGGAGCCCTTCGATGACGTTCCGCCGATAGCACTTGAACGCGTTGGTGACGTCGTTCAGCCGGAGCCCGAACAGCGCGGCGATAAACCAGTTCGCCAGCCGATTGATGATCAGCTTGTGCAGCGGATAGCCCTCGACCGACCCGCCGCGGACGAATCGCGATCCGAACACGCACTCCGCCCCCTGCTCCAGCGCGCGATAGTAGCGCACCAGATCGCCCGGCGAGTCGGAATTGTCGGCCATCATGACGGCGACCGCGTCGCCAGTGAACGAGCGCAGACCAGCGCGCACGGCGTAGCCGAAACCGTGTGGGCCGGCGTTGCGCAGCAGGCGCACCTGCGGATACCGCTCGGCCATGTCGCGGACCGTCTCCGCGGTTCCGTCAGTGCTGCCGTCATCCACCACGAGAATCTCGCCGGGGATGCGCTCTTGTTCCAGCATCGAGACAACAGCAGCAACGGTCGAGCCGATGCATCCGGCTTCGTTGCGCGCGGGAATGACCACCGAGAGCTTCACGTTACGCTCTGCACGCGTCCACGGCAGCCGCGCGCCGGGCGCCGCTCTCGATCAGTTGCTCGACGATGTCCCGCAGCGTGTACTGCCAGTCCCAGCCCGGATAATGCGAGCGGAACTTCGAAACATCGCTGATCCACCACACGTGGTCGCCGGTGCGGTTCCGGTCGACGTATTTCCACCGCAGCCTGCGTCCGGCCACCTGCTCGCAGAGACTGATTGCTTCCAGCACCGAACAGTTGCTGTGCCGGCCGCCGCCGATGTTGTAGACCTCACCCGCCTTCGGCCGCCGATAGAAGTGGTAAAAGGCATTTACCAGATCGAAGCTGTGGATATTGTCCCGGACCTGTTTGCCGCCGTAGCCCAGCACCTCGTAGGGGAGGCCTCCCACGGTGCACTTCGCCAGATATGCCAGAAACCCGTGCAGCTTCGCGCCGGAGTGCGCCGGACCGGTGAGGCAGCCGCCACGAAACACGCCCGTTTTCAGGCCGAAATAGCGCCCGTACTCCTGAACCAGGATGTCGGCCGCGGTCTTGGACACGCCGAACAGGGAATGCAGCGTCTGATCGACGCTCATGGTCTCGTCGATTCCGTTCCGATAGCGGTGCGTGGGGTCGATCTCCCAGCGCAGCTCCTGCTCGATGAGCGGCAGACGATTGGGCGTATCTCCGTAAACCTTGTTTGTAGAGGTATAGATAAAGACTGCCTGTGAGGCGTGTTTCCTTGTCGCCTCCAGCAGGTTCAGCGTCCCGTTCGCGTTTACCGAGAAGTCGGTGAAGGGGTCGCCCGCGGCCCAGTCGTGAGAAGGCTGAGCCGCGGCATGGATCACCAGTTCGATCGAAGAGGAGTAACGGGCGAAGATCTCGTCCACGGCGCGCTGGTCGCGAATATCGATATCCAGGCTGGTATAGCGCGGAAATGTCTCGTGAAGCTGGGCTTTGCGCCAGGCGGTGGAGGCCTCGGGGCCGAAGAAGCGGGCCCGCAGGTCGTTATCGATGCCGGTGACGTCCCAGCCAAGGCGGCAAAAGAACTCTACCGCTTCCGAGCCGATGAGGCCGTTGGCCCCGGTGATGATGGCGGTGGGCATGGATATGGCCTCACCTTGTTCATCGGCAGAATGGATTCGGAGATTTAGCCACCGAACCGCTAAACCCGCGCGGTCCTGCCGCCGATACCTCGCTTGTGGGCGCCACCCATCCTGGGATTCGTGTCGGCGAAGGCATACCCGCGCCGGTCTCGGCAGTCCGGCAGCCGGCGAAGGTCAGCGATGTCCCGACCCTGATCGCGGCCGCCGTCATTCTGGCCATCGTCTGGGGCCCAAGTCTGTTCTGGAGCTTCTGGGTGGACGAAGCGATCACCTGCTGGCTGGCCCACGACGGCCCGCTCTCGGCGATCGTGAAGTGGCAGCACTGGGCCGGGCACTCCATCGTCTACTCGATTCTGGCCTCCCCGTTCGCAGGGGCGAGCGGTGCCTGGCGGGAGTTCGTTCTGCGAATCCCGACCATCGGGGCGCTGATCCTTGCCGCCTGGTTCGTTTACCGCCTGGCGGAGGATGCGATTGGTAAAGGTTCCGGCGCCGCCTGCGCCGTACTGTTCGTTTTTCATCCCCTCACTCTGGGCATTGGCAACCAGGCGCGGCCGTACGCCTTTGCCTGGGCGGCCTTGGTCGCTTCCATGTGGGCTCTCTATCGATGGGTTTCAACCGGACAGCGGCGATACCTTGCCGGCTGGGTGATCGCTTCGGCGCTGATGTTCGAGCTGCGCATGCTGTTTGCCGTGGTTTTTGTCGCGCAGGCGGTCTACCTCGTCATGACGCTGCGCCGGCGCTGGCGCGAACTCTTCGTCGCGTGCGGCGCGTTAGCGGTTCTCCTGTTGCCGCTGCTGCCGCAGCTCCGGATGCTGCTGCACGAAGCGCCCGATCTCTCCTTTGCCGACAAGCCGCACGCCGAGGATCTTCTCGCCGCCCTGATCCCATCGCTGCTGCTGTTCGGGAGCGGCATCGCGACCCTGGCGATGCGCGTCTGCTTTCCGGCGCCGAAACATCGGCCCGTTCTGCCGGCGACGCCCTTCATGGTGCTGCTGGTGGTCTGGATGAGCTTCGGCACGGTCCTCTTCTTCTGCCTCTCGGTGCTGAGCCGCTCGCACCTGTTCGTCCCCCGTTATTATTCGTTCCTTGCTCCCGCGCAGGCTCTGCTGCTGGGCGCGGCGGGTTATGCTCTGTTCGGCCCGGCTCGCGCGGGCATGTGGTCGCTGCTGGCGATACTCGCTTCGGTCGGCAGCCCGCTCGGATGGACCAGTGCGCCACGGCATGGTCCGGAAGAACTCCGGCCCTTCATGGACATCATTCAAGCCGAGTCGCGCGGTTCATCGCTGCCGCCGGTTTTCTTCCGCAGCGAGCAGCCCGAATCCGACGCGGGCGATTGGCGCGCCGGCATCTCCGGCGATGGCTATCTCTATTCGCCATTCGTCGTTTACCCCATGCGCAACCGGCTCCTGCCGCTTCCGTTTCACCTCACGCCGGCGATCAGGGCGCACGTGACAGAGACCATCCGGACGGATCTGGCCACCAGCAATGAGGTCCTGTTCGTCACCCATGATGGCGGCTGGATTCCGTGGATGGCCGCGCAGATGCAGGCGGCGGGCTTTCACGCCGAAACGCGCCATCCGAACAACTTCTATGTGGTCATCTTCCGGCGCACCTGAAGCATCAACTTTCCCCGGCCCGCGCGCGTCTGAAACATAAGTGCGCAAAATTGTTGTTTTTGGCGCCGTAAACGAGCCTCAGCGTTTTATGATGGAACTTCGGGGAGGGAGTGAGCCGTCTCGATGGAATTGCCTGTGTTTGCGGCGTTTCTGCAGCTGAGCACCTGGGATCTGGTGCGCACCGCCGGCCCCGTGGCCCGAGTGGTCATTGTGATTCTGCTGGTGTTCTCG
>DASRCB010000145.1:0-9720 GCA_035653295.1 Bryobacteraceae bacterium
AACGGCCGGCTCTCATTCCGCGCGCACAATCTGCCGCGCGTCTTCATCGCCTATGTGGAGGAGGATCTGGCCCAGGCGCGGCGGCTGTATACGGCGCTTCGTTCCCGGCGCTTCAGCCCGTGGCTGGACAAGACCAAGCTGCTGCCGGGCCAAAACTGGCCGCGGGCCATCGAAGCAGCGATCGAGAGCACGGATTTCTTTATTGCATGCTTCTCCGGGCGATCGGTCTCAAAGCGGGGAATGTTCCAGGGCGAGCTGCGATTCGCGCTGGAGTGCGCGCAGCGTGCGCCGCTGGAAGAAGTGTTCTTCATTCCTGTGCGCCTGGACGCGTGTGAGATCCCGTCGCGCATTCGGCGATCGATTCAATATGTCGACCTTTTCCCCAGGTGGGAGTCGGGCATGGCGAAGCTGGAGCGGATTCTGCGGAGCGAAATGCGGCGCCGCCGCGGACAGCAGCTACGATTTGTTTCCTGAAGCCTGGGCCAGCTTTTTCTTTACCGAACCGGCTTCCTTCCCGTTCGGTTCGAGCTCGAGGTAACGGTTCCATGCCTTGCGCATGGTCTCGTTGTCGCCCAGCTTCTCGGCGCTCTCGCCGAGGCGGAGATATGCTTCGGCGAGGCCGGGGTTCCATTTGGTGGCTTCGTCGAAGCGGTCGGCCGCGGCTTTGAACTTCCCCTTCTTGAAGTAGAACGTGCCTACGGTCATGTCGCGCCTGGCGAGAATGGGGTTGAAGCCGTAAACCTTCGGCTTCGCGGACTCGTCCTCTTCCGGAGGCAGCTGATACTTGCCATCGTCGGCATCCGGGGCAGCGGCGGCGGGCGCGGGATCGCCGGACTTCGGCGGCGCCGGAGGCGGAGCCTGCTGCTGAGGAGCCGCCGCACACGCCAGACCGGCCATGAAAACGAGCGCCGGCGCGAGTCGTGTCACAATGAAATTATAACTTTCCGATGATTTCGCGGCCCGATCTGAAAGAAAAAGCCGCGCAGCTTCCTACCCTCCCCGGAGTTTACCTCTACAAAGACGCGCACGGGACCGTGCTCTACGTCGGCAAGGCCAGGAACCTGCGCAGCCGAGTCCGCAGCTACTTCCTGGAGGAGCGGCTGGCGGACGCCAAAACCGGCAGCCTGATAGCCGACGCGCACGACATCCACTACATTCTCGTCGACAACGAAAAAGAGGCGCTGGCGCTCGAAAACAACCTGATCAAGGAATATCAGCCGCGCTTCAACATTCTGCTGCGCGACGACAAGACCTATCCCTGCATTCGTCTTACCAACGAACGCTGGCCGCGGGTGTACGTGACGCGGCGCATCGTCAAAGACGGTTCCACTTATTACGGGCCCTATTTCCCGGGCAACCTGGCGCACCGGCTGGCGCACTTCATTCATCGGCATTTCAAGGTGCCCTCGTGCTATGTGGATCTCACGCGCAGCCACAAGCAGCCGTGCCTCGAGTACCACATCCACCGCTGCCAGGGTCCGTGCGTGGAGGGACTGACCACCGACGAGCAGTATCAGGCGGCGGTGCGCCAGGTGAAGCTCTTCCTCGAAGGCCGGCTCCGCGATCTCACCGATGAACTGCGCGCGCGGATGCAGGAGGCCGCGGCCGGCATGCGGTTCGAGGAGGCGGCCGGTTTGCGGGACCTGATCGCCACGGTGGAGGAGCTGGAGGAGAAGCAAAAAATCGCCGCCGCCGGCGGGGATGATACCGATATCTTCGCCTGGTACGCCGAGCCGCCGCTGGTGGCCGTCAACCTCTTTCACCTGCGCGGAGGGCGCATCGTTGACCGGCGCGAGTTCTTCTGGGAAGACCAGCTCGATGCCGATCCGGCCGAGTTCTTTTCCTCTCTGCTGAAGCAGGTCTACATCGGACAGCAGTACATTCCGGCGTACATCCACGTGCCTGTCGATTTCGAAGATCGGGAGCTGCTGGAGGAGTACCTCAGCGAGCGGCGCGGGCGCAAAACGGAGATCCGTCTGCCGCAGCGCGGCCAGAAGAAGGCCATGCTCGAGCTGGTGGAAACGAATGCAAAGCACAGCTTCCAGCAGCGCTTCCGGGTGATGAGGCCGAGCTCGAAGGCGATCCAGCAGGCGGTGCGGGACAACCTGGACCTTCCGGTGGCGCCAAAGCGGATCGAGTGCTTCGATATTTCACACATCCAGGGAACCGACAAGGTGGCGAGCATGGTGGTGTGGGAGGACGGCCGTATGAAGAAGGCCGACTACCGCAAGTTCATCATCCGGACCGTGGAGGGGAACGACGATTTCGCGTCCATGCGCGAGGTGGTGACGCGGCGGTACGCGCGGCTGAAGGAGGAACACAAGCCGTTTCCCGATCTGGTGCTCATCGACGGCGGCCTGGGGCAGCTGCACGCGGCGGCCGATGCCCTGGAAGCGATCGGGATCACGAACCAGCCGCTGGCCTCCATAGCCAAGCGCGAGGAGATCATCTACGTGCACGGGCATGAGGACCAGCCCGTGGTGCTGGAGAAGTTCTCGCCGGTGCTGCACCTGGTGCAGACGGTTCGCGACGAGGCGCACCGGTTCGCGGTGACCTTCCATCGCACCCGGCGCAATGCCGCGCGGCTGACATCGGAGCTGGAGCAGGTTCCCGGGGTCGGGGAGCGGACTATCACCAAGCTGCTGCGGCATTTCGGGAGCCTGGAGCGCGTGCTGCAGGCCAGCGAGGAAGAACTCGCGCAGGTGGCGGGCCGGGCGGCGGCGGCGAAGGTCCGGGCCCATTTCAGGTCGGCGGAAGCCGCGCCCGCGTTTCGGATTCTCAGTTAGCGGTAGCGGTATCGAGGCCGGAGCGATAGGATATCGGCCATGACCAGGCGAGAACTGTTGCCCGCGATTGCGGGGTGCGCGGCTGCAGCGGCGCTGAGCGCGCCCTCCGGCGGGCGATTGAAGCAGAGCGTCACCGGGGCGCCGTTTCGCGGATCGGGCATGGATCTCGACGCCATGGCGCGGACCGCGGCGGAAATGGGCTTCCTCGGCTTCGATCTCATCGGAGCGAAGGATTTCCCGACTTTGAAGAAGTATGGACTCATCCCAACCATGGTTCCCGTGCCGGGGATGAGCATCGCCGACGGCATCAACGATCCCGCGAACCACAACCGGTTTGAAAAGGCCGTGCTCCAGACCGTTGACGATGCCGCCGCCGCCCGAGCGCCGAACGTCATCATTCTTTCGGGGAATCGGCGGGGGATGCCGGATTCCGAGGGGCTGGACCACTGCGTGACGTTCTTCAATCGCGTGAAGCGGCACGCGGAAGACAAAGGCGTGACGCTGTGCATGGAGCTGCTTAACAGCAAAGTGGATCACAAGGACTACATGTGCGACCACTCGTCGTTTGGCGTGGAGGTGTGCCGGCGCGTCGATTCGCCGCGGGTGAAGCTGCTGTATGACATCTACCACATGCAGATCATGGAAGGCGACATCGCCCGCACGATTCGGGCGGACATCCAGTTCATCGGGCACTTTCATACCGGCGGGAATCCGGGGCGGCATGAGATCGACGGCAGCCAGGAACTGAACTACCGCTTCGTGGCGGGCGCGATTGCCGACGCCGGGTTCGGCGGGTATGCAGCGCACGAGTACACCCCGGCGGTCGGGGACAACTGGCGGAGGTCGCTGGAGCAGGCGAAGGCGATCTTCACGGTTTAGGCCACCGTCCCGTACGAACCGTTACATGAAAATCACGCCATCTGGAATCCTCCCGCGAACCCTAACGTCTATAAAGCAGACAGCCGAAGAAATGATTTGAATTCGCTGAGGGCGTGTGCAATCCTTGAGATTCAATCACTCCCCTGAGCACAAATTGGCAGGTCCCTGCATGTCTGCTGTTCCAACCTTCGTACCGCGCGAATCCCCTGCGCCCCATCGTGAGGCGGCGCCGCGCCCGGAGTACCCGCGGCCGCAGTTCGAGCGCGAGGAGTGGCTGAACCTGAACGGCTGGTGGGACTTCGAGTTCGACGACGGCCGTAGAGGAACCGAGGAGCGCTGGGCGGAAGGCGGCCGGAGATTCAGCCGCCCCATCCTGGTGCCATTCTGTTTCGAGAGCCCGCTGAGCGGCATCGGCGACACCGGGTTTCACCCTCGGATGTGGTACCGCCGAAGCTTTGTCATTCCCGAATCCTGGGCAGGCCGCCGGGTTCTGCTGAACTTCGGAGCGGTCGATTACCGCGCCGCCGTGTGGGTGAATGGACACCGCGCCGGCGAGCACGAGGGCGGCAATACGCCCTTTCGCTTCGACATTACCGATCTGCTCGAGGCTGACGGCAACGAACTTACCGTACAGGTGGAAGATCCTCCCCAGGACCGCTTCATCCCACGCGGTAAGCAGCACTGGAAAGAGACCTCCGAGAGCATCTTCTACAAACGAACGAGCGGCATCTGGCAAACGGTGTGGCTGGAGCCGGTTGCTGAAAGCTGGCTGGAGCGAGTGCGCATCGCGTCCACCCTCGATGGATCCGTAACCTTCGACGCCACCATTCAGAATCCCGACCCGGAGCTGAGGTTCATAGCTCGCGTCAGCTACAAGGGACGCGAAGTGGCCACTGGCATCGCGCCGGCGGACGAATCCCAGGCAGTTGCGGCGGCCTTCGTGCGCGACCCGAAATGGTGGTCGCCGAGCGCGCCGGAACTGTACGATGTCACCTTCGAGTTACGCCGCGGCGAGGAAGTGATCGACCGCGTGCAATCGTACTTCGGTTTCCGGTCCGTTGCCGTGCACGACGGCCGGGTGCAGCTCAACGGCGCTCCTTTGTACCTCAGGATGGTGCTCGACCAGGGCTACTGGCCGGAGAGCAACCTCACGCCGCCGTCGGACGAAGCCATCCAGTACGACATTCGCCAGGCGAAGGAGATGGGCTTCAACGGCGTTCGCAAGCACCAGAAGGTGGAAGACCCGCGATTCCTCTACTGGGCCGACCGCATGGGCCTGCTGGTTTCGGCGGAGATGGCGAACGCCTACATGTTCGATGCCGAGTCGGTGGCGCGCGTGACCCGCGAGTGGATCGACGTGATGGCGCGAGACTGCAATCATCCCAGCATCATCATCTGGGTCCCGCTCAATGAGAGCTGGGGTGTCCCGGATGTCCGCGATCCGCGCCAGCAGGCGCATCTGCGGGCCATGTACATGCTGACGCGTTCGCTTGACGACAGCCGTCTCGTTATCGACAACGATGGCTGGGAGCACACGGGGTGCACCGACCTGTTCGCGGTCCACGACTACTCCCAGACCGGCGAGGTCTTCCTGCAGCGCTTCCGCGACCTGAACGAGGGCCGCATCCCCTCACCCTGCCAGGGCAAGCCCTACCTGTGCCCTGGAAATGAGTACAACGGCGCGCCAGTGTTCCTGTCCGAATTCGGCGGGATCTCGTACGAGCACCCGGACGACGCCACGAAGGTTCCGGAGAACTCGTGGGGTTACGAGGGAATCGAGAAGACGGCCGAGGCGACGCTCGGGCGCATGCGCGGCCTGTACGAGGCCATCGCGAAAACGCCGAAGGTGATCGGCATTTGCTATACCCAGCTCACGGATGTCGAGCAGGAGATCAATGGCCTGCTCACCTACGATCGGCGGCCGAAGTTCCGGGCCGAGGACATTCGGGCCATCAACGCGCTGCTGCGCTAATGGTTTCGCACTCGACCTAGCCTGCGCCAGGCGGCGAACCGGGCCGATAGCCCGCTCATCACGGCGCTACTGATATCGGAGAACGACCACCGGATCGAGGGTGTAAGCCCGCCAGGCGGGGATCAGAGCGGCGGCCACGGCAACGCCCAGCAGCACGAGGGCGGCGCTGCCGAACGTCAGCGGATCGGTCGGGGCGACCTCAAAGAGAAACGTCCTGAGAACGCGGCCGGCGGCCAGAGCGCCCGCCGCGCCGATGAGCACGCCGGCCCCGGCCAGGGGTAACGTGCGGCGAATCACCATGCGCACGACGCTCCGATTGCTGGCGCCCATTGCCATGCGAATGCCGATTTCGCGCGTTCGCTCGGCAACCGACGATGCGACCACGCCATACAGGCCGATTGCGGACAGGAGCACGGCCATGATCGAGAACGCCCCGAGCACCTGAGCGAGGAAACGAGAGGCGGCGGTGACTCCCAGGATGGCATCATCCATACTGGCGATCTGCACCGGCTCATCGGCATCCACCTGACGGATAATGCTGCGAATGGATGTGGCCACGGCCCGGGGCCGCGAAGCCGTCCGCAGAACGAACGTCATGTGGCTGAGGAAGAACGGCTGACCGACCTGCAGCAAAGGCTGATAAATGGCCGGCGAAGGCTGGTCGGTGAGTTGCTCCTGGCGAATGTCATCCACCACACCGACAACGGTGAGCCAGTCGCCGGGCCCGGGCTTGTCCTCCATGGAGATCCGCCTGCCCAGCGGATCGTCGCCCCGCCACAGCGTGCGTGCGACTGACTTGCTGACGATCACCACGCCGGGCGCGCTGCCGTTGTCGTGGTCGGAAAACGCGCGCCCGCTCAGCAGACGTATGCCCATGGCGCGAAAATAACCGGGACTGACCACTGGCTTGACGGCCATGAACCCTGGCGGCCGGCGATATCCGCCGTCCATTTCGAAGGTGCCGCGAATGTCGGCCTGCCCAAGCGGGATCCAGTTCACAGCCCCCACGGCTTGTACGCCGGCAACACTGGAGAGCTTCGCCAGCACGCTTTGATGAAAAGCGCGCATCTTCGCCGCCGTAGAGTAGGCCGAATCGGGAAGATCGACGGTCGCGGTCAGCACATTCCTCGGCTGGAATCCGGGATTCACGGAGAGAATCTGGCGCAGGCTCCTGAGCAGCAGGCCAGCGCCGGTCAGCAGAACGAGAGCCAGCGCGACCTCGGCGACAACAAGGACGCTGCGCAGTTTCTGCCTGCCGCCGGTGGAGGTTCGGCCGCCTTCGGCGAGGTGCAGCCGAAGATCACGCCGCGTCGCCTGAAAGGCCGGCGCGAGGCCGAATAGGAATCCGGTTAGCAGTGACAGGCCGAACGCGAACACGATGACGCGAAAATCGAGGCCGATCTCGACGCCATGGGGAATGGCCGCCGCCGGCGCGAGCGCCAGGAGCGCGGGCGTGACAGCTTTGGCGAGGAGGACGCCGCCCGCACCCCCAAGAACGAACGTCACCAGACTTTCCGTGAGTAACTGCCGGATGAGTCGCCAGCGGCTTGCGCCCAGCGCGGCGCGCACCGAGATTTCGTGGCGGCGCGATGCCGCGCGGATGAGGAGGAGGTTGGCAACGTTCGCGCAGGCGATCAGCAGGACGAAGGCCACGGCCCCCGTAAAGACGAGCAGAGGCTTCCGAACCGGGGCGACCACCCTATCGTGCAGTCCCCGGACACTCGCTTCATATTCGCTTCGGTGAGCATTTGGATAGATCGGCAGCGACGACGCGAGCGCTTTGAACGCGAACTCGGCGCCCTGCGCAGAAACGCCCTGTCGCAGGCGACCGATGACCGGCCGCGCCCACGAATTATGGCCGAGGTGAATCTCCAGCGGCGTCCACAACTCCGCGCCGGCGGGAAAGATGAACTTCGGCGGCATCACGCCGATGATGGTGCAGGGAATCCCATCCAGCCTGACAACACGTCCCACAGCGCGAGGGTCAGCGCCAAACCGGTCGCGCCACAGCTTGTCGCTAACAATTACGACAGCGTTGCGCCCCGGCTCCCCTTCCGCGGGGACGAAGGTCCTGCCGATCGCGGCATTGCTGCGCAAAACATGGAAGAAGTCCGTGGTGACGGCCACGCCGGCGGCCCGAAGCGGCTCGCCCGCGCCGGTCAGAGTCACGGGATTGTTGCCGTATGTGGCCACGCTCTCGAACTCGCGCTGGCGCCGCTCGAACTCGAGATAGTCTTCGTCCGACATACTCCCCTGCTCGAAAAACGGATTGGCGCGCGGCTGGTACGAAATGAAGAAGAGCCGCCCGGGCTCGGGGAACGGCAGCGGACGGAGCAGGACGGAGCTGACGATGCTGAAGACGGCCGTGTTCGCTCCGATGCCGAGCGCGAGCACGAGGATCGCGACCACCGCGAATCCCGGAGTCGTGAGCAGGGTGCGCAGGGCATAGCGCAGGTCGCGGCCGAACGCATCGACAGAAGGGAACAGATCGGCGTCGCGCGTGCGCTCTTTGAGCAGAGTACGATTTCCGAAGCGGCGTACGGCGTTGTCGCGGGCGGCAGCCGGGCTCATGCCCGCTTTGATGTTGTCCTCCATGCGTGCTTCGATGTGAAAGCGCATCTCCTCATCGAGGCCGCGCTCCAGATCGTCGTTGCCGATCAGGTTCCTGAGTCGATCGATCCAGGCCATTGAGCTTTCCCCGTCAGGCCGGACGAAGCACCTTCTGAACGGCTTCGGTCAGCTGGGCCCAGTTCTTTTCCTCCTGTGCGAGCTGCCGCCGCCCGGCGGCAGTGATGGAGTAATAACGGGCGCGCCGATTGTTCTCCGAGGCGCCCCACTCGGCGCGCAGCCAGCCGGCCTGGGTCATGCGGTGCAGCGCGGGATAGAGCGAGCCTTCCTCGAGACGCAGGGCGTTATCCGACGCCTGCTCGACATGCAGTGTGATGCCATAGCCGTGCATCGGCCCGCACGTGTCAAGGGTCCTGAGCACAAGAAGGTCGAGTGTTCCCTGAAGGCGATCGTTCTTGTGGGCGGGCATGGCTCCTATAGACAGCTATAGGAGACCACGGAACGAGGTTTCTGTCAAGGCAATTCCGGGCGCCGCTCGAAATGGCGCCCGTGTTTCAGCGGGTTACTAATCGCATAGGGCGGGCAGCGCCGGATTTGTGGCGAATGCGAACAATGTTTTCAGTTGTGACGATGTAATCCGGTCTGTCGATAACTCCAGGGTTTCGATTTCGGGCAGCGTAAACCAGCGCGGTGACGATGTCTCCGGCGTGTCCTCGACCAGGGAGCCTCCCCTGATCTCGCAGTGGATGAATGCCTTGTAGACATACCAGGGCTGCGGCGGGTGCGGGTGCCGGCGTTTATCGAAGAGCGCGAGCAGGCGCAGGGGCTCAACCAGTAACCCGGTCTCTTCCTTCACCTCTTTGGCGGCAACTTCGAAGGGCGTAAGTCCCACGTCCGCCCATCCACCGGGCAGGGTCCACCTGCCGCCGTCGATCTTTTCGCTCACCAGCAAAATCTCGGCCGCGCCCCGGAAGATTACTGCTCGGACGTCCACCTTCGGTGTTTGATAGCCATCTTCGGAAGCGAATACGCGCATGATCTTCTCGAAGGGTTCGTCGGTGAGCTCCTGGAGCAGGCAGGCGCTGATGCCTCTAATCTCGTGATAGCGTTCCCGGTCATAAGAGTTCACCGCGTAGCCCAGGCCAGCCTGCGCGAGAGCCTGTAGCCTCTGGGCGTAACTCAGGAGTTCGAGCGCTTCCATGCTCCAGATCTATCATTCGCGTCGACGAATCCAGCACCGTAAGATCGAACAGATTCAGGGTAAGCGAGTTCGGGACGGCTGGATCGGCCATGAAGGCGAAGACGGGACCGTTCCGCGTCAGTCACGCCGTGCGGCGCCACGCATAATAGACCGGGATTCCCAGCAGGACAATAATCAGCCCGGGCCAGGTGTAGTTCGGCTTGTAGAGCAACAGCAGGATTTCGATTACCCCGGCAATGACGATGTACGCTGCCGGGAGCACCGGATAGCCGATGGCGCGATAGGGCCGCGGCATGTCGGGGCGTTTTCGGCGC
>DASRCB010000146.1:0-15735 GCA_035653295.1 Bryobacteraceae bacterium
ATCGGCCACGGCCGTATCAGCTTCCCTGTTCCTTCTTCATGCGTTCGGCGTGCTCGAGGACTTCTTCGATGGGCCCCTTCATGTAGAACGCCTGCTCGGGGATGGCGTCGTGCTTTCCGTCCACGATTTCTTTGAAGCTGCGAATCGTGTCGGCGAGCTTCACGTACTTTCCCTTGAAGCCGGTGAACTGCTCGGCCACGTGGAAGGGCTGCGATAGGAAGCGCTGAATTTTGCGCGCGCGGGCCACAGTGACCTTGTCCTCTTCCGGCAGTTCGTCGATACCGAGAATGGCGATGATGTCCTGCAGGTCCTTGTAGCGCTGCAGCACCTGCTTCACCTGCTGGGCCACAGCGTAGTGCTCCTCCCCGACCACGCGGGGATCGAGAATGCGCGAGGTGGACGCCAGCGGATCGACCGCGGGATAGATGCCAAGGGCGGCGATATCGCGCGACAGGTTCGTGGTGGCGTCGAGGTGTGCGAACGCTGTGGCCGGCGCGGGATCGGTGTAGTCGTCCGCGGGCACGTAAATGGCCTGCACAGACGTGATAGAGCCCTTCTTGGTGGAGGTGATGCGCTCCTGAAGATCGCCCATCTCGGTGGCCAGATTGGGCTGATAGCCGACGGCGGAGGGCATGCGCCCCAGAAGCGCCGAAACCTCAGAGCCCGCCTGGGTGAACCGGAAGATGTTGTCAATGAACAGCAGCACGTCCTGGCCTTCGACGTCGCGGAAGTACTCAGCAACGGTCAGTCCGGTGAGGCCCACGCGCAGGCGTGCGCCGGGCGGCTCTGTCATCTGGCCGTAGATCAGCGCCGCCTTCGACTTATGCCAGTCGTGCGGGTCGATGACCTGCGATTCCTGGAACTCCAGCCAGAGGTCGTTGCCCTCGCGGGTTCGCTCGCCCACTCCGGCGAACACGGAGACACCGCCGTGATGCATGGCGAGGTTGTTGATCAGCTCCATGATGACGACGGTCTTGCCGACGCCAGCGCCGCCGAAAAGGCCGATTTTGCCGCCGCGAAGATAAGGCTCGAGGAGGTCGATGACCTTGATGCCGGTCTCGAACATCTGCTGCTCGGTGGACTGCTCCTCGAACGAGGGGGCGGGGCGATGGATTGGCCAGCGCTCTTTCGCATCCACCGGTCCCATCTTGTCCACCGGCTCGCCGATCACGTTGAGCACGCGGCCCAGCACCTCGCGGCCGACGGGGACGCTCACGGGCTGGCCCGTGCTCACGGCCTTCATGCCGCGCACCAGACCCTCGGTGGGCTCCAGGGCGATGGTTCGAACGCGGCCCTCGCCGATGTGCTGCGCCACTTCGACAGTGATGTCGATGGGGTTCGGCACATCGAAGCCTTCGCTCGTGATTTTCACGGCGGTGTTGATGATGGGAATCTGACCCTCGGGGAACTGGATGTCCACGGCGGGGCCGGCGACCTGAATGACGCTGCCCTGAACGCCGGCTTCTCCGAGGTTCTCGGTTCCCTGTGCTCCTGATGGGGTTACGGTGGTTGCCATTTGATTTCCTGTTTCTCCAGCGGCGGTAGCCGCTCGCGGTTCTAATCCAGAGCGGCCGCGCCGCTCACAATCTCGATGATCTCGCGCGTGATGCTCGCCTGGCGCACGCGGTTCATGTTCAGCGTCAGCTTATCGATTACTTCGTTGGCGTTGCGGCTGGCCGCATCCATGGCGGTCATGCGCGCCGCCTGTTCGGCGGCGACGGACTCCAGCATGGCGCGGAAAATCTGGTTGCGAATATAGCGCGGCAGCAGCTCGCCGAGCATGCGGCCCGGCGGCTGCTCGAAAATGTAATCCACCGAAGGGCCGCCCTCGGGCAGGTCGAAGGGTAGAATCTTTTGCACCACCAGGGTGGAAGACATCATGCTCTTGAACTGGTTGCCGGCGATATAGACGGCGTCGCTTTCGGCCCGCTCGAAGCGCTGGATTACGGATTTGGCGATTTCGAGCGCCGGATCCAGCTCCGCGACGCCGCGCAGGAAGAGGGTGGCGTGCTCGCCGGAGATGTTGGCGTGGCGGCGGCGGAAGAAATCACGTCCGCGGCGGCCGAGCAGCTCCAGGGTGACTTCGGCGTCGCGATGGTCGGTGATGAACTGCTGCGCCAGCTTGATCACATTGGAATTGAAGGCGCCGGCCAGACCGCGGTCGGCGGTGATGACCAGAAGCTGAATGCGTTTTTCCGGGCGGCGGGCCAGCAGCGGATTCGTCTCCGCTTCCTCGGAGCCCGCGGCAGCCGCCACCACGTTCTGCAGGATCTCCCGCAAAATACGCGAGTACGGGCGGGCCGCCAGCACGCGATCCTGCGCGCGGCGCAGCTTGGCCGCCGAAACCATCTTCATGGCCTTGGTGATCTGCTGCGTGTTGCGGACCGAACGAATGCGCCGGCGGATGTCGATCAGGCTGGGCATAGCGGAGCCGGGTTATGCGCGCGCCCCGGCGGGCTCCCTTTTCTCCTCTTTTTGCGCCGCGGGGGGACGCTTCAGGTGCTCGTCCACGAAGCGCTTCTTAAACTCCTTCATGGCCGCGTGCATTCTTTCTTTCAGCTCGTCGGTGATGGCTTTCTTTTCGGCAATCTCATTCTGGATACCGGGGTGGGCTGTTTCCATGAAGCGGTACATTTCCGCTTCGAAGGGGCGGCACAGGTCGGTCGGAAGGTCGTCCAGATAGCCGTTGGTTCCGGCGAAGATGATCAGCACCTGCTTTTCCACGGGCAACGGCGAATACTGCGCCTGCTTGAGAATTTCCACCAGTTTCTGACCGCGGTTCAGCTGCTGCTGCGAGGCCTTATCGAGGTCGGACCCGAACTGGGCAAAGGCAGCGAGCGCGCGGTACTGCGCCAGATCGAGACGCAGCGAGCCGGCGACCTGGCGCATGGCCTTGATCTGCGCGTTACCGCCGACACGGCTTACGGAAATGCCGACGTTCACCGCCGGGCGGACGTTGGAATTGAACAGATCGGCTTCGAGGAAGATCTGGCCGTCGGTGATCGAGATCACGTTGGTGGGAATGTACGCGGATACGTCGCCGGCCTGAGTTTCAATGAAGGGCAGGGCAGTGAGGGAGCCGCCGCCATTTTCCTTCGACAGTTTCGCCGCCCGTTCCAGCAGACGGCTGTGGAGGTAGAACACGTCGCCGGGAAACGCCTCGCGCCCTGGCGGGCGGCGCAGCAGCAGGGAAATTTCGCGGTATGCCGCGGCGTGCTTGGAAAGGTCATCATAAACGCACAGCGCGTGCCGGCCGCGGTCGCGGAAATACTCGCCCATGGCGCATCCGGCGTACGGCGCCAGGTACTGCATGGGCGAAGGATCGGAGGCGGTGGCGGCGACCACGATGGAATACTCCATGGCGCCGTAGTCTTCCAGCGTCTTCACCACCTGGGCAACGGTGGAGCGCTTCTGGCCGATGGCGACGTAGATACAGATCATGTCGCCGCCCTTCTGATTGATGATGGTGTCCAGGGCGATGGCCGTCTTGCCGGTCTGGCGGTCGCCGATGATCAGCTCGCGCTGGCCGCGCCCGATGGGAATCATCGAATCGATAGCTTTGATACCGGTCTGGAGCGGCTCGCGCACGGGCTGGCGATCGACCACGCCGGGGGCCAGGCGCTCGACAGGCAGAGTCTCGGTGGTGTTGATCGGCCCTTTGCCGTCGATGGGTTCGCCGAGCGCGTTGACGACGCGGCCGACCAGGGCGTCGCCGACGGGCACGTTCATGATGCGCCCGGTGCGGCGGACCTCGTCGCCTTCCTTGATTTCGGTGTAGTCGCCCATCAGCACGGCGCCGACCTGTTCCTCTTCGAGGTTCAGCGCGATACCGGACACGTTATGCGGGAACTCGATGAGCTCCCCGGCCATGACGTTCTCCAGACCATAGACGCGGGCGATGCCGTCGCCGACGGAGATGACGGAGCCGGTCTCGGTCACGTTCACGGCCTTGTCGTAATTTTCGATCTCGCTGCGCAGCACGCGCGTGATTTCATCTGCTCGAATCGATGCCATACAATCCTTTTTCGGTTACGACCGCGCGGCCAGCTTCTGCCGCATGTTTTCCAACTGGCCGCGCACGCTGCCATCGTAGCGGCGCGAGCCGACGCGCGCCGAGACGCCGCCGATGAGCGTTGGGTCCACAGTAAAATTCGCCCGTATCTTTTTGCCGGTGAGGCGGCCGAGCTCTTCCTCGAGGTCGGCGGTTTGCTTTTCGTCCAGCGGCTGCGCGGAGGTGATATCCGCGCGCACGAAGCCCATTCGTTCGTCCATGACCTGCCGGAGCGCTTCGCGAACCTCGGCGATCTCTCCGATGCGATGGCGGTCGACGAGAACAAAGAGGAAGTTGCGCATCAGGGGCGACAGCCCGAGCGGCCTGGCCAGATCAGCCACCACGGCCCGTTTGCGGGCGGACGGGACGGCGGGCGTGATCATGACGTGCTTCAGCTCGGGAAACTCGTCCATTGCCGATTCGAAGGCAGCCAACTGCTCGAGGGCCTGCTCCGGCTTGCGCCCGGCGCCGGGGGTGAAGACGATATCGGCCAGTGCTTCCGCGTAGCGGTGTGCGGCTACCGAGATCATGACCGCGACTCCTTATCGAGGCTGGCCAGGAAGCCGCGGAATAGCCGATCCTGAGTATTGTGATCCATCCGCTCGCCGATGCGGCGTTCCGCAAGGTCGAGGGCGAGCCGGGCCGCCTGGGCGCGAAGATCGTTGGTGGCTGCGCGGGCGATGGACGCGATCTCCTGCTCGGCCTGGTGCTGGATGCGTGCGACGTGGCGCTCGGTCTCTTTGCGGATGCGTTCACCATCGTGCGCGAACTCGGCGCGGACCTCGGTGCGAATGTTTTCGATTTCCTGGGCGAGCGCGCTCAGGCGTTTCTCAATTTCTTTCGCACGCTCTTCCGCTTCCTGCCGGAGCCGGCCCGCTTCGTCGATATCGCGGCGAATGGCTTCGGTGCGGCCGGCCAGAAATGCGCCCATCGGTTTGCGCAGCAGATAAACGAGTCCGCCGGCCAGGATGGCGAAGTTCACCCATTTCCAGATGACCCACTTATCTTCGTCACCGGGTTCTTTGACTTCGCCGCCGCCGCGTTTGGCGGTTTCGGTGGTGGAACCGGGCTCCGGCTGGGCGGTGGGCGACTGCGGCGATTTCGGGCTGGCCGCTTCCTGTGCGTACAGGGCGGGGAAGACGCAGAGCGCGGCGAACAGCACGAAGGTCAGGCGGCGCATCAGCGGGTCCTCCCCTCAAGGACCACGTCGGCAATCTCACTGGCCAGCGACTCGCTTTCACGGGTCAGGTCAAGCAGCGCTTTTTCCGATTCCTCGAGGACCTGATCGCGGGTGCGGCGAATTGCTTCATCGGCTTTGCCGCGCGCCTCGCGGATGTGTTCGGTTTGGTCCGCCAGCCACTTTCGCCGCGCCTCTTCCTGCTCGGCGAGGACATCGGCGCGCGCCTGCCGGAGCTTCGTCTCGTATTCGGAGGTGCGGTCGGCGGCGCGTTTCATGCTTTCCTGGGCGGCCGATCGGGCGCCTTCGGTCATTTCGTACCGCTTCTTCAGGATTCGATCCAGCGGCGAAAAGAAGACCAAACGCAGATAGATGTGCAGCAGGACAAGAACGATTATTGTGAAAGTAGCCTTAACCAGCAGACCGCCGAGTGCTTGCAGAGTCGCTTCCATTCAGATTCCAGAGGGAAATATCGAAGGTACGGGGCGCCTTACACGAGGAGCCTGCAACATCCCCGAAACCGTTAAGGTAACACAAGTTGTTGACTCGCTTCAACAGCTGGCTGTTTCAGTAGGGCCAGGAAGGGCGGCTGAAGAGCCCGCCGTCGACGAACAGCGTCTGGCCGGTGACGAAGTCGGCATCCTCACTGACGAAGAAAGCGACGGCGCGCGCGACATCGTGGGGCGTGCCGACGCGGCCGAGGGGCGTTCGCGAGGCCCACGTGCCGGCGTAGTCGTCGCTCTCGCCGCGTGTGCGCTCGATTTCTATAGCGCCCGGCGCGACGCAGTTCACGGTGATCCGCCCGGGCGCCAGCTCCACGGCCGCGACTTTTGTGAACATCTCGATACCGCCCTTGCTGGCGGTGTAGTTTACGAGCTTTGGAAAGGCGATGCGGTTGCAGCCTGAGCCGATGTTCACGATGCGCCCGCCGCCGTGCTCCTTCATGTGGCGGCCGGCGCGCTGCGTGCACAGGAAGCAGCCCTTCAGGTTGGTATCGAGGACTCGGTCCCATTCGGCTTCACTGAGTTCGAGCAGCGGGGCCCAGGTCTGCACCCCGGCATTGTTGACGAGGATGTGAAGGCCGCGCAGTGAGTCGACGGTTTCCGCGAAGAAGCGATCGACGTCGGCGGCGGTGGCGACGTTTCCCTGAACGGGAATGGCCCGCCGCCCGAGTTCGCGAATTTCGGCCGCAGTCGCCTCGGCGCCGTCGCGATCGGTGTTGTAGTTGATGGCGACGTCGGCTCCCCGGCGCGCCAGCTCGAGCGCGATCCCGCGGCCTACGCCTTTACTCGCGCCGGTCACGAGCGCGACTTTTCCTTCGAGCGACATGGGAGCATTCTAATATCGCTCTGCAATACAGTTAGGCGCCGCGGGCGGGGCGACCGATTTCGGAGCATCGCGTTCCATGGCAGAATCGTCGTGTGCCGACCCGCACGGCAGCGAAGCGTTCCCGCGAGGACCTGCGCCTCGCGCGACTCACCGAAATCTGCCTGGCGCTGCCGGAAACGACGCGATGCGACATGGGTTCGCATGCATCGTTTCTGGTGCGGAAGCGCACCTATGCGTATTTCCTGAACGACCACCATGGTGACGGCATCGTTTCCGTGGCGGCCAAAGCCCTTCCGGGCGATAACGAACTGCTGGTCCGTTCTCAGCCCGACGATTTTATTTGCCGGCCTACATCGGCCCGCGCGGCTGGGTCGCGCTGCGGCTCGACCGCGGCGAAGTCGACTGGTCGGAGGTGGCCGAAGTGGTGACCGGCAGCTACCGGCTGATTGCGCCGAAGCGCGTTGCAAGGTCTGGCCGGTAAATCGTAATTCTGGTGTGAATCGTGTTTGTTTGTCTGCGGCGGGAATTTCCGCTCAAATACGCTGCATAATGACGCTGAGCAATCTGAGCGGCCATCGCGGCCGTATCGTGCCCGCTGCATATACGCGCTCACGTGCAGAATGTCGAGGGCTCGGTGCGGAAAGGCGGGCGTGGACGCCCGCCGCAGGACTGGAGTCCTGCCCCACCGCGGATGACGATCATGCACGTCATTCAGGCCTTGCGCAGCGGCCCATCCAGCTGGAAGCGCAGCACCGCGGAGCCGAGATGAATTTCATCGCCGGGCTCGAGGCGTGTGCCGCGGGGGGTGCGGTGGACTTCGTGGCTCAGGCCGTCGCGCATGATCCACACGCCGCAGTTCTCGCCGGGCTTGTACCAGCGGTCGTTGTAAATGCGGTACTCGCCCTCGGCCTTGTGAAACATGATGTGAGCGTGCTCGCGGGAGACGCTGCGGTTTACGGCGGTGTCATCGGGGAAATAGATATCGTTGCGGCGTGAGGGGCCGTCCTCGCGGAAGACGTCGATGGGCCGGCCGATGTTGGTACGTGTTCTGGTCAGCAGGATGTCGGGCTTATTCGCTTTCCCCTGTACGACTACAAGCCGGCCGGTGCGCCTCGAAGGCGGAGTGGTCTTCGGCGCCTCGCGCATCTCGGTGTTGACGATCAGCCACTGCTCGCCGCGCTGCGGAAGCTCGGCCGTGGTTTCCACTTCGGCGCGCAGGTCGCTCGGAAATCGGCAGCGGGCTTTCTCGAGGCCGGCGCGCATTTCCTGCTCCATCAGCTGAGAGAAGAACGAGCCACGGAAAATGCCCGCCTGTTCTTCGGGAACGCCGCGCAGGGTGATGCGCACGACGTTCCAGGGGAAGACCTCGCGGCCGGCAACCCGATGCGTACGGCTGCGGATCTCGTCGAGAATCGCGAGACGAATCTCGGCCATCTCCGGCGCGTCTTTGGTTAGCTGCGTCCCCGCGAATGGCGCTTCGAAGATCGCGCGACCCAGCTTTTCCACCCAGTTGATGCCTGGCATTATTGTTTTCCCCCGTTTGACGGCGATGCCGTTATGATGCCCAGGTCGCGAGCGGCCTGCACCAGATCGCGCGCGATTGGAGCGGCCAGCTGGCCTCCGTAGCCACCGTGCTCCACCATCACGGCGAAGGCGATGCGCTGATCCGGCGGCGCGTCGAAGGGCGCGAATCCGGCGAACCAGGAATGCGGCAGGCCTTCGTCCATCTGCGCCGTTCCGGTCTTGCCGGCGACCTGCACGTCGAGGCCGGCCATGGCGCGACGGCCGGTGCCGCCGGTGACCACCATGCGCATCGCGGACCCGATGAAGTTCGCGTCGGCCGGCGTGACAATGGAACGGCCGGCAGCTGAGCGGGCGTTGCCCTGGCCCACGATCCAGCGGCCCTGCGGCATGTCGCCGTTATCAGCAACCGTGGCCGCCACACGGGCCATCTTGAAGGGCGAGATCAGGACCGGACCCTGACCGTACGCGGCGAAGGGCATCATTTTTTTCAGGTCTTTTATGTCACCGGCAGGAATGTCGAGCAGGTCCGCCGTTTTGTGGAGCGCTTCGGCGCCGACGACATAGGTTCCAAGCTGCGCGAAATACGCGTTGCAGGAAACCTGAATGGCGCGCGCCATGGTGAGCGTGCCGTGGGGATGGTCGCCGATGTCGTCTCGAATCGGCCGATTCCATCCTCGGACCATGGTTCCGGCGCGGCCGTCAGGGAGGCGCGCGCAATGGAAGCTGCGCTTTTCGTTGTTGGGATCGAGGCGCAGCGCCGCCATGGCGGTGACCAGCTTGAAGGTCGAGCCCGGCGGATAGAAGCCGTATCGGGCGCGGTCGAGCAACTGGTCGGGAGTGGCCGCGGAGTTCGCCGCCGGCGCGGGCAGGCTCACCAGTGCAAGCACATCCCCCGATTGCGGATTCATGATTACGAGCGCGCCGCGCTCTTTACCGGCCTCGGCGAGGTGCTTCGCCAGAGTGTCGGCGGCCCGCACCTGAAGGCGCGCGTCGATGGTGGTGTGTACTGTGCGATCGCGAGCGCGGAGCTGCTGCATTGCCGCGCTGCCGGGCTGATGGCGATAACGCACGAAGGCCGCCAGCTCCCGGTAATTGCCGAACCCCTGCAAGGTCGTGTTGGCGTCGTGCTCGATCAGCGACGCGTTCGAAGCGTGGAAATTGTCGGCGGTGCGGACGTCGCCGAGCAGGTGCGCCGCGGCCGATCCGAGCGGGTAATAACGGCCATCCATCCGCGAGCACGCGCTCTGCACGTCGATACCGAGCTTCTGATAGTCGGCGCGATGGCCGATCAGCTCGTCCCAGGAACTCGTGGCCAGTGGCAGCCCGTTGCGGTCGTAGATGGTTCCGCGCGCCAACTCGTGAGCGAGCGAGTTCAAGCGCGGATTGTGCTGCGGACGCTTGGCGCCGTCTTCCTGGATAACGTTCGCGTCGCGGGCCATCAGATCGTTGTCCTGAAGCACCTGGACCGAGGCTGCTTTCGCGACCAGGCAGGCAGCGGCGCCGGCGAGCACGATCCCGAGCGCGCGAAGGGGCTTCCGGAACGGCTCGGCGATCACCAGTTCGACGCCTTCATCTTCGCCCTGTCCACGGTTGGCCACGGCGAGAATGATGGCAAAGATCAGGAAGTTGGCGATCATCGCCGTATTCCCGGAGCTGAGGAATGGCGACACGACTCCCGACAGTGGAATGGCCCCCAGCGCGCCGCCGGAAATCAGCAGCATCTCCAGCGCGATGAGGGCGCCCATGCCCATGGCCAGAAAGAAGGCGTACTCATCGGAGGCACGCAGAGCGGCGCGGAACGCGCGGTGGAGCAGGAACGCGAACATCAGCGCGACGGTGAGGACGCCGGCGAAGCCCCATTCCTCGCCGATAGCGGACAGAACCAGGTCGGTGTGGCCGGCGGGGATCATGCCCGGATCGCCCCAGCCGGGGCCGGAGCCGAAGGGTCCGCCAGTGGCGAAGGCCCACAGCGAGTGCGCGAGCTGGTCGCCGCCGCGAATATTGTTGTCCCAGGGCGACTGCCACATCGAGATGCGCTCCACAACCGTGTGTGGCGCGCCCATGCGGTAACCGAGCGTGACCCCGCCGACCAGCAGCGCCAGACCGGTGAGCGCCAGGCCGCTGCGGCCGCGGGCCACCGCGAACATCAGCAGGAACAGGAAGCCGGTGACGAGCGCGGGGCCGAGATCTTTGAGCACGAAGAACAGGAAGAGCGCCACCGCGACCCCGCACATCACCGGCAACGCGTGCGCAAACCCTGGGAGTTGCAGCCAGCGGAGCCATCGCGGCACGAAGGTCTTTTCACGCAGCTCGCGCAGCCATTCCCAGCGGCGCGCGAAGTAGCCCGCCAGGAAAAACACGAGGAGAATTTTGATCAGTTCCACCGGCTGGAACGGACCCAGGTTCACCTTCGCGTCGCTGCCTGTCGGACCCGAACCGAAGCGCAGAAGGGCGATGAACAGCGCCAGTGCGAGCAGCAGCGGAGTGTAGATGAAGCGCGCAAAATTGCGGTAATTGAATGGCCGCAGCAGCGGTAACAGGAGCATCATGCAGCCCGCCGCCACGCCCCACGCGAACTTGCTGAACTCCATGGTGTCGCGCAGTGGGTCGCGCAGGCTTACAGCGAGAATCAGGCCCATGCCGCTGAGCAGCTGCAGGGCGGGCAGCACGGTCGGATCACCGCGAAACGCGCGCAGTTTCCACGCGAAGTGGACGAGCCAGAATGCGGCCAGGTACACGGCCATCCAGATCACATACGCCCGCAGGAAATCGCGGGGCGTACGGACGACGAATGACGGTTTCAGCTTCGCCAGAGGGATCAGGCGGACGGCGCCATGCGTCCCGAGCTGAGCGCGATAGCCGGACCAGCGCGAATCGGCGTCGATATCGGCGCGCGTAAGGCGAAGGCGCGCGAGGGCGCCGACATTGGCCAGCGGCTTCGATTTTTCGAGGAAAGCTGCGATGCGCCCGGCGACGAGCTCCCGCTGCGCCGGATCGCGCCACGCATCAAGGTACGGCAGCAACTGGGGCGAGCTGGAGACCGCATTCAGGTTCAGGAGCTCGCCGCTGTTCAGGCGGCGCTGCTGCTCGGCGAAATCCTGCGTTTTTGCGAAATAGACGAATGCCAGACCGCAGGCCACCATCAGTGAGGCTATGGCGAGCCAGCCGGAGGGGCGGCGCACCTGCCTGCGCGCCGCGGCATCCATCTGCTGGACGGTGACGGTGACCTTGTGCTCCCAGCTGCGCGTTACTGCCACGGCGATTCACCTTTTGACCCTGGACAGGCGCGCTGAGAGCCCGCCGCAGGCTGGGAGCCTGCCCCCCAAGAAACTGGCCCGGATCGCCTCACTCGTTACCTCCTCGAGTAGAGCTTTCTGCGGTGGACGGCGTGGGACTTCTCCTGCTCGGCGCGTTTCTGCCGCGCCTCCCACTGCTCGGCTACGGCTTCGTCGCGATCCATGCGGTCCAGGCTGTCGCTGACTTTCGAAAACCCGGAGATGGGCTCGTAATGCTCGTGCGCGCGTCCGAAGTCGCGCTGTGCCGCCAGGAGCACGCGGCGACCCGCCCGGGCGCTGGCTTTGTTCTGTTTGATGAACTCGCGCAGCTCCTGCTCGGCGCGCCACAGATAGGCATCGCCGAGTTCCTCGTTCTCGCGCGGCCCAAGGTGGTATCCCAGACGCTCCGCCTGCTCGAACTCGGCCATGGCCTGTCCGACGTTGTGCTCGGAGTAGATATCGAGACGCGCGAGGGCGAGGTGCGGATCAGGAGCGTGCGGAAGCAGGCGCGCGGCCTTCTCGAAGTCCGAACGCGATCCGCTGGCGTAGCCATCGCACAGCGCGAGCTTGCCGGCGACATCGCTGGTCCGGCGCAACTCCAGCGCATGCCGCAGGCAGGTGCGCGCCTTTTCCCAGTCGAACTTGTCGAGCGCCGCCTCGGAGCTGTTTCGATAAGCCTCGATCACGTCACTGGCGGCGGCCACGAGGCGCGCGCGCAGGGGCTGCCGCACGTGGTCGATGGGCGATAAGCCATGAAGGAATGCGTTCTGCTGATCGAGCTCCTTGTAGAGCTGCCAGTCCGAGCTGATCGTTTCCAGCGAGGCCTGAGTGTAATCCTGGGCCGCGCGGAGCGGCGCGCTGTTCATCCAGAAGCGCAGCATGAATCCGGCCGGCATGAGGATCAGCAGACCGGCAACGAGCCCCGCGACCAGCGCCCAGACCATGTGATTCAGCTGCCGCAGCATGCCCGCGACCCTGAGGCGCTGTCCCGTGCGCATGCCCACGATCTTCAGGCTGGGCCGCTCGATGGTGGCATTGGAATCCCACGATGGCGCGTGCGCTCCCTCCGCCGACGTGCGCCTGTTCTCCAGAAAAGCGCGCAGGTCGCTTTCAAATTCGGCGGCAGTGGCGTAGCGCTGTGGCAGATCGGCTGCGAGCGCTTTGGCAATGATCGCCTTCAGGCGCGGCGGGCAGTCCGGTGGCAGCGCGCGCGGTGGGCGTCGCGACTGAATGATGTTCTCCAGCCGGCGCGTGGTTTGCGCCTGGTACGGCGGAAGTCCGGTGATGAGCTCATACAGCGTGACTCCGAGCGCCCACAGGTCCGCGCTGGGATCCACCTGCGCGTTCTTCAGCCGCTCCGGCGAGCAATAGGCCGGACTGCCCAGATTGTGGCCGGTAAGGTTATGGGTATTGGTGATCGCCTTGGCGATGCCGAAGTCGAGCAGCCGCGGGCGATCCTGCGGATCGATCTGGATGTTCGCAGGTTTGATGTCGCCGTGCACCACGGCGCGCTCGCGGCCATCGATATCCGTCTGGAAGGAATGCAGGGTGGTGAGCTGGCTGCAGACTTCCATGGCGTACCGCGCGGCGCGGTGCGGGTCCAGGCGGCGGTCCATTTGCAGAATGTCGGCGAGGCTGCGGCCCTCGCAATACTCCATGGCGACGAAGAAACAGTTGTCCTGCTCGCCGCATTCGTAGACTTCCAGCACACGGGGGTCGATGGCGTGAAGCTGACGCTGGATCGCGGCGCCGCGCCGTTCGGCATCGAGGATGGTTTGGGTCAGCGGGTCGTGCGCGTGCTCGACGATCTTCAGCACCACCCGGCGTTCGCGCGTATCGTCCAATGCGAGGTAGACATCGGTCATGCTGCGGCCGAGCTTGCGGATGATCTGGTATCGGCCGAACTGTTTCGCGGGCAGGACAGCAGGCATGGGTTACTTCTCCGGACTGCGTGTTACCACCACGACCCCGTCGCGGAACTCCAGCCGGCCTGCGTACTGGCCGGGTGGAACGACGATGGTGTCACCGGCATGCGCAACGGCGAGGGCGCGGCCGAATGCAGCGGGATCGTCAGGGCGGACGATAATCGTGCGCGCGGGCTTTGGAGGCGGCGGCGTTGTTTGCAGCAGGCCAGGGGTGATCCGTTCCAGCGCCGCCCAGCCGGCCATTCCGGCGACCAGGCCCGCGAACAGCCACGGAAACCGAGTCAGCCAGAAGCGGCGCCAGGCGGAGCCGCGCATTCGTGTCGTGGCGTGACGTAGGCGGGCTTCGGCCATGCGGGGGGACGCGACGCCGATGAATTCCGGGCCGGCGATGAAGATCGCGCTGACGTTGTCAGCAGCGCCGGCCGCATTGGCGGCGGCGAGCAGGCTTTGGACGGTGTGTTCGGGGTCGCCGTCATAGGATTCGACGACGGCGCTGATCTCCGCCGAGGTGAGCGCGTCCGTCAGGCCGTCGGTGCACAGCAGCAGCGCAGCGTCGGGATGGAAGAGGAAGGAACGAATCTCGATGAAGTCCTCGTCGTCGGGGCCGTGGATCTGCGTTCCCACGTCGCGGAAGACCTCGTTGCGGCGCGGATGCCGCATGGCCTCGCGTTCGGTGATCTCGCCGTTGTCTTCCTGCTCGCCAATAGGTGAGTGATCGGAGGTCAGCTTGCGGACCCGGCCGTTCCAGACCAGGTACAGGCGGGAGTCGCCCACATGGCCGGTGGTGACGCGGTCGCCATCGGCAATGGCGAGCGTCAGCACGCAGGCCATGCCGCGGCACTCGTCCGTGGTTTCCGCGGCTTCGAAGATATCGTTGTTAGCGGCGGCGATGGCGCGGCGGATGCGGCGCTCGGCGGAGCCGTTGGAGACGGCGAGCTCGCGCGCGATCACCTTTACCGCAAGTTCCGCGGCACGATCGCCGGCGGCGTGGCCGCCGACGCCATCAACGACAAGGAAAATTCCGTTCGCCTCGTCGATGTAGACGCGATCTTCGTTGCGGGTCCGGCCACCGATGTCCGTGGCCATGGCGCAGCGGAATGCGGCCAGGGTACTCATAGGCGCGAGCGCCTTCCCCAGTTGGCGGCGGCGAGCATCGCGGCGACTGCCAGAAAGGCGAGAACGAAGATGACGTTGGCGCCCGCGGGGAGGGTGAATGTGGCTAGCATGGAGCGCCATCTCGCAGGTCAAAGGCCTGCTTTACGGGGGAGGCAATCATCGGCGAACCTCGAATGACAGAGTGAGGACCTCGGCCACGCCGATCTCGGCCTTATCCGGCAGCGGCTCCTCGGAGCCGCGCTTCAGGCGCTTGCCATTGACCCAGGCGCCGTTGGTGCTGCGGTCGGTGATAAAAAACCGGCCGGTGGCCGGGTCGCGGCGCAACAGCAGGTGCTCGCGCGAGACCTCGTCGCTGGCGTACAGCGCGAGGTCCATCAGGGCGTCGTCGCCGCCGCGGCCGACTCGAACCTGATTCTGCGTCACCATGTAGGTCTGCGGGCCGGAGTCGTCCTCATAACGGATCTCGGCGAACACCGCGTCGGTCTTCGGCATGGCCCGCGTCACTCCGGGATTACGGACTGCCGTGACCGAGGGTTCCCGGCCCATGAGCGTGGTTTTCGTGCCGCGATATCCGGGGGCGGCGGTTTCATTCAGCTCGGAATGGATCTCGACGTCGCCCTGCGGGACCGTGCCTTCGGTGTCGGGATAGAAGTCGATCATCCAGTCGCTTGCGGCGATTTTGTATTCTTTGCCGTTCTTCTTCGAGCGCCCGAGCGAAAAACCTCCCCCGCGCGCTCGGTTTAGCTCCGCTACGCGCGTACGCAGAGCCCGGCGCGCATCCTCGACCATCAGCGGAAGGACCCCGGCAAGGCGGGCGTGATCCTCGGGGTGAAGATAGACGTCGAAGATGCACGGCAGCAGGATGCTGTAGGCCATCTCGAAGCCGCCGAGCTCCATGTTGCGGATCAGCTCGCTGATGATGGTCTGCCCACTCAGCCGGCCCTCGCCGAAGGTACGCACGGTTGGCGAAACGGACACGGACATTCCTCCTGCGACTGACGTGCGCGGTGGCGCACGGTTACTGCTCGGCCACCGGATGAACAGACCGTAATGTGAGGAACAGGAATACCGGGGCTTGGTTCTGAATTATATCGAAGCAGCGGCCCGGCATCCGGGCCGGAATGCAACTACGTAATCAGGTAGAGCCAATACGAGTGATTCTCTCGCGTTGGTAGATGAGGGGAGAGACAGTCATGTACCGATTCCTGATCACCGCCGCAATCGTCGTGGGGTCGTTCGGGGCAGCGAGCGCCCGCATCACGATGCACGTGGAAAACGTACCCGCGCCAACAGTCCTTGCCGACGCGGCGACGTTTGGGTTTGCCGCAGGCACGTTCT
>DASRCB010000147.1:0-11009 GCA_035653295.1 Bryobacteraceae bacterium
AACTCGTCGATTTCAGCGGGCGAGGGAGGCAGGCCGACGAGGTCGAGGCTGAGGCGCCGGATGAGCGTTTCCCGTGACGCTTCGTGCGATGGGCTCAGGCCTTCTTTTTCGAGACGAGCGAGCACGAACGCGTCGATTGGATTCCGGACCCATTTCTGGTTGTGAACCCCGGGAACCGGCGGTCGAACCGGCTTCACGTAGGCCCAGTGCTTCGCGGCAGGTTCGCCGGCCAGCGCATCCGGCCAGTGCGCGCCTTCGTCGATCCAGCGGCGAAGCGTGGCGATCTGCGCGTCCGACAACGGCGTGCGGCCGAAGGGCATGCGCGGCTCGTTGCCCTGACCGAGCACGCGATGAATGATACGGCTGCCCGCGCTGTTACCGGGCGAGATCTCCTTCATGGCCGTGGCGCGCTGGTCCAGGTGCAGGCCGGCGGGGGCGTTCGGGCCTTTGTGGCAGGCGTAGCAATTGGCAGCGAAGATGGGCTGGACGTCGCGCGCGAAGTCGACCGGGGCAGCGGCCGCGGGCAGGCCGGGAGCCCCCTGCTCGATCCAGCCGCGGATCACCGCGACCTTGTCGACGGTCAGGCGTGGCATCCCCGCCGGGGGCATGCGGACGGCGTCGTCTTTCGCGGTGATGCGCACGTACAGCGTGCTTGCGGCGGGGTCGCCGGCTTTAACAGCGCGAGCGATCGCCGCGGGCGAGTCGAGTTGCAGCCCGGCAGGGGCTTTATCGCCGTGGTGGCAGGGCACGCAGGATGCGTTCAGGACGGGCTGGATTTGCTTCGCAAAATCGACAGACTGCGCGCCGAGCGGCAGGGCAAGCGCGGTGACGAACAGACAGCGGGAGAGAATCACGATCCGAGCTTCTCAGCGCACCGTATCAGAGGGGGAGCGGGCGTGTCAAATGAGGGTCAGCCAATACGCGAAGCTCCGGCCGCAAACGCATTGCTTTGCGGGCCGTCCAGTTTGCGTATTCCGTTGCCGCTCGTCTTTACGCCGCCCGCCTGGGCCGCAGGCGCAGGACTCCAAGTGCTATCTTCCCGAAGAACGCGCGGCGGCGGTCGTCCAGAAACAACCAGGACAGAGCGCGCACCATCGCCGGCGGCTGGAACTCCGGGTCCAGTTGCCGCCGCCGATCCAGAATGCCGGCCAGTGTTTCGCGCGGGCGGGTCCGGAAATCATCGAGCATGGCTGTCTGGTGCACGCAGGAAATGGTGCAGAACGGCGCGCAGCCCTTCGGGCGAGCGGCCTCGCGCACCAGGTGGTCGGGGGTGTAATCGTCCAGCGGGATTCCGGGTTTGCCACGCTGCTGCGAACAATAGTGCACCAGGCCGTCTTCGCACACGTAGAGAAACCGGCCGCCCGCGCGGCAGTGCCACGCGTTCGCCGTACCCCGGCTGATGTTCTGCTGGAAGCTGTCGAAATGCGCAAAGGAGAATAGCGACCCGCCCAGCGCTCGGAAGCGGTCGTAGACGGATTGATGCGCCGGCGCGAGCGGCTTCAGTTGGCCGCCATGATCGTGAATGATGCCGACCGTACTGGTGAACCCGAGCCCGCGGGCGCGCGCGCCGATGGTGAATGCGTCCTCGGGATTTCGAATGCCCGCGCCGAGCACGGAATTAATAGTCACGCCAAACTCGGCGTGCTCGGCCAACCACTGGAGCTTGCGGTCAAGGACCTTCAGGCTCTTTTTCGAGACATCGTCCGGCATGACATTGTCGATGCTGATCTGCAGGTAATCGAGCCCGGCGCGATTCAGTGCCGTGATGCGCTCGGGCGTCAGCAGCAGGCCGTTGGTGATGAGCGTCGCGATCGCGCCCCGCTGCCGGATGCGCGCGATGATCGCGTCCAGATCGGGGTGCAGGGTCGGCTCGCCGCCGCTCAGAGTGATGATGGTGGCGCCCAGGTCGGCCAGGCGGTCGATGCGGCGCAGCATCGCTTCCAGCGGCACCGGGCTGGAGGTCTTGTCGTATTCGTTGCAGTAGGCGCAGCTCAGGTTGCAGCGGCGAATGGGCACGATCTGGACAAGGATGGGGTGCGAGGGCGACTGCATGGCGCGCGCGAACATCCGGATTTCGCGAACCGCGCGCGTCAGGCGGCGCCAGCGTCTCCGGAATCTTGTCCTCAGGGCCACTACCTGCTATTCTCAACGACAGCGCGGCAAAGCAGGGCTTACAGTCTGTTACGACCGGACGAGAGCGGCGCGCATCACACCATCTTGCCCGTGCAACTGCGTTTTCCCACTGCCCTCGCGATCGTCGGTTTGTTGCCGCTGTGCGCCATCGCGCAGCAACAGCAGCAGGCGTCCCCTCCGCCGCAGCCGCCGCCGCACACCGACGAGAAGCCCACGGATAAGCCTCCGGAACCTACCGACAAACGCATTTACGGTGTGCTGGCCAACTATCGAACGGCGGGCGCGATGGCAGTTTATCAGCCCATAACCACGCGGCAGAAGTTCAAAATCGCCGCCGGGGATTCGTTCAGCTGGAACATTTTCCTGCTCTCGGGGGCGTTTGCCGGACTGGCGCAACTGGAGGGCACGAATCCCTCATTTCACCAGGGCCTGAAAGGTTACGCTCACTATTACTGGACAGCGATGATCGACCAGGCGCTGGGCAATTACATGACGGAGGCGATTCTCCCCTCGATGCTGCACGAAGATCCGCGCTACTTTCGCCTCGGCGAGGGCAGCCCCGGGCGGCGCGTCGGCTGGGCAGTAAAACAGATCTTCTGGACGCGGAAAGACAACGGCGGGTATGAGTTCAACTTCTCGGAGATCGGCGGCAACGCAATCGCCACTGCCATTTCCAACGCCTACTACCCCGACAGCCGAAGCGCGGAAGACAACCTGCAGAAGTGGGGCACGCAGGTGGGCACCGACCTGGTCTCGAACATCCTGAAAGAGTACTGGCCGGACTTCAAGCGCAAGGTGATGCACAAGAACGCGCACAACGAATAAACTCGCGGCCGGCGCTCGCTAACCCGTTGCTAAACTAGATAGATCGCGATGAGCGAAACAGCTGGACCGGTCAGCGCACCACCGGAAGCCGAAGTCCAGGAGATGCCGGCGGCTCCTGCGCCCTCCCGCGCCGAGGGGCAGGGCCGCACGGGCGCTGCCGAATGGGCCATCACCATCCTGCTGCTGCTGTTTCTCACGACATTTCTGGTTCAGGCTTTCGTGATTCCTTCGGGCTCCATGGAAGACACGCTGCTGATCGGCGATCACGTGCTCGTGGACAAGCTGGCCTACGGGCCGTCGGGCGGATTCAGCCGTATGGTGCTGCCGTATCGCGAGCCGCGCGATGGCGACATCATCGTCTTTCGTTACCCGGTGCACATTGAGGAGAACTTCGTCAAACGAGTGATCGGCGTGCCGGGCGACCGTATCCGCATCGTCAACAAGGTCGTGTATCGCAACGGGGTTCGTCTGGACGAGCCCTACGCTTTTCACAAGAGCGACGTGATTGAACCGTATCGCGACAACTTTCCGGGCGAGCCGAACACGCCACTCGACGAGCTGGGGTACGCACGGAACATGCTTCAGTATCACGTCGTGAATGGCGAGCTGGTGGTGCCACCGGGCCAGTATTTCGCCATGGGCGATAACCGCGACGCCTCGCTCGACAGCCGCTACTGGGGATTCGTGCCGCGCGGCAATATCATGGGCAAGCCGCTGCTCATATACTGGTCGTACGCTGCGCCTCCGGACCAGCTTTCCGACCAGTCCATCAACCTGCGTCATATGCTGGATGTAGCGGAGCACTTCTTCAGCCGCACGCGCTGGAGCCGAACGCTGAAACTCATTCATGGGCACTACAACTGAAACCAAGCCGAAGGCTGCCGAGGCAGTGCAGCCGGCGAAACGGCGTACCGAACAGCGCGGCTTTGTCGCGGAGTGGACGTGGACCATCCTTATCCTGGTGTTCGCCATCACCTTCGTGGCCCAGGTCATGGCCATTCCCACCTCGTCCATGCACAATACTTTGCTGACCGGCGATCACCTGATCATCGACAAGCTGGCCTACTCACCACCGGGGGCCGTCAGCCGGTATCTGCTGCCGTATGAGGACGTGAAACGCGGCGATATCATCGTCTTCCGGCATCCCATTCTGCTGGACGAGAACTACGTCAAGCGCTGCATCGGCGTGCCGGGCGACCACATCAAGCTGGTAAACAAGCAGCTCTGGCTGAACGGGCATCTGGTGAACGAGCCGTACGCCATCCACATCACGCCCTATTACGACCCGTATCGAGATAATTTCCCGCAGGGCTCGCCCGACTTCATTCAGGATCCGCGGATGTACGAGCGTGCGCAGGACATGCTCAGGAACAATGTGGTGAACGGCGAACTGGTGGTGCCGCCGGGCAACTATTTCGCCATGGGCGACAATCGCGACAACTCGCTGGACAGCCGCTACTGGGGCCTGGTGCCGCGAGGGAACATTATTGGCAAGCCGGCCATCATTCTGTGGTCCTACGACGCGCCCACCCAGGACCTGCAGACATATAACGTCCATCACTTCGTCGATCTGGCCGAGCATTTCTTCACCAAAACGCGCTGGAACCGCACGCTCAAGCTGGTGCAGGGTTATCCTCTCCAGTAGATGGCATCGACAAAACGAAGCAAACCAGCCCCGCCGCCTCAATCGCCAGCGAGAGCGCCAGCACGCGGATTCGTGGCGGAATGGACGTGGACCATCCTGATCCTGCTGTTCTGCACGGCGTTCGAGGGTCAGGTGATGGCCATCCCGACTTCGTCCATGCACGATACGCTGCTTACCGGCGATCACCTGCTGATCGACAAGCTCGCCTATGCGCCGCCGGACGCTCTCAGCCGCCATCTGCTGCCTTACCAGGATGTGAAGCGCGGCGACATCATCGTATTCCGCCTGCCGACTCATCTGGAAGAGAACTATGTCAAGCGGGTCATCGGCCTGCCCGGCGATCGCGTTCGGCTGGTGAACGCGCAACTCTGGCTGAACGGCCACATTGTCAGCGAGCCGTACGTCATCCACAGCGCGCCGTATTCGTCCGACTCCTATCGCGACAATTTCCCGGTGGGGGGCGATCCCGGCTACCCACAGTTCCCCGGCATGCGCGAGCGCGCGCTGGCCATGCTGCGCGATGACGTAAAGGACGGCGAACTCGTCGTGCCGCCGGGCAATTACCTGGCCATGGGCGACAACCGCGATGTTTCGCTCGATTCCCGGTACTGGGGCCTCGTGCCGCGCGCCAACATCATCGGCAAGCCGGCGATCATCATTTGGTCCTACGACGCGCCGACCGAAGATCTGGAGACCTATAACCTTCACCACTTCGTCGATCTGGCGGAGCATTTCTTCACGAAGACGCGCTGGAACCGAACGCTCAGGCTCGTGCCGGGCTACCAGCTGCAGTAAGTCATGGCGAAAACCGATCACTACTACGGCCTCATCATGGCCGGCGGACGCGGTACGCGTTTCTGGCCGCGCAGCCGCCGGAGCAGCGCCAAGCAGGTGCTCCGCTTCACAGGCGAGAACTCGCTCATCCAGGACACGGTGGAGCGGCTTCGGCCAATCGTGCCGCCGGAGCGGATCTGGATTCTCACCAACGAGTATTTGCGGCGCGAGATCGTGCGGCAGCTGCCTCAGGTGCCGAAAGCGCAGATTCTGGCCGAGCCCGCCCAGCGCAATACCGCGCCGTGCATCGGGCTGGCGGCGCAGATCCTCCAGTCGCTCGATCGGGACGCCATCATGGGCGTTTTCCCGGCCGATCACGTCATCGCAAAGCCGGCGCGGTTCGTCCGGCTGCTGCGCCCGGCTTTTCGCGCCGCCGCTCAGGGCCGGATCGCGGTGATCGGTATACAGCCCCGCTGGGCGGAGACTGGCTACGGCTATATCGAATTCCCGCGCGGGACCAAACCGGGCGCGATCGAGCCTGCGCCGGTGCTGCGCTTCCGCGAAAAGCCCGACGAAGAGACGGCGCGGGAATTCGTCAAAGCTGGCAACTTTTTCTGGAATGCCGGCATGTTTTTTTGGAAGACGGAGGTGCTGCTCGATGCGCTGCGGCGGTATCAGCCGAAAACCGCCACGCTGCTCGCCTCGCTGCCAGCATTCGGCGCGCGCGGTTTCGACGCGAAGCTGCGCGAGAGCTTCCCGCGATGTGAGAACATCTCCATCGACTACGCCGTTCTGGAGAAGGCGCCGGGCATCGTCGGATTCGCGGGCGACGATTTTGGCTGGAACGATGTGGGCAGCTGGAACGCGGTTTACGAACTGCTGCGGCGCGATGAAAACGGGAACGCGCTGCGCTCGGAAACCGTCGTTCGCGACAGCAGCGGAACATACGTGGATGCGGGCGCGAAGCTGGTAGCGCTGATCGGCGTGAAGAATCTGGTTGTGGTGGACACGCCCGACGCGCTGTTGATTGCCGACCGCGAACGGGCGCAGCAGGTGAGCGAGGTGGTAAAAATTCTGGAAAAGCGCGGAAGAGAAGACCTGTTATAGCATTTTCGGCTTATAATTCAGGCAATGCGGGATCGGACCATCTACGCGCTGGTCGGGGGCGTTGCCGGGTCGGTGGTGGGATACGGCCTGCGGCGCTGGCTGATGATCCCGGTATTTTTTGAAAGCTGCCTGACACTGGCGGGCGGTTTGGGCATGGTGGCCTGGGCCGAGCGAACGAAACGCGTCAAAACGCCGGACGAGTTGAACCAGCCTCTCTCAGTCTTCGACGCGCCGAAGCGGCAGTAGCCGCCCCGACTCCCGCCCCGCCGAGCATTCCAGCCAGCACTGTGAAGCCGGGTCGCACCATTCCTTCGGCGCCCCCTGTAGTGATATCGTCATTTGCGGAGGCGTCCCATGAAAGGCTTCAAGCAGTTTCTGATGCGCGGTAACGTCGTCGATCTCGCCGTCGCGGTGGTTATCGGCGCGGCATTCGGGGCCGTCGTTACAGCCCTTGTCAAAGACCTGATTACGCCACTGATCGCGGCCATCTTTCAAAAGCCCGATTTTTCGGCGATCGTCTTCACCGTCAATGGAAGCAAGTTCGCGGTGGGCGACTTCATCAACGCCGTGGTTTCGTTTCTCCTCGTTGCCGCGGCAATTTACTACCTCATCGTGCTGCCCATGAACGCGCTCACGGCTCGTCTGCGGCGCGGCGAGAAACCGCCCGACCCGACCACCAAAGAATGCCCCGAGTGCCTCAGCACGATTCCTATCGCCGCCCGCCGCTGCGCCTTCTGCACGGCGCCGGTAGCCACCTCCCAGGTGGCCTGAAGTGAAAGTGATCGCGGACCTGTGCGTCGTCCCGCTGGGCGTCGGCGTCTCGGTTTCCAGAGAGGTGGCCGTCTGTGAGCGTGTGCTGCGCGAG
The DNA here is from genome assembly GCA_035653295.1 of Bryobacteraceae bacterium. Lineage (GTDB taxonomy): Bacteria > Acidobacteriota > Terriglobia > Bryobacterales > Bryobacteraceae > DASRCB01. The sequence continues at coordinate 7,350 of DASRCB010000147.1, forward strand.
GCCGGCCTTAAGGTCGGCCTGCATGCCTACGGTACGAATATCGAAGGTGACTGGGACGCCGTCTTTGCCGCGGTCAAACGCTGTCACGAGGCGCTGCACGAGATGGGCGTGCCGCGTATCACCAGCACGCTGCGCTTCGGTACGCGCATCGACCGTGAGCAGTCCATGGCGGATAAGATCCGCAGCGTGGAAGACAAGCTGAAATAGGTCCGCCCTCATGTAGCGGGGCTGCGCCGCCGATGGAGTTGGTTGAAGGCGACTCTTCTTCAATCGCCATTATGAACTGCCCCTCCTGCGGCGCCGCCCTGCACCTCGATCCTGACAAGGATTACTGTCAGTGCGATTACTGCCGCAGCTATTATTTCCCGGATCAGAACGAAGAGGGTGTCCGCGTATTTGGGGAAGAGTCACCGTCGAACTGTCCGATCTGCTCGGTTCCGCTGGCATACGCCACCATGGGCGGGATGCGGTTTCTCTACTGTAACCATTGCCGCGGCATGCTCATCGCCATGGACATATTCACGGCCCTGACCAATCAGCTTCGGTTGCAGATCGGCACGCTGGAAACGATCGGAACGCCGCCGGATCCCAGGGAACTGGAACGCCGTATCGCCTGCCCGCAATGCCACGAGCGCATGGAAACGCACCGCTACGGCGGACCCGGAAACGTCATCCTGGACAGCTGTGAGAAGTGTTGCATGAACTGGCTGGATCACGGCGAACTCATGCGAATCGTGCACACGCCGGATTACTCCCGCCAACCTGCCGTCGAAGTATCGTAACCGGACCGCTTGCAGTCACTCGATCGCGCCCGTCGGGCCAAACCATCAGCGCAGCGGCGTGACCGTCGTCCGCGGAGTGTCCACCAACACGCGCCAGAAGCGCCGGCCGGGATAGTAGTTCATCAGCGCTCGATCGCGGTCGTCGCCGAGATCGTGGGCCCAGATGACGCGCTGGGCATCGATCGTCGCGCCGTTGTAGACCCATTCGAAATCGCGGTTGCGTCCGTATCGGACCAGGATGACGTGCCGGCCCGGGGTGTTGGTAATCTGCTGCTCGATGTTGTACCGGTCCATCCTCGATTGAGGTCGATACAGCGTCACGTCGGAGCCGGGAAGCGCGCGCGCCATCTGAATAACCGGCCACGCCAGCATCGCGGTCAACAGCACCGCGGAAATCGCCTTTGCCGCAAACGGATCGGTTCCCCTCATGCGGCTCAGCCGGCAGAGCACGAGGAACGACAGCACGATCAGCACTGAGATGAGCGGCGCCACGTAGTGCACAAACAGGGAAACATCAAGCAGAGCAGCGATGGCGCTCACCGCGGCCACTGCAGCCAGTAGCTTCAGTTGGCGCGACGCTCGAGCGAGCGGCGCAAACAGCACAGGGATGAGGGCGCATGGACCGACACCCCACGCCAACACGAGCACCAGCCGCATCAACAGCATCTGCGTCCGCCTCGGCCACGACCATGCACGGATCATCTCCCATTCACCGAGAAAATGACGAAAGACGCGCTCGAGGTCCGGATATCCGTAAGCCGGCGCCAGCTTCGCGGGCAGAATCCACAGAGTAGGCGCTGGCCCATACTCTGACTGGTACAACGCATATGGCATCAGCCAGGCATGGCCGGTGACGCGCCAGTTATACAAGGCCATCAGCGCAATCACTGCGCCGCCGCAGACGAGGAGCGAGGCGAGGCGCCGCCGGCGTGCGGGGTCGATCATCGCCGCAACGCCGAAGCACGCCACCAGAACACCGCCCTCGAATGGCCGCGAGTTCAGCAGGAACAGAGCCCCGAGTGAAAACCCGGCCGGCCAAAGCCGGGCGCTGCGGCGGGCAAATGAGCCGATCAGCAGGGCGCCCCCGAGCGCCGCAACCGCGCCGCCCCAATATGTTTCCGTCCAGTAATGACCCGGCCCGAACGTGAGTGCGGTGAACACTCCGCCGAGCAGGGCCCATCCCGGCGACACCCATGCCTGCAGCGCCCAGCAGATCGCCGCCCCCAGGAGAGCCACGCTCAGATACACACCTGCCGCCGGATCGCCGAACACCTTCTGTCCGAGCGCCAGGAAAACACCCTGCGCGGGCGGGTACTTCGAGGCATACACGGGATGCACCAGCACATGCAGCGACTCGAAGAAAGGCCACATCGGGTGCTGTGGATTGGCAAGCCGCCCTGAGGCGAACGTGTCGCCCGCAAGCAGGTTGCAGAACTCGTCATCGACGCCCGCGACCGGATGTGGCAGCACCAGCGCGCCAGCGACCCGCAGCAGCAGACTGAAAATGAACACGCCGGCGATGGCCGCAACGCGATGCCGCCCGGCCGCCTCGACACGCGCCATCACAGCGTCGAAAATCAGCGCGAGGCGCCGCAGCAGAGCCGCTTCGGCAGGGAGTCGTAGCTGAGTGACGGTCGCGGCCATCCGGCAATAGCCTCAAACGGACCATCGGCGGAAGGCCCGAATTTATGCACCCCGACGAGGGCGGCGGACGTAATCTATGGTGTGCGGCTGATGCTTCTCATGGTACTCGCAACCGCGATTGCCCAGGCCGCGATTCGCTACGACAATTTCCGATCCACGGAAGAGCTGAGCCTGGTCGGCGACGCGCGGGTCTCCGGGAACGCGCTGCGGATCACCCCGGCGAAGAACGACCGCTCCGGTGCAGTCTGGCTGCGGGAAAAGCAGCTCGTGGCCTCCGGCTTCGACACTACATTCCAGTTCCAGTTAACGCATCAGGGAGGCATGGGTCATGGCGCCGATGGCTTCGCGTTCGTAATTCAGAACTCCGGTCCCGGTGCGCTCGGGGGTTTCGGGTCCGCCGGCGGCTTTGCCGTCGATGACGGAACCTACCGCCACCGCGATAAAGGCATTCCCTGGAGCGTCGCCGTTTTCTTCGACACCTACAAGAACGACGACGAGCACGACCCGTCGAACAACTACATCGGCCTCTGCACCTATGGCCGGCCTGCGGACATGCGCTGGCCGGCAACGCGCCTGGCGCTCGCGCCGGACCTGCCGTTCGACCTGAAGGACGGCGCGGTGCATACCGTCCGCATTCTGTTCCAGCCTCCTGTTTTGTCGGTCTTCCTGGACGGCGCCGCCGACCCAGTGCTCAAGGCCGCGGTCGATCTGTCCATCGTGGTCGATCAGCATGGCAGCGCCTGGGTTGGCTTCACTGCCTCCACCGGCGGCGGGTACGAGAACCACGACATACTCAACTGGTCCTTTCATCGTTCGGCAGTCTCCTCCAACATTTCTGCGGTCGATTCGGACATTACTTTTCCCATGGCCGCCTGCCTTCCAAACCGGAACCTGTGCACGCCGGAGCGCGCCATCGTCGAGCCCAGTGGCGCCGGCTATCACGTGATTCTCCCCGCGAATCTGGAATGGGGCGCGAGCGTTCCGGAATCGGCCGGCGGCGCGATGGGAGTGAAAAATGCCCATGGAATCGTTTGCTGGGACGTCAATGCGCCCGGCTCCGATGGATGCAGCGGGCCTTCGGGGAACGGTCCGCCGGCGGGCGACGGTTTTGTGGACGCCGATGCGCCCCCGGGGGCACTGGTGATGAGAATCCGCGACGGGCGCGTCTGGGTATCTGTGAACGGCCGCCGTGGCGCGGCTTTTCGGGACAACCAGGGATTCTACGAATTTGATT
>DASRCB010000148.1:0-2184 GCA_035653295.1 Bryobacteraceae bacterium
ACGCGCATGCGCTCGAGGTTGTCGGTATAGAAGCTGATCGGCGCGTTCGCAATCTGCTGGAAGGCCATCATGGTGTCCCCCTGGCCCTGAAAATAAAGGCCGCCGCCGTTGGCCACGCTGCCCGCAATCAGCGAGAACAGCGCCGAATCGGACAGCAGCCGCAGATTGGCGCGCGAGGCGCTGCCCACGTTCGGATTGCGGACCTCGAACACCGTGTCCTGGTTCTGGCTCTTGTACAGATCGAAATCGTAGGAAGGCGTCGTGGTGCCCAGCCCGATCTTCGTGCCCGCCTGAAACAGCACCGAGTCACCGATGTCGGCGCTGTCGGTCCACACCGGGATGTAGCCCGCGGTGCCCGCGCCTCCGACCGTGGATGTGACGCCGATCGTCTCACGCGAGTGCGTTCCGGCCGCCGCCAGGCTCTCTCCGCCGGTCGCCCTCACTGCCTCGCGCGTGACGAACGCCGATGCCGGCTTGCCGCCCAGGGTATCGGCATCCGCGGCTTTCAGCGCGTATGGCGCCGAGACCAGCAGCACGCGCGGCTGCTCCGCCGCGCCGGTGGTCTGCGGCTGCACACCGAGCCACAGCGGCTGGCTCGAGGTGAACAGCTCGAGCGGAATGCCGTTCGCCGTGGCCGCGCCGAGATGGACCGTGTAGCGGCCCTGTTCGTCGGTCTGGACACTTTGCGTTTCCTGCCACAGCGGCGTGCGGCTGGTCGTATCGGCGTAAATGGAAAAGGTCAGCGCCTGCGGACCGGCCAGCGGCTGGCCCGTGGCGTCGCGCACCGCGCCATTGAAGTTCACAAGATGGGGAACGCTCACCTGCGCACGAACCCCGGAAATAAACAGAAACGAAGCGCAGCACATTACGCACACACGCATCACCATATCCTCCTCCGCTCGTTGCTCGTCGAAGATGTTTTCGCGGTCCGCTCAGAACCGAACGGTGGCCTGAGAGTGGCGCCTGTGCGGATGCGACGGCCTGCGCTGTTCCACGCGCGCCTGAAGCGCCGTGACGGCGGCCTTCAACTCCTGGTTGTCGCGCTGGAGCTGCTGGTTCTCGCGGTAAAGCTCCTGAATGGCGGCGAGCGCGACGCCGCTCTCGTCAACGGTGGTGATATGCGTGTCGTCGCTGCCCACGCGGAAAGCGGCGGCAAAATCCTGGGCCATGGGTCCGATGTGACGCACGCCCTCACCCTCGGTCTTATAACTCCAGTTGGTGATGGGCATGGCGTCGAGCCGCCGCAGCACTTCCGCGCCGCTCACAGCGCGAAAATCCGTTTTCAGATTCCTGTCGGAGTTATTGGTCCACACCCCGCCTTTGGTCAGGCGCGCTCCGTTGGACATCACCATGAGGTTGGTCGCGTCCCCCGGCACGAGGGACATTACGTTCCCGGTATCGGAACGGTAGATGTTCAGCACCGGCTGGGTTCCCGGACCCATGGCGATATCCCAGTAGCTCGCCGCATTGGCCACCGAGAACCGGAGGCGATCGTAATCGTTGGTCGTGTCCTGCCCAACAGACAATTGCGGATTATTGATATCACCACCGCTGTGCGTGTAGATCTTTCCTTCGATCCATGCTCCGTAGCTGGGCACGTTATTCGTATCTTTGCCGGCTACTGCCAGGATTCCGTATCCGCCTTCGCCGGATTGATCGCTCGTACCTCCGTAGGCATCGATGCCGTCTCCGCCATACGAGCCAGTCGCGTTGCCTCCCAATCCGTACAGGCCTGCTCCGGCAGCATTGCCGTTTCCATTGCCTCCGTAACTCGACACGCCATTGCCTCCGAACGCCGCGCTTCCGCCGGTGACCGCCAGCCCGCTGCTGATTACGGCGCCGGCGTTGATGGACTGCGGCGCGGTAAACGAGTTCGCAGCGCCCAACTGCGGCACCTTCGACGTATCCACATTCAGGGTGACCGAGCCGCCTGTTCCGCCGCCGGTCAGATCCGTGCCGGCGTTCACGGCGGTGATGGTTCCGTTGGCCGGAACCACGCACGCCCAGCCTGCGCCCGTCGATTGCAGTTCCTGCCCGCTGGCGCAGCTCTGCAGCCCCAGACTCACGCTGCCGCTCGTCCCGCCACCGGCGAGCCCCGCGCCCGCATTCACCGCCGTGATGGTCCCGCCACCGCCTCCCGGAAACGTCTGTCCCGCGGCAAACGTGATCAGTCCGTCGAACTTC